>MKUB01000124.1:0-8670 GCA_001898545.1 Sphingomonadales bacterium 63-6 | reverse complement strand
CTATGCCGCCGCCAGTGCCAATTCCGAACTGCCGCGCCTTGCCGCCCTGACCTGGGGGGCGGAGGATCTCTCTTCGGCCCTCAACGCCACGCGAAAACGCTCAGGCGATGCCCATGGCAGCGCGGGCGAATGGACCGACGCTTTGCGGATGGTGCGCGCCACGGCCCTCGTCACCGCCCATGCCGCCGGGGTGCTGGCAGTGGACACGCTTCATTCCGATTTCCGCGACCTTGCAGGGCTCGCCTCCATCGCCGCTGCCGCCCGCGCGGACGGGTTCCATGGCATGCTGGCGATCCACCCCGATCAAGTGCCGGTGATCAACGCCGCCTTCAGCCCCACCGAAGCGGAACTGGCCAATGCCCGCGCAATCGTGGATGCCTTTGCCGTCAATCCCGGAGCGGGTGCGTTGTCATTGAACGGGCGGATGATCGAGCCGCCCCATCTCGCCCAGGCGAAGCGCCTGCTTGGGCTGGCGAGGTAATGCCGTGAGCCCCTGCGCAGGCAGGGGCTCACATTCGGGCGTTTATTCGTTTATTCCGCCGCAGGCTCGCTGGGCGTCGCCGGAACCACCGGCTGCTGGGCGTCCAGTCCCTCCGCATCCTCGCCCGCCGCATCGCTGGCGGCGGCGGGCCCGCTGCCGGAGCTTTCCTTGATCAACGGCGGCTTGGATGTGACCGTATCGAGCGGCAGCATCTCGTCGCTGATGGAGCCTTGCAGCACCTGCCCGGAAGCGGTGCGGTCATCCTTGTTCTTTTCCGAACCGCACCCCGCGAGCAGCAGCGCGGGAGCAGCCAGCACAGCCGGAGCCAGCCTAATCGCAGCCGGCCGGATCGAACCAAGGATATTCGCGGCGCTCATGCAGCCTCACTCTCACTCAGCGCGGCGAGGAATTCGCCCGCGCGGCGCTGCAATGCCCCATCCCATGCCTCCTGCGCAACCGCTACGCCGAGCCGGGCGAGCGAGGTGACGCCATAATCCGCGATGCCGCAGGGCACGATCCCGCCGAAATGGGCAAGGTCCGGATCGAGATTCACAGCAAAGCCATGCATCGTCACCCAGCGGCGCACCCGTACGCCGATGGCGCCGATCTTAGCTTCCGTGCCGTCAATATCGCGGGTCCAGATGCCCACCCGGTCCGGCACGGCCCAGGCTTCCACCCCGAAATCGCCCAGAGTGGCGATCACCCAGCTTTCCAGCCCATGCACGAAGCGGCGCACGTCCTTGCCCCGGCGGGACAGATCGAGCAGGACATAGCCCACACGCTGCCCCGGCCCGTGATAGGTGTAACGCCCGCCCCGGCCCGTCTCCACCACATCGAAGCGCGGATCGATCAGGTCCGCGGCATCGGCGCTGGTGCCGGCCGTATAGACGGGCGGATGTTCCAGCAGCCAGATCAGCTCGGCCGCAGAACCGTCCGCAATCGCGGCATTGCGCCGCTCCTGCTCGGCCAGCGCCTCGCGATAGGGCACCTGCCCTTGCCCTATCCGCCATTCGATGGGCCACTCGCTCGATTTGGGCAAAATATCCGCCATGCGCGATTGCGTGGGGATAGATGGCCGGTTTATCAAGAGCCTTGGAGAATAGAGGGGAATTGTAATGCGCTTCGACATGAGCCGCGCCTGGCGCGATGCCACGGCGATGATCTCGGCCAATCGCGAAGTGATGCTGATTGTGGCAGGGGTGTTCTTCTTCCTGCCCAGCCTCGCCTCGTCGCTGCTGATGCCGGCCACACCGGCCATGGTTCCGCAGAACCGCGCCCCGTCCGAAGATATCGCACAGGTGCTGGCCGAAATGGAAAGCCAGCTTCAGGCCGCTCTGCCGCCCAGCGCGATGGTGGCGCTGCTTCTGGCGGCGCTGGTGCAAGCCGTGGGCTTCATCGCCTTGCTGGCCCTGCTGCGCGACGACCGCAAACCCACTGTGGGCGAGGCGCTGAAGACCGGCGTGATCGGCCTGCTGCCCTATATCGGCGCGCAATTGCTGGCAGGCTTCGCCGTGGCGTTGATCCTCATATTGCTGGTCGGCATTCCGGCGGCAGCCGGGCTGGGCGCCGTTGCGGCAATCGCCATCCTCGCGGCGATCCCGCTGTTCATTTATGTGATGGTAAAGATGTCGCTCGTCTCGCCGGTCATCGCGATTGAGAAGATGACGAACCCCATTACCATCCTCAAGCGATCCTGGGCGCTGACCAAGGGCAACAGCGTGCGCCTGCTGGGCTATTACATGCTGCTGGCAGTGGTGTTCATCGTGATTTCGATGGTGCTGGGCATGGTCGTGGGCCTCATCACCGCGCTGATGGGCAGCGGCACGGCCCTGCAACTGGTCAGCGGCGTGTTCTCGGGCCTGATCGGCGCGGCTTTCACCATGGTGTTCGCCGGGGTGATGGCCGCCGTCCACCGGCAGCTGGCCGGGCCTTCCGCCGGGAACCTGGAACAGACTTTCGGCTGAACGGATGAAATAGCGCAAACGCCCCGTCGCAAGGCGGGGCGTTTGCCCGTGAAGGCTATTCGCCTTCCGTCTTCCAGCCCCAGCACAGCTTGCAGGGCAGGATGTTCAGCGGCTCGAACCCTTCGTCGATCCGGCCGAAATATTGCGCGGTCAGGTTCCGGGCCGCATTGCTGAACTGATAGGTCAGGAACGCGCCGCCCGGGCGGATGACCCGCGCCGTGGCCGCCGCGATACGCGGCCCCACCCCTTCGGGCAGGGTAGAGAACGGCAGGCCGGACAGCACGTAATCGGCATGGTCATGCCCATGCGCACGGACGATTTCCTCCACATCCTCGGCCGATCCATGCACCGCGACAAAGCGGGAATCGCCGATCGTGCGCTTGAGATAGTCGATGAAGAGCGGGTTGGTGTCGATCACCAGCAGCGTGGCATCGCGCGGCAGCCGGTCAAGCACCGGACGGCAGAAAGTGCCGACGCCGGGGCCATATTCGACAAACAGCTTCGTCGCCTCCCAATCCACCGGCGCAAGCATCTTGCGGATGGTGAAGCGCGAAGAGGGGATGATCGAGCCGACCATCACCGGATGTTCGACGAAGCCCTGGAAAAATACGCCCCATGGGCCCAGAAACTCGCGAATCTTGCGCTTCAACTTGGTGGACTTGCGTTCCCCGGTAAGCTCGTATCCTGCCATCTAGGCTCAGAACCCTTGCGACGCCCCGCCCCGGGGACAAACTCGTGTAACACGGCGTTCGCAAATCCTTCTCCGATTTGCAAGGATATGCCGCGACTTGTCGGCAGGCCGTTGTGCATAGCCTGCCGGAGGTTGGCACGATTAGAGGATTTCCTTAATTTTTTCTGGCGGTCGGCACAGGCGGACGCCCTTCTCCGTTTCCACCAGTGGCCGCTCGATCAGCTTGGGGTCGGCCACCATTGCCGCGATCACGGTGGAATCGTCCGCCTCGGTCAAGCCGCGCTCCTTCGCGTCGGTGCCTTGCAGACGCAGCCCCTCGCGCGCGGCCATGCCCGCATCGCGATAGAGCTGGGCGAGCTTTTCCGCGCTCGGCGGCGTCTTGAGATACTGGATCACTTCCAGTTCCACGCCCGGCGTGTTCTGCAGCGTTTCCAGCGCCTGGCGCGATTTGCTGCAATTGGGATTGTGCAGATGGTGGCCTTCATGCTCGTCATTCCTGTTCGCTATTTTCCGCCCGCATTGCCGGAACGGCGCGGGCGGCGTCTTCGGTGCTGATCCCCGGTGCGGGGGCCGCGCTGATCACTTCCTGCCGCAAGGCGACCCGCCCGGCCCGCTGGATCGCGCGGACCAGCCGGGGATAGACCCCGCAGCGGCACAGATTGGGTACGGCGGCCGCAATATCCTCCGCCGTGGGTGCAGCATTTCGCTGCAGCAAAGCGGCAGCGGCCATCACGATGCCCGGCGTGCAGAAGCCGCACTGAATCGCCTGTTCAGCCACCAATGCCTGCTGCACAGGGTGGGAGCGATCCCTGCTCAATCCTTCGATAGTGGTGATGTAGCGGCCTTCCGCCTCGGCAATGGTGATGAGGCAGCTTCTCAGCGCCTCCCCGTCCACGATCACCATGCAAGCGCCGCAATCGCCCGCGCCGCAGCCGAATTTCGTGCCGGTAAGGTTCGCTGCATCGCGCAGCGCCCACAGCAGCGGCGTTTCCGGATCGATATCGAACTGGACCGGGCGGCCATTGACGGTCATGCGCGACATGACGCTTCTCTAGCGGTTGAGAGCGTTGGCCGCCATGGCGAAATGATGTTTTCCCGTGAGCCCCTGCGCAGGCAGGGGCCTCCCCTCTCTGGTATTCCCCCAAGACAAACGAGGTCCCTGCCTGCGCAGGGACTCACATTGGATCAACCTTATCTCGCGCGACTAATCGCGCCAGCTGGGGTCGATCTTGTCGATCTTGCGCTTCCACGCCTCGAAATCGAGCACGCCGAAGGCCGCCGTCAGCATCTTGTCGCGATCCTGCTGATGGACTTCGATCACTTCGGGCGGCACGCGGATCGGATTGCCGAGCGATGCCGTCTTCACCTGGATCTCGCAGGCGCGCTGCAGCATGTAATATTTGAGGAACATCTCCGGCAGGGTTTCCCCCATCACCACCGGGCCGTGATTGCGCAGCATCAGGATGCGGTGATTGCCAAGGTTGCGCAGCAATCGCTCGCCTTCCTCGCCGCGCACGGTGATGCCTTCGAAATCGTGATAGCCAATCGCGCCTTCAAAGAAGCAGGAATAGAAATTGGTCGGCGTCAGCCCTTCCTCGCTGGAACACACCGCCATTGTATCGGGCGTATGGGTGTGGACGATGGCATGGGCCCAGGGCAGTTCCTTGTGGAACACCGAATGCTGCGTGAAGCCGGCCAGGTTCACCCAATGCGGGCTGCCATCCAGCTTGTTGCCCTCGCTATCGACCTTCACGAGGTTGGAGGCGGTGACTTCCGACCATAGCAGGCCGAAGGGGTTGATGAGAAAGGCATCCTCATCCGGCACGCGCAGGGTGATGTGGTTATAGATGGATTCGCACCAGCCGAGATGGTCGAAAATGCGATAGGCTGCGGCAAGATCCTGCCGGGCCTTCCATTCGGCTTCGCTGCAGACGGGCTTGTGCTGTTGTTGTGTGGCCATGATCCTCTCCATGGATGGCGTCCCCAGCTCTATCGCATGGCGGGCATGCCTTCCTCAAGCGAGAGTCCGTGTTGACATTGGCGCGGTGGATGGCAAGCCATGAGTCCAAACGCGGGAATCAAGCGGCTCAACAAGACCGCGCGCCCGCTCCTGGGGAGGATGTATGAACAAGTCGCTGGGCTACGGCCAGCCGATGGGCGGAATCGCGCAAACCGCCTTTGTCGTTGAAGACCTGCGCAACTCGGTCAATCGCTTCATTGCCGATATGAAGGCGGGCCCGTTCTTCATACTCGATCATTTCCTGGTGCCCGGGCAGAATTATCGCGGCGAGGAATCCACGGCGGACATCACCATCGCGATGGGTTTTGCCGGGCATATGCTGATCGAGCTGATCCAGCCGCTCGACAATAATCCCTCGGTCTACAAGGAAACGATCGAGGCGCGCGGATATGGCTTCCACCATTTCGGCATTGCCTGCGCCGATGTGGATGCCGCCAGCCGCGAGTACCAGTCACGCGGCTATGCCGAAGCCTTCCGCGCCTCGGTGCCGACCGGCGGCGAAGTGGTCTATCTGGACAACGGCACCGGGCCGCAATGGGGCTTCCTGGAGCTGCTGCCCGTGACGCCGGGCATGGACGAGACTTTCACGCGCTTCTTCAAGGCCTCGCAGGGCTGGGACGGCAGCGATCCCGTGCGCTCGTTCCTCTGATACGCAAGTCGCATACATAAAATCCGCGGCGAAAAGATCGCGGGTGGGAGAAATCGGATGCAGCCTGTCGCCGCCCCCACGCAGGGGAACTGGATGAAGAATTCGCCAGCCTATCAATTCCTGCTGGTGTTCCTGCTCAGCCTCAATTTCGGGATCGTTTTCTTTGACCGGCAGGCGCTGAACGCGCTGATGCCTTTCGTGCAGCCGGACCTGCAATTGTCCGACACACAGATCGGCCTGCTGGCGGGCGGCCTCAGCTTCAGCTGGGCTATCGCGGCCTTCTTCGTGGGCAAGCTGTCGGACAGCCTGGGCAAGCGCAAGCTGCTGCTGATCCTCTCCACCGTGGCTTTCTCGCTCTGCTCCTTCCTGTCGGGCATCGCGACCAGCTTCGTCTTCCTGTTCGCCGCCCGCCTGCTGATGGGCGCGGCCGAAGGCGGGGTCATGCCGATCAGCCATGCGATGGTGGCATCCGAAGTGGACCCCAAGCGGCGCGGGTTGGCGCAGGGCGTGGCGCAGAACCTGGGCTCCAACCTGCTGGGCAGCTTTCTCGCCCCGGTGGTGCTGGTGTGGTTCGCCACTGTGTTCAGCTGGCGCGAGGCATTTTATCTCGCCGCCGTGCCCGGCCTGCTCAGCGCTGCGCTGATCTGGTTCATGCTGCGCGAGCCGGACATGACCCCGGCCCATGCGGTGGAGGATGCGAGCGAAAAATTGAGCCTGCTCGACGCGCTGAAGGTGCGCAACATGTGGATTTGCGTGGCCGTCGGCGTGCTGATGGTCGGCCATTTCGTCATCACCTGGGCCTTCATGCCGAAATATCTGGTGCAGGTGAAAGGCATGGACCCGACGACGATGAGCTGGGTGATGGGCGCGCTGGGCATTGCGGCGGCGATCTATTCCATCGTCATTTCCGGCCTGTCCGACATGATCGGGCGCAAGCCGGTGATGGTGGTGCTGCCCTTCCTGTCGCTGGCGGGGCCGCTGGCCGCGATGTATTTCACCGGCAGCGCCACGATGCTGGCGGCGATCTTCTTCGTGGGCTGGGCCGTGAACGGGATCTTCCCGATCTTCATGGCGACGATCCCTTCCGAAACCTTCGACGCGCGCCACCATGCGACGGTGCTGGGCCTCGCCATGGGCAGCTGCGAAGTGCTGGGCGGCGTGTTCGGCCCGGTCGTTGCCGGCGCCTTGAACGATGTCGCGGGCCATGACAGCTTCCTGTGGCTGATGATGGGCCTCGCCGTGGTCAGCGGCTTCGTAGCCATGGGCCTGAAGGAAACCGCGCCCGCCGTGCTGGCGCGGCGGGGAAAGCTGGCGCCGGCGTGACCGTCGGCGGCTGAGGTCGGGAGAGTACATAAGGGGGCAAACCCCCGCGCATAATTGGGAGATGGACAGATGGCAGAAGCCGCGACCAGTGAGTTCTGGAAGGATATCAAGCCGATTCCCGAGGCATTCCGCCCCGGCGCGGCGCCTGAATCCTACATGCCGAAAATCGCCGAGGGCGATCCGCGCTATTGGGTGCCGATGAGCGAGACGGTCAGTTCCAAGCCCGTATGGATCAGCCCCACCCGCAATATGTGGGCCGATGTGCTCTATTCCAGCGGACCGGGGCTGGTGAACCGCCATTACCATCCGCAGCCGATCTGGGCCTACACGATCAGCGGCAAATGGGGCTATCTGGAACATAGCTGGACCGCCACGGCGGGCGATTTCATCTATGAAACGCCGGGCGAGAGCCACACGCTGGTGGCCTATGACCATCCCGATCCGATGCGGGTGTTCTTCGTCGTGTCCGGCCCGCTGATGTGGCTGGACGAGGATGGCAAGACCATCGGCCATTACGATGTGTTCGATTACATGCGCGATGCCCGCGCCCATTACGATAAGGTCGGCATTCCCGCCGATTATCTCGACAGCCTGATCCGCTGAGAGGAGCCCCCGCCAATGGCAAGCGTGATGAAAGCCCCGCCTTCCACCGTGAAGAAGATCGTGGACGTGCCGTTCAACTACAAGAAACTGGTGGAGGATCGCTCCCCCGGCGGGCGCTACATCGACATGGAAAGCGATGCGGACAGCCCCTGGGTGCCCTTTGGCGAGAGCGCCGCGATCAAGCACCTTTCATTCGACGTGCGCACCAACACCTATTCCAACATATTGTGGATGAAGGGCCCCGGCACCATCGGCACACATCTGCATCGCGGCACGGTGACCATGGTCTGCATCACCGGATCGGTCCGCTATCTGGAATATGACTGGGTGGGCACGCCGGGCGGGCTGATCCTGGAAGTGCCGGGCGAAAGCCACACGCTGGTCACCGACCACCCGGAAGGCTGCAAGCTGTTCGGCTGGATGACGGGGCCCATCGAATTCTACGATGCGGACGCCAATTTCATCGAAACGGTCGATGTCTGGTGGATGATGAACCACTACGAAAGCTACTGCAAAGAGCAGGGCATTGCGATCAATCCCAAGCTCTATCTGTAGGCCTTGAGGCGTCGTCCCGGGCTTGATCCGGGCGCGCTGGGCATGGAGCGCCAACTTCCACCCTCGTCATTCGCGCCGAGATTGGGAGCACGCTTTCCCTCCCTCGTCATTCCCGCGCAGGCGGGAACCCAGCAGCAACCGTTGGAACTGGGTTCCCGCCTGCGCGGGAATGACGAGATTGAAGTTGGCGCAACACTCTCAGCGCCTCCGCGCCTCTGCGAGCGCCAAAAGCGGGATCCCGGGTCAAGCCCGGGATGACGCCTGAACCAGACACACCCAATCCTCCGCTGGCGAATGCGGACTAACGCCGGGGTGAGACAACCGAGTACGGACGGGGCCGGGCCGGTGCTGTCAGGCGCCCGCTCTGGCGAGCGGAGCGATTGC
>MKUB01000123.1:10215-18435 GCA_001898545.1 Sphingomonadales bacterium 63-6 | reverse complement strand
CGGCGGCGGCGGATTCGGCCGCGGTGATACGATATCCTTGCGATTGCAGCACGGGGCTCAACGCTGTGACGATGGCTGGCTCGTCATCCACTAAAAGGATATTCATCCCCATGAGCCCACCTGATGCAGAGAGACGTCGGCCATCGGCAGTTCCACCGCAATCTTGGTGCCGCGCCCTTCGAAATGGGGGCTGACTATGCGGATCGTGCCGCCGAAGGCCTCGGTAAAGCCATTGGCGATATGCAGGCCGAGCCCATTACCTTCTCGATGCGTGGCAGAACGGGAGCGATAGAATTTGTTGAACACCAGCGGTTGCTCTTCAGCCGTGATGCCCGGGCCGAAATCCAGCACTTCCAGAACGCAGTTGCCCGCTGCCTGAGTGACCACCACATGCACCGCTCGCTCGCTATGCCCGTGCAGAATTGCATTTTCGATCAGGTTGAAGATCACCTGTTCCAGCATGGCAGGATTGGCCCGCACCACTGCCGGGTCGGACTGGATGTGCTTCTCGATTTCCTGCCCCGGATAGGCTTCACGTATCGCAGCCAGCACCACGCCCAGAATTTCGATCACATCCACTTCGATGAATAATATGTCGGGAATGCCCGCCTGGATGCGGCCCATATCCAGCAGATTGGCCGTATAGCGGTTCAGCTTGCGGCATTGCTGGCTGATCGTTTCCAGCATCCGGCCTCGATCCTGCGGAGTCAGGCTGTGGTCGAAGGACTGCAGACTGGTGGCTGCCGCCTCGATCGCGGTCAGCGGCGTTCGCAGATCGTGCGAGACGGATGAGAGGATGGCGCTTTTCAGCTCCTCCGATTTTTGCAGCGCTGCACTTTCCGAAAGGCGCTCCAGCAACTGGCACCGGTCGACCGCCAGGCCCAGTATGATGGCGATACCCTGCAAGTCCGGCATGTCGTAATAGGGGTGGGCTTCCCGCTCCAGTTCAAAACGGACAAGGCCGATTTCGCCTTCCGCGCCATAAAGGAACATGATGCGCTGCCCTGTGGTCCGCAGGGTGGAGTCGTCTTGAGCGGGCAGCAGGTCGGCCGTGTCCAGCAGTGCTCCCCCTTCGGCAGGCAGGAAACCGCCATCGCGTGCGAGGAATATTTCCAGCCCCCGCAATCGCCCGAAAGGTACGCCGCGCCGCGCGATGCGGGCGACATCCTCCACCCGGATGGCGCGCTGCAATTCGTCGCTCAGCCGCAAAAGATGGGCGTTCTTTTCCTCTGCCGTGCGGGCCAGCCGAACGCTGTCCTTCAGCCGCCCGGCCAACGCGCCCGAGACGATGGCGCTGGCATTGAAGGCGATCAGCGGAATCCATTCATCGGCAGATGGCGTGCTGAAGCGGAAAACCGGCTCGCTGATGAAGAAATTATATACTAGCGACGCGAAGATCGCCGCCACGAGCCCCCAGGCCAAGCCAGAGCGGGCGCCGATGGCCGTCACCCCCACCAGATAGATCAGCACCGCGCTGATCGGCCGGTCCCACGATTGCGCCAGATAGGTTCCGCAGGTGGTCAGAGTAAAGATCAGCACATCGCCCGCCACAGCATTGGCATCGCGAAACAGGCTGGCAAGCCGCTGGCGGGGTGAAGGACCGGACATATGCGAGAGGCCTAGCACGGGAAAGGCAGGGAAGGGGCCTACGAGATTTTTATGCGGGCGGCAGCAATGGCTGATGATGGGCCATTTCGCTGCAACAGCTTGTCGTAGCAAACGCTCTCTGGGGACCGCCTAATTGACGATCCCCGAGAGATTTCAACGCTTTGAGAAGCGATGGTGCCAGAAGAGGACTCGAATGTTAGATCTATCTATATGTTTCTAAAATAGAAAAATGATTTTTATTTTCCGAATGCCCCCAAATATGCCCCCAAGTGGGCGAGGTGCCCTGAATATATTCCCCTATTTTATTCGTTCTCCAAACGCCGCGAGGCGGGCCATCATGGCTGCCATCTGGAACGCGCATTGTTCGTCCAGTTCCCAATAGCGTTGCTCCAACCGGGCATAGGTGCGGTGCCACATGCCCTTGGGGCGCCTTATGGGTTGCTCCCAGCCTTGCGGGCATCCCAAGCGGCTCTGAAGCCTGAATAGTGCCTCAAACGCCTTGTCGCGGCTCCCGATGCGCTGCGAGTGATAGCCGAGTCGCCATGCCTGCCGGGATGCGAACCTGTCGCCGCCCGATGGCAGGTAGAGCTTGCCAATGCGAATGCTGCGATAGGGGCACACCATCCACCAGCGCTTGCCACCATAATGGGGCTGGGTGTGGCAAAGGCGAATAGTCTGCCGGACTTCCTCGCGCCTGTCGCCTGTGCCCCGCGTGTAGGACAGTTCCAGCCGCTCTTCATCTGGTTCATGCATCAAGGCTCTGTAACCGACGGTGCCGGAAGGTTGGCCGCGACATGTCCAGCCGAGCGAGCCGCTGACTATCCGCCCTTCAACCGCACGCCCGGTGCGCAGCATCCATGCCAGATCAATGCGAAGCGATGCTTCCGCCGTGGGCCTGCCGCCCTGTCTACCTGAACCGTAGCCGCCCATGAACGATATTCAGAGATGGGGCTAACGGGGGACGCAAAACGCATGAATGCGAGAAGGGCCGTGTATGACACCTCGAGTGTTTGGCGGCGGTGCACTTTGGCGTCGCACCTCGTCTCGTGCAATTTGGCACTTTGAGCCGCTGGAGTATTCCATCTTAGTCATTGAATCGCCGTCAGAGATAACGAGTGTATGCGGTCCGGGGCCCAGCTTTTCGGGGATCGGGGTGCGTGCAGACTTATACTTTTCGAATGGGTTGCGACTGGTGGGTTCTTTCATATCCTGATTAGACGCCGTAGGTTCGTTCAAATCATTGTGATTGTTTAATTTGGAGAGAATTTCTGGATCGGTAATCTCTTCTGCTGAAACTGGTTGGGCAAGCGCGATCAGAAAGATTGCTATGTGCTTCACAATTAATACTCCCAAATTTTTTGGACGTTATGAAATTGCGCAATGCGAGAGAAGGGGCATGCCAGCCGAAATGTCCTAGGCGCATTCGGGGAGTCCGCCTCTATTTTCCTAGATCATTAGGTTATTTCCCCCGTTTGACGTGACCGGAGGCATTGGGAGACTAAGGACCGTTCAGGCCGCCGTGCGCCTCTTTCCATGTCTGCCACACACCGACGCGCTTGCCGATAACGTGGCAAGACTGGCCCCATTCAGTGTATCCCCAGCCGGTCATCCTCAACGGCCCCTCCAAAGCCGCTGGAGCGCATTTCAGCATGTAATGGAGCTTGCCGAGCAATTGCGCCCGATAGGCTTCAGTATTGGCCGTATGGGCAAATTGAAGGCGTTGGGTATCCAGTGTATCTCGCACATAGTGTTGGGGTAACAAGCTCTTTGTCCAGCGAAGGGGCATGGGCCGGAATAGCGGCTCTAGCTCGGCTGGCACCGAAAGCAGCAGGTGCGCGTGCTGGCCCAAACTGTCGCCACGTTCCTGCACCCATACCCAAGGCATAGAGTAGCCCCGTGCTGCCATCCATTCGCGTGCCAGCCGGACGAACTTGCCCGTTGCCTTTACGCTATCGCCAGCATCAATCCCGCCATGGCCCCATGCCAAGGTGATGAAGCGGTTGAGCGGCATTCCTGCATCCCAAGCGGCAAAGCTCGCGTCCAGCACCTTGTGGCACTGGCGTTCCGTCAGCTGCCAGCTTGTGCGATCCGCCCGATTGCGAGCGCCGCCACGTTTCAGCAGGGGTTTCGAAATTGGCAGGCCGTCCGGCACGGGAAAAGCGCCCTATAGATAGAGGCGGTGGCCGTCTGGCATTCAACGCATTGGAACTGTTGATTGTTTTTCAAATGCGCTGAGACGCCGGGGCACGTTATGCCGCCAGTTTCAAAGGAATGAGGAGACACTTATGGGGACAAGGCGCCGCACGAAACGAGGCGGACAGCAATTGCGTCCGCCCCGCCGTCCTATGTCGTGTCCCCATAATCTGTGGACCGGCACACCGTGATGGGCTTAGAAAAGCGGCATCCAGACGCGACTCAGCTTCAGGATACCGGCGTCGGTGAGGGGCTAACCTCATCGGCGCTTTTGCTTTCCAGCCTTGCCTTGTCAGTCGTTCGCCCCTGCAAGCAGGGCATCATACCAGCGCTCGGCCTCTTCGCGCGGAATGCGCACCGAACGCCCGATATGGACAAAGGTAAGTGAACCCTTGTCGCGCAGGCGGTAAACCGTCGAGCGGCTGACATTGTAGTGACGCTGGAATTCAGCAATCGTAAGAAGTGCTGCCATCAAAATCCTTTCACACGCAGCGTTTCCGGCTGGCGGTCGCCATCCGGGCCAGATTGCCGAGAGGGATTGCCTCCAGACGCACCGACACACTTCCTAAAATACACTACGGAATCAGACGCAAGGCCGACGGGGTGTGAATAATGGGGATGGAGGCATTATTGCCACAATGGTTGCTCGACCATTCCAAAACGAATGAGCTGCTGCGCTATTTCATTAAGCCATGGTGGGAATTATTTTCCACTAAGTAGGTGTGGAATTACATAGACAGAGGTGCCCTAAAGGAAATCACATCTCCGCCAATTCGCACTTTGTCCAGATAGTCACTCCACCATTGAGCCATCCGCACGCGCTCGTCCCAATACTGCCCGCGATGGTAAGCGCCGCGCACCGCGTTGCTATCGCCGTGAGCCAATGCGCGTTCAACGGCATCGGGGTTCCACAGGCCGCTTTCGTTCAATAGGGTGGAGGCAGTGGCACGCAAGCCGTGGGCGCTAACCTCGTCCTTGTCGAACCCCATGCGCCTGAAGGCGGCATTGATGGTGTTTTCGCTCATGGGGCGGCGGCTGGTGTGCATGGCGGGGAAAGCGAAGCCGCGTGGGCCTGTTAGCGCCCTTAGTTCGGTAAAGAGCGCCACCACCTGCTTTGACAGGGGCAGGGCGTGCGGGCGGCGGGCTTTCATCTTGCCTTCGGGAATGCGCCAGACGCCATCGGCCAGATCAATCTCGCTCCATTCCGCATGGCGAAGCTCGCCGGGGCGCACGAACACATGGGGCGCAATCTGGAGCGCCAGCCGGGTGACGGGGCCGCCCGTGTAACCGTCAATCGCGCGCAGCAGTTCGCCCAGCTTGGCAGGCTCTAGGATGGCGGCATAATGGCGGGCCTTGGCGACAATGAGGGCGCCTTTCAGCAGGGCCGCCGGATCGTCCTTGGCGCGCCCGGTTGCCACGGCATATCGGAATACCCGGCTGGCGAAGCTGCGGCACTTTTTCGCCGTTTCGTAATTGCCCTTGGCTTCCAGCTTTCTGAAAGCGGCCAGCAACATTTGCGGATCGACTTCGCTAACTGGCATCGTGCCGATGGCGGGCTTCAGCAGCGATAGAAACCAGCGCGCCTTTGCCACGGTGGCAGGGGCACGGGCCTCTTTCTCCATTTTCTCGATATACTCTTCGGCAATCCGTTCGAAGCTATCATGCGCGCTCACCTTGGCGGCGGCCTTCTCCCGCTTGCGCTCAATCGTGGGATCGATCCCCTGTTCGATCATGGCGCGGGCGGCATCGCGGCGTTTGCGCGCTTCGGCTAAGCTGACTTCAGGATATGCCCCCAGCGCCAGCCGCTTTTCCTTGCCCCCAATTCGGAACTTTAGCCGCCAGAGTTTCGAGCCATTGGGGGCAACCTCAATATAAAGCCCTTTGCCATCCGCTTTCTTGATGGGCCTGTTAGTGGCCCGAATCGCGCGGATTTGTGCGTCATTGAGCGCCATTTGGGGGCATCGCCTTTCGCCAAAAGTCCCCGAACGGCGGTTATGCCCCCAATCATGCCCCCAAATTTGGCGGATTATGGAGAGACAAGTGCGCGTGCCCAGCGACAAACTGGCACGACAATTGGCAGTTTCCTGCCGTTTTGTCGATACATTGGGGGTTACCTTGGGATAGGTAAATGGTGCCCAGAAGAGGACTCGAACCTCCACGCCCTTGCGAGCGCCAGCACCTGAAGCTGGTGCGTCTACCAATTCCGCCATCTGGGCACGGGCTGCTTCGGAAAAGCTCCGGAACAGCGGGTAGGAGCGGGCCGATAGCGGTGGGGGTGGCAATCTGTCAACAGCAGAGACGGGGTTAAGGCGGGAATTTTTCCAATATGCCGCAAACCGCGCCTGCGAAGCCGCTCTTTTCAAGGATTTCAAGGGACTCGACCCGCCCTTCGGCGTGCTGAATTATCTCAGGGATGCGATGGCGGGCCGCCGCGCGGGGGGATGCCCGCGCCCGGTGTAGGGCCGCTGCGGGTGGATTCGCTGCGTGGCGCGCCTTGCGTTGAAATCTGGCCAAGTGCTCCGCCTGCAATGCCCAACCCTTGCGTCGGAGCAGGGGGGCCATAGACGGCAGCGGGGGAAGATGGCTGATCGACGGGGCCGACATCCTTTGCTTCGACCTGAGCGCCTTGCGCAAGCATGGCGGGCTTTTCAGGCGTAAGGCGAGGCTGGACGGCTTGAGGGGTGGGCAATGGCTGAGCGCGGTCCGGTGATGCTTGCTCGGCCAGACGGGGGGCGGTGACGTGGGGGGACGTTTGGCTCCCGTCGTCTCCCGTATGCGTTATCTGCTTCCCGATATGTTCAGGGCCAGTGACTGCACGCGTGGCGTTTGCCGCTGTATCTTCGGCCGTCGCGAGACCCGCTGCAGAGGACTTGCCGGGACCACTGGCTGGGAGCGCGGGAGGCGCGCCGGCGAGTAGGGGGGCGTTCTCGCCGCTACCCTGCAGGGAAAACAAGGCGGTACCGGCAAGGCCGACAGTTACGACCAGCGCAGCGGCATAGGCCGTCAGTTTCCGACGCGCTGACGGAGGAGTAACCGGCATGGGCTGGCGAGGCTGTTCCTGCGGGAGGCGGGTTGCCTGGGTTACGATTCGGTCGGCCAGGCCAGCGGGAACGCGGGGAAGCGGCACCTTGTCCAGTTCCCGATCGAGTGCCGGGTCAGATCCTCCAAGACGGGCCGTCATGGGAGAATCTCCAGATCGGCGAGGGAGAATTCGCCAGACTCCAGCAGACTGCGCAATTGGCGCCGCGCCCGCACGAGCAGGGACTCGAAGGCCTTGAGGTTCATCTCCATCGCATCGCAAGCTACCGAATTCGGGAAACCTTCGAAATAGCTGAGTGCCAGGGCGGCCCGATAATGCGGCGGAAGGGCTTCCAGCGCCTGTTCGATGGCCAGGCGGGCTTCGCGCCCTTCGATGCAGCTATCGGCGAGCGGAGAATGGTCCCGCACCTCGGGCAGGAGATCAACGGCTGCGTGAGTGGGCTTGCGTAGCCGGTCGAGGCACAGGTTCATGGTCACGCGGTGAAGCCAGCCGACCAGCCCGGCGCCGCGGGCGGACCAGTTGGGGGCTTGCGTCCACAGCCGGGCGAAGCATTCCTGCACCACATCCTCGGCTTCGGCTGCATCGCCCAGCATTCGGTAGGCCACCCGGTAAAGTGCCGCACTGTGGCGTTCCACGATGATGGTGAAGGCACTGACATCGCCATTGCCCGCAAGCGCCACGAGCTGGACATCGGGTTCCGCGCCGCGGCCTGTGCGGCGATCGTCATTCTGCGCGATACGCGCAGTGCGGGCGCCATGGTTGCGCAGTCCGTCTTGCCGGAAAAGTCTCAAGGCGCCCCGCTCGATTCTGTGGTGATCTGCTTGAAGCCTAAAAATCCGCCGCGCGGCTGAATGGAAGCTGACCGGAATTTTCTGCCCCTCCGCGAAGGGTTGGCCGCCAGGCCCCGTTAAGCCCTGTGAACGGCAGGTCGCAGCGTCCCCGCTCCAGCACCGGCCGGCCGTTCGGCCGCTGCCCTGCAAGGTTCGCCTTGCGGCAGTGGATCTGAAAAGGCGCCCGGCGGTCCGCAGAGCCGCCGGGCGCTGACCGGAACAGGTGATCA
Organism: Sphingomonadales bacterium 63-6; assembly: GCA_001898545.1. Lineage (GTDB taxonomy): Bacteria > Pseudomonadota > Alphaproteobacteria > Sphingomonadales > Sphingomonadaceae > Andeanibacterium. The sequence goes on along the minus strand of MKUB01000123.1, from coordinate 10,534 downwards.
GCTAAATGACCAATTTCCTTCGCAAGCATTTCCTCCTGACCACTGTGCTGTCATCGGCAATCGCGGCTCCGGCGATGGCCGACACCACCCTTTCCAGCGACAGCACCAGCGCGCTTGCGACCTCTTCCGCCGGAAACATCACGATTTCCGACGATGTGACGCTGGAGGTATCGGGCACGACCCCCATCACCGTGAATTCGAACAATTCGGTGACTATCGGCGAAGACGCTGTGGTTCAGGCCGATAATGCCAGCGGCCGCACGGGCATTCTGCTGCAGGACGGAACGAATTTCTCCATCGCCAATGACGGCTCGATCCT
>MKUB01000123.1:1846-10009 GCA_001898545.1 Sphingomonadales bacterium 63-6 | reverse complement strand
CGGTACGATCATCAAGGCGCGGTCTTTCACTACCGACGATGACGATACGCTCACGCTCTCCCGCTCCGATCTGCGCGTCGTGGCGCCTGCCGTCAGCATCGAGGGCAATGTGGAAGGCGGCATCATTGTGGCCAACCGGCCCTATGATCTCGATTCCACTGACGAGGATGAAGATAATGACGGGGTGGACGACGATGAGGAAACCGCTGGCGCGATAACCTCTTACGGCGCCAGCCCGGCATTGGTGATCGGTGGCGCCACGGATATCGAAATCGGGTCTGTCACCGGCCGCGATGGAACTTTCTCGCTGGTGGTGGACGGGACGGTTCAGTCCAATACCCATTACAGCAGCTTCGATACGACCGCCCTGGTGATTGGCGGGCAGGGCGGTTCGGTGACCATGGAAGACGGGATCGGTGTTTCGGGCACGATCCAGGCGAGCACCAATGATTCCGCCGCCACCGCCTTGCTGATCAATGCGGGTTCCATCGTGCCCAATCTCTACAATAGCGGCACGATCAAGGCCTATGTCCAGTCGAGCGGCGAGGGGCAGGTCACGGCGGTGCGCGATCTTTCGGGCACGCTTTCCACCGTCGAGAACACTGGATTCATTTATGCGACCGGCTCGAACGAGGATGAGCGTATTGCGCTCGATCTCGGTGCGAATACCAGCGGGATCGCCATCCGACAGTATCTCAACGACATGGATGCCGACACCAAAGCGGATGAAGAGGCGGAGGACGATTATGATCCTTCCAGCCCCACGATCTACACCGCCATCGTGGGCGATATCATCACCGGGTCGGGCGACGATCTGTTCGACATATCCTCCGGCACCGTGAATGGCGATACGTGGTTCGGCGCTGGGAATGACCGCCTGCTGATCTCCGACGATGCCGTTTATACCGGCGATATCCATTCCGGCGGCGGCACGCTGGAAATGAGCCTTTCGGGCACCTCGAATTATTATGGCGTGGTCGATGCAGCCAATGAAGCGGCCCAGATCACCCTTTCGGACAGCGCGGTGTTCAGCGGCTCGTTCGAGAATGCTGCGAATGCCTCGGTCACCGTCAATGGCGGCACATTGGCCGCCGCGCAGGGCGAGGTTGCCAGTTTCGGCACGCTCGATGTCGGGGTGAACGGGTCCATCGGGGTGGTGATCGACGGGGAAACGGGCACCAGTTCTTCCTTCGATGTGGATAGCGCCAGCTTTGCCGATGGCTCGATCGTGCGGGTGGGGGTTACCTCGCTCGCGGGCGTCGATGGAACCTATACGATCCTTACTGCTGATAGCCTTTCGGGTACGCCAGGACTGAACCTGTCGGATGGCTACGCTCTGCCTTTGCTCTACACCGGCACTTTGACACAGGACGATAATACGATCGTGCTCGACATTCATCGTCGCAGCGCGGAGGAGCTTGGCCTTACCACGCCTCAGGCAGCGGCCTTCGATGCGATCCTGGCTCAGGCCGGGGAATATTCGCTGCTGGAGGCGAGCCTGCTGCAGTCGGAAGATATCGAAGGCCTCGTCGGCCAGTTCGATGCTCTGCTGCCGGATTATGCGGGCGGCGTGTTCGATTTCGCCACGCGGGCATCGCGTCTCGCCGCGCGGCATATTTCAGACCCGGCAATCGATTACGATGTCAGCCCGGTAAGCGCCTGGATCGAGCCGATCTATTTCCGCGGCAGCAAGGATGCGGGCAACACGGCCGGGTTCAAGACGAGCGGCTTTGGCCTCTCCCTCGGGATCGAGCGGAATTTCGGTTTCGGTGCTCTGGGGCTGGGGTTCAATTACGTCGGCGGTTCGATCAAGAATGGCGATCTGCAGGATATCGGCGCATCGGAATATGAATTCGCCGGCCACTGGCGACTGCGCAAAGGACCCTTCGCTGCATTTGCGCGAGTGTCGGCCATGCATGTGAAGCTGTCCTCTACCCGGACTTTCGAGACTACGGTGGATGAGACCGATTACAGCTATGAAACCACGGGTGACTGGGGCGGCTGGGCTTTCTCCGGCATGGCTGGCGCGAGCTACGATATCGAGCTTTCGCCCCGCTTCTCCCTGCGGCCCAAGGCAACGGTGGATTATTACTGGCTGAAGGAAGATGGCTATCAGGAAGATGGGGCCGACATGCTCGACCTTACGGTCGGCGGGCGGACCAGCAAGGCGCTGTCGGCCACGACTACGCTGACCGCCAGCTATCGGCTGGGCCGCAAGACGCGCGACGTTACCCCGCTGACCTTCGAGCTTGAAGGCGGCAGGCGCTCGGTCATCGACAGCCAGCTGGGCACGACCAGCGCGGCCTTCGAGGATGGAGCGACGTTCCTGCTAACACCCGATGCGCTGAAAAGCGGCTGGACGGCGGAAGCGCGGCTGTTGGCGGGCGGGTTCGATTACACCTGGCAGCTTGGTGTTGGCGCAGAACAGACGCAGGGCACTGTGGACCTGTCGCTACGCGCGGGGCTGTCGATCGCCTTCTGAGCAGAAGGGCAGACTCAACCTTGTGAGAATGTTCCGGCGGGGAGTGCCCGCCGGATATTCCAGCTCAGGCCGCTACGGAGCGCGGCTTGCTGTCTGCCTGATCCTGGCCATAGGCCGTGGGCGCGGCGGCATCGATTTCTTCGGCACCGGCGCGATCCACATCCTCCAGCGCGGCTTCAAGCCGGGCGAGCATGCGGCGGAACTGCTCCGTCTCGGCGGGGCTGAACTGTGCGAGTACCAGCCGTTCCATTTCTTCGATTTCAGAAGAAATCGCGAAATAGATCGTGCGGCCTTTCTCGGACAATTCGAGCAGATGAGAGCGGCCATCGAGGCGATTGGGCCGTACTTCCACCAGATCGCCTTCCTTGAGGCGGGCGGCGGCGCGGTTGACGGCAACCTTGTCCAGCTTGGTGAGGTCCACCAGATCGCGCTGGGAGCCGAGGCCCAGATCGAACAGACCGGAAAGCACCAGCCAATCGCGCAGGTCGAGGCCGTGCTGGCTCAGAACATCCCGGCTGGCAATGCTCCGCATCCGCGCGGAAACCGCACAGATGCGATGCAGGAACGGGTCCTGCGGAACAGGCCGGAGATGGGCTGCATTGGGAATGCCTGAAACCGAGTCGGCCAGGCGAAGATTCGTCTTGTCCATATGCACATTATGCCATTTCGGCCCTGCGAGATCGTCTCATAATTGACTAGATTGCGATGGAATGTGAGAGTGTGATCCGAAATCAGGGTAAATTATGAAACAGAATATCAATCTTGATCGGGTTGACCGGAAGATACTCGCGCTCATCCAGCGGGATGCCACTCTCAGCCATGCCGAGATCGGCGAGCGGGTGGGGGCGTCCAGCGCCTCGTGCTGGCGGCGGATCAAGGCGATGGAAGCGGCGGGTTATCTGGTGGCCTGCGTGCGCTTGGTGGACCCATCCATGGTCGGGCGGGGCGTGACCGTGATCTGCAATGTCCGGGCCAAGGATTTTTCTCCCGCCGCGTCTCAGGCATTCGAGGAATTCGTGCGGGATAACCCCGAAGTTGTGGAATGCTATTCCATGTCGGGCGATTGGGATTTCCTGCTGAAGATCGTGGCATCCGATGTGGCGGATTATAACAGCTTCCTGATGGACAAGCTGTTGCGCCATCCTACGGTGGCGGGGGCATCTTCCCATTTTGCACTGGAAACACTGAAATACACTACGGAATTGCCGGTCTGATCAGGTGTTATCTTCCTCAGATATAAATGCGATGACTAGGTTGATTCCGTAATCAACAATACGTAAAGCTGCATTGAACTGATATTTCATTTTCAATTTATATATGTCGTCGAGCTGCAGGGATGTGCAATGCACCTGCGGATACAGGATGGCATGGCAATGAAGATGAATGGCATTCCGGCTGTGGAGCCGATGAAGGCGGTTGCGATCCGCCAGTGACATCCGGTTCGGCTTTCAGCCAGACCGGTGAACGAAATTCGCCCTCAGAAACTATACACCGCGGGCCAGCACATAGCGAACATTCGCACTGCTGATCGGCATCCATTCAATTGCAGGAATAAATCCCCGGGCAGTCAACTCCGGGGATTGTCGATGCGTATAAATGGAAAATTAGAATTATGAATTTATCAGTGGTCGATAATGGAGGGCAAGGCTCCGGTTGTTGTCCTTCTGCGGAGATGGATATGATCGGTTTGCGTATGCCGGGTGAAATGGGCCCAGGTGCCGCACCAAGGCGGCAGCAGCTCTCTATCCTCGTCATCGACGATAATCCGGGCGATCGTCGTCTGGCAGAGATGTCGCTGAAGGTCGGCGCGCAGGATGCGGGCGCCGATTGCGATGTCCTGCTGGCCGCCTGTCTGGCCGATGGCGCTGCTCTGCTGGAAACCCTGGCAGCAGGCGGGCCGGATGCGATCCTGCTCGATCTGGGCCTGCCCGATGCCTGCGGCTTTGCGGGGCTGCACAAGCTCAAGGCCCTGCGGCCGGATGTGCCGGTGATTATCCTTACGGGGCTGGATGAATCGGCCAAGGCGACGACCGCGCTTTCCAGTGGGGCGGCCGATTATCTTGAAAAGGACGATATTCGCCCCCGCTCGCTCTGGCGGTCGGTCAGCTATGCGCTGGAACGCAAGAAGTTCCAGGAAGAGCTGATGCATCTCGCCCGGACCGATCCGCTGACTTCGGTGAAGAACCGGCGCGCGCTGATCGAAGGGCTGGAACTGAGCATGGATAATGCCAGCCGCAGCAAGACCTTTTGCGCCGTGCTGATTATCGACATCGACAATTTCAAGCAGATCAACGACCTGCTGGGGCACGACGCGGGCGACGAATTGCTGGTTACGGTGGCGCAGCGCATCGCGTCGGTCGTGCGCCGCACCGATCTGGTGGGCCGCATGGGCGGGGACGAGTTCGCGGTGATCGCGACTAACCTTCCCAACGCTCATGGCGCGCTGGAACTGGCGGAGAAAATCGCGGGAGAGATAAAGTCGGTAGCCACCCTCAAGGGGCGGCGGATCGAAGTCGGTTCCAGCATCGGCGTGGCGCTCTATCCCTCGGGCGCTCTTAGTCCCGGGGATATGCTGACCCATGCCGATCTTGCCATGTATAAGGCCAAGAAGCAGGGCAGCCGGGCCATCTGCCTGTATGACGATAATCTGCACCGCGAATTGCGTCAGAAGCTGCAGCTCAAGCGGGCCATGCTGCGGGATATTTCCACTCCCAGCTTCTATCTCGATTATCAGCCCATCGTCGATTGCCGCACCCATCGCATCGTCAGCGCCGAAGGCTTGGCCCGCTGGCGCCAGCGCGACAACAAGGTGATCATGCCGGGCGATTTCATCCCCATTGCCGAGGAGAATGGCTGGATTTCCGATCTGGGCATGCAGATGATCGATCAGGCCTGCTGTTTCCTGGCGGAATCCGTCGCCGCAGGGGCGCCGATCGTGCCGATTTCGATCAATGTCTCCCCGATCCAGTGCCGGGACAGCGCCTTTGCCGGGCAGTTCACTGCCGCCATCGCGCGCCACGGGCTGAACCCGGAATTGTTCAATATCGAAATCACGGAATCGACCTTCATGCAGAATATCGACTCCGCCCGGCGCGGGCTGGAGGCGCTGATGAGCGTCGGCATCGGGATACATATTGACGATTTCGGGACTGGTTATTCCTCGCTCTCCATGTTGCGCGATCTGCCGTTGAAGCACCTCAAGCTCGACCGAAGCTTTGTATCCCGCCTGACCGGGGATGTCGGCACCCAGCGCATTACGGAGGCGGTGGCCGATCTGGCGCATAAGCTGAATTTCAAGACTGTGGCCGAAGGGGTGGAAACGCCCGAGCAGGTCGAATTGCTCACTCGGATCGGGGTGGATTATCTGCAGGGCTATTATTTCTCGCCCCCGGTCAGCGCGATGAGGCTGAGGGAGGAACTCATGCTGTTCGGCCCGCACGATGCCATCGCCGCCGAGCCTCGCCGTGATGTACGGCGTTCGAGAGCCGCCCACCATTGAGCGGATCGTGACCGCTTCCCAAGATTTGCGGGGCGTCCATCTCAAGGGGATGGGCCTTGCCACGCGCATCGCGCTGGTCGCAGGGCTGGTGGGCCTGCTGTCCATCGTCGCGCTGACATCGTTCATCTTGCGGGGCAGCGAGCAGATATTGCTGGACCGGGATACGCAGCGCCTTTCGGGCAATGTCGCGGTATCGGCGGAGCGGCTCCGGTCGCGGATCGAATTCGGACGGCAGGACGCGCTGCTGCTGGCCAAGACCCCGCCGGCAATAGGCACGTTCCGCGCGATGGGAAATGGCGGCACGGACCCGCAGGACGGCTCCACGGAAGCCTTGTGGCGAGACAGGCTGGCGACGATTTTCGAAGGTATGCTGGAAGCGCGCCCGGAATATACAAGAGTGCGGCTAATCAGCTTCGGCGAGAATGGCCTGCCCGACGGGCGCGAGATCGTGCGGGTGAACCGCTTGCCCGGCGGCGCCATCCACCGCGTTCCCGACAGCGAGTTGCAGGATAAGGCCAATCGGCCCTTCGTGATCGAAACGCGCAAGCTCGGGGCAGGAGAGGTCTATCTCTCGCCCATCGATTTCGAACAGGATCAGGGCCGCATCGTCACTCCCCACATCCCGGCCATTCGCGCCGCCACGCCGGTTTTCGATGAAACGGGCCGCAAGCTTGGCATGGTGCTGATCAATATCGACATGGGGCGGATATTCACGATCGTGCGCGGGCCCAAGGTGCGGGGGACGGATTATTTCATCACCAATCAGGATGGCGATTTCCTCGCCCATCCCGATCCTGCCCGCAATTTCGGTTTCGAACGGGGCATAAGGTATCGGCTGCAGCAGGATTACCCGCAAATGGCGGGCTTCCTGAAAGATAGCGCGGCGCGCTTTACCGGCACGCTCGATACGCCTCAGGGCCGGACGCTCGCTGTGGCAGTGAAGGTGAATTACAATCCGGCCAATACTTCCCAATTCGCGATCATCGGGCAGACCATGGATGCCAGCGAACTGGATGCCAGCCTGCTGGCGGTTCGCAATCGCGCGCTTGCCGCCGCCGCTTTTGTGCTGCTGGCCGGGCTGGTGGCCATTGCCTGGCTCACCCGCTCGCTCTCCCGTCCGCTGCGGGATATCAGCAACATGGCCGTGGCGGTCGCCCGGGGGGAACGGCAGATCGATCCGGGCGCGGCCCTCCAGCGGCGGGACGAAGTGGGGGCGCTGGCCCGCAGCTTCGAGACGATGGTGCAGCGCGTGGAGGAACGCGAACAGGATTTGCGCGAGGCGGAGGCGCGCACATCTCGTGTGATCGACGTCATGCCCGAGGCGATTTTGGTGACCGACCGGGATGGCATCATCCGGCGCGTGAACGACCGGGCCATAACCATCTTCGGCTATGGCAGGGACGAATTGCTTGGCCAGCCAGTCGAGCTTCTCATCCCCGAGCGTTCCCGTGCCGGCCATCCCCGCCAGCGCGAGACCTATGCCGCCTCACCCGAAATCCGGCCGATGGGCGCGGGGCGCGATCTTTACGGGCGCCGTAAGGATGGCAGCGAAGTGCCGGTGGAAATCGCCCTGGCGCCGTTGGGCGACCAAGAGACGGACCGGCAGATCGTGGTTTCCGTGGCGGACATCACCGCGCGCAAGGCCGCGCAGGATGTGCTGCGCGACACCAATGAGAAGCTGGCCCGGTCCAATCAGGAACTGATGCAATTCGCCTATGTCGCCTCCCACGATTTGCAGGAGCCGCTGCGCATGGTGGACAGCTACATGGGGCTGATTGAGCGGCGCTATAAGGGCAAGTTGGATTCCGATGCAGATGAGTTCATCGGCTTTGCGGTGGATGGCGCAAGGCGGATGAAGCGGCTGATCAACGATCTGCTGGCCTATTCCCGGGTAAGCAATCGCCCCCTCAAGATCGGGCCCGTGGATGTGCGTCTCGTGCTGGACGATGTGCTGGCGCTGTATGACGCGCAAATCCGGGAGAGCGGCGCCACGGTGGAACTGGGCACGCTGCCGGTGATCGAAGGCGATGCCGGCCAGATCGAGCGCCTGTTCACCAATCTGGTAGGCAACGCGCTGAAATTCCGCAGCGATAATCCCCCGCGCATCAGCGTCACCGCGCAGCGCAGGGGCGATCTGTGGGAATTCGCCATTGCGGATAACGGCATCGGTATCGACCCGGAG
>MKUB01000123.1:0-1745 GCA_001898545.1 Sphingomonadales bacterium 63-6 | reverse complement strand
GATATCCGTTTGACGCAGGAAGGGTTGAAGGAAGCCAAGGTGGCCAACATCCTGCATGCCGTCACCAATGGCCGGGACGCGCTGGATTTCCTGCATCAGCGCGGGGCCTATACAGCCTCCCCGCGGCCGGATCTGATCCTGCTGGACCTCAACCTGCCGGGGATCAGCGGCCATACGGTGCTGGCGGAAATCAAGCGGGACCCGAGCCTGCTGACCATTCCGGTGGTGGTGCTCACATCCTCTGAATCCGAAGCGGACATCGTGAAATCCTATGAGGAACACGCCAATTGCTTCATTTCGAAGCCGGTGGATTTCTCAAGCTTTCTCGACATCGTCTCACGGATAGAGAGTTTCTGGTTCTCCATCGTGCGCCTGCCCCAGCCCGGCTAGGGGCTGCGGCCATCCCACTGGCGGCGCGGCCCTTTTGCTGCCAAACGGGGGCGGAGAAGAGAAAAGCGAGCCGTCCCATGGCGACCGAGAAACGCCGCCCCACCATTATCGACATTGCCCGCAAGGCGGAGGTTTCGTTCAAGACCGTTTCGCGCGTGCTGAACGAAAATCCGCGCGTGGCTGCCGAACTGCGCAGCCGCGTGCTCAAGGCCATGGCGGAACTGGATTACCAGCCCAATCTTGCTGCGCGCTCGCTGGCCGGGCGGCGGGGCTATGCCATTGCGCTGTTGGTGGACGGGTCCGAATTCTTCCGGGAAGACGATGCCAATGCCTATTTCTCGCCCTATCTGGTCGATCTTCAGGCCGGCGCGCTGATCGCCTGCCGCGAACAGGGCTATCACTTTTTTGTCGAACCCTATGATTTCTCGGTGGAAGGCTGGGAAGGCGGGCTGCGCGCCCAATTGTCGCGCATTGCGCTGGACGGGGTCATGCTCGCCCCGCCTTCGGCCGACCGCCTGCCGCTGCTCGATGCGCTGGACGATCTGAACATCCCCTATATCCGTTTTGCGCCGGGGCTGGAACCGGGGCGCTCCCCCAGCGTGGCGAGTGACGAGGATGGCGGCGCGCGCGCCATGGCGGAGCATCTGCTGGCGCTGGGCCATCGCCGCATCGGGCTGATCGGCGGGCCGAAGGACCACATCGCCGCCGCCGTCCGCGTGGTCGCGTTTCAGGAAGCGGTGGCTGGCCGGGCCGAAGTGATCTTCCAACCCGGCGATTTCACCTTCGAAGGCGGGCTGGCCGCTGGAGATGCGCTGCTGGCAGAGGACGACCGCCCAAGTGCCATCTTCGCCACCAACGACTTCATGGCGGCCGGGGTTGTGACGGCGGCGATCCGTCGTGGGCTGAAAGTGCCGGAGGATGTCTCCATCGGCGGCTTCGACGATTCCGCCGTAGTCCGCTTCCTCTGGCCCCCGCTCACCACGGTGCGCCAGCCAATCCGCAAGATGGCGGCGGCGGCAGTGGACTATCTTGTCGCACAGGCGAGCGGCCGGGAACTGCCGGAGCGGGCGGTTGAACTGGCGAGCGAACTGGTAGTCCGGGGATCGACGGGGGCGGTTTAACTGTTTCCCCCCATTCGTCATTCCCGCGAACGCGGGAACCCAGCAGCAACCGTCGATCTGGGTTCCCGCCTGCGCGGGAATGCGAAGGTGGAGTTTTGGGGAACCGCACATAAAAAACCATCCGGCGGCGAGCCCGGACGTAACGCCAGCGTGTAGAACAAACCAATCGCGCGGCCGGCACGGCGTCAGGAACTAGGCGCGTGCGGGGCGGGCGGAGGGAGTTGCGAAAGACCG
>MKUB01000122.1:16629-24179 GCA_001898545.1 Sphingomonadales bacterium 63-6 | reverse complement strand
AGAGAGGATTTCACGCGCTGATTGCCCAGATGTCGTCATTGCGGGCCACGCGGCCCTGCCGTTCCAGTTCCAGCAGATGGGCCAGCACCGATTGCCCGGCGGCGGTCCACAGCCTTTGGTCCACGCCCTTATACATGCGCGGCACCAGTTCTGTGACGCGGTGCGGCGCCTCGCCCAGCAGCTTCACGATCTGCCTCTCGCGCTGGCGGCGATGGCCGATCATGCCGCGCACCAGTTGGCGGGGCTTTGCCACCGCTGGGCCGTGGGCAGGGTAATAGATACGGTCCTGCCGCTCATAGAGCTTTTCGAGGCTGGCCATGTAATCGGCCATATCGCCATCGGGCGGCACCACTACGCTGGTGGACCAGCCCATCACATGGTCGCCGGTGAACAGCGCGCCGCTCTCTTCCAGCGCGTAGCACAGGTGGTTGGACGTATGGCCGGGCGTGGCCACGGCGGTAAGGGTCCAGCCGGGGCCGCTGACCTGATCGCCGTCCGTCAGCACGCGATGCGGGGCATAGGCCCGGTCGAAGGGGGCATCGACGCGGGGCTCCCCGCTTTCGATGACCAGCGGCGCGCAACCGACGATCTCCGCCCCGGTCCGCGCGGCAAGCGGTGCGGCACCGGGTGAATGGTCCCGATGGGTGTGCGTGCACAGGATTGCGGAGACTTTCGCGCCGCCAATGGCGCGTTCCAGCGCGGAGAGGTGGTCCGGATCGTCCGGGCCGGGGTCGATCACCGCCAGAGTGTCATCCGCGCCCACCAGATAGGTCTGCGTGCCCGTATAGGTATAGGGCGAGCCATTGGGTGCGAGCACGCGGCGCACGAGCGGTTCGATCTGTTCGGCATCGCCGGTCGGCCAGGGTTGCGGTGGCAGGGGCATGGGCCGCATATGGGGCAGGCGAGAGAGGATTGCCATGACCGAACGCTTCATCCTGGTGCTGGACGAGGGGACCACTTCCACCCGCGCGATGCTGTTCGCCCCCGATGGCGCCATCCATGGCACTGCCCAGCGCGAGTTGACGCAGCATTATCCCGCGCCGGGCCGGGTGGAGCACGATCCCGCGGAGATATGGGAGCGCACGCTGGCCTGCGCGCGCGAGATGGTGGAGCGGGCAGGCGGGGCTGACCGGATCGCCGCCATCGGCATTACCAACCAGCGCGAGACGGTGGTCGCGTGGGATCGCGTTTCGGGCGAGCCGCTGGCTCGCGCGCTCGTCTGGCAGGATCGGCGGACTGCTGAGGCCTGTGCGGCTCTGCGCGCGGCGGGGCACGAACCCTTCGTTCAGGAGGCGACGGGGCTGCTGCTCGATCCCTATTTCTCCGCCACCAAGATGGGCTGGCTGCTGGAGCATGAGCCTGCCGTGGCGGCTGCGGCGCGGGACGGGCGGCTCGCTTTGGGCACAGTGGAAAGCTGGCTGGTCTTCAAGCTGACCGGCGGCGCGCACATTACCGATGCCAGCAATGCCAGCCGCACCCTGCTGCTGCCGCTGGCCGGGGCGGGCTGGGATGCGGGGCTGTGCGATCTGTTTGGCGTGCCTTTGAATGCGCTGGGCGAAGTTGTGGCCAATGCAGGCCGCTTTGGCGAGACTTTGCCCGAATGGTTCGGCGCACCGATCCCGATTTCCGGCATGGCGGGCGATCAGCAAGCGGCAACCATCGGGCAGGGCTGCCTCGTGGCGGGCGATACCAAGGCGACCTATGGCACCGGGGCCTTCGTCCTTTCCAATACGGGCCGCGCACTGCCGCGTTCGGACCATCGCCTGCTCGGCACCGTGCTGTATCAGCTGGGGGATGAGCGGACCTATGCCGTGGAAGGCTCGGTCTTCGTGGCCGGCAGTCTCGTCAAATGGCTGCGTGACCGGCTGGGGCTGATCTCCAGCGCGGCGGAAACCGAAATGCTGGCGCGCGAAGTGGATCATAGCGGCGGGGTGGTGATCGTGCCTGCCCATACCGGCCTTGGCGCTCCATGGTGGGAGCCAGAGGCGAGGGGGATCATCACCGGGCTCAGCTTCGCCAGCGGCAAGGCGGAAATCGCGCGCGCCGCGCTGGAGGCAATGGCGCATCAGACGCGTGACCTCGCCACTGCCTTCGCCGCCGATGGCGCGCCCTGGCAGTCGCTGCGGATCGATGGCGGGATGAGCGTCAATGACTGGATGGCGCAGGACATTGCCGATTTGCTGGGCATTGCAGTGGAGCGACCGGAAATGGTCGAAACCACAGCACTGGGCGCGGCCATGCTGGCAGGTGTCGGCGCGCGTCTGTTCGGATCGCTCGACGAGGCAGCGGGGGCCATGCGCGGCGGCTCTGTGCGGTTCGATCCCGCTATGCCCGAGGATGTCCGGACCGAGAGGCTGGAACGCTGGCGCCGGGCGCTGGCCGCAGTGCGCGCGAGTTCGGTCTAAATCGCCTTCAGGCGCTGGCCGATCCGCTCCCGCAGCCGATCCACCGCGCAGGGCTGCATGCGGAAATTATCCTGCCACGCGGCGTCGAGCCGTTCGATCCGGGCATAGAGCCGCTCGGTCGTGGTGACGATGCCGCGCAATTCCGGGCTGAGCAATGCGGTCTGCGCGGGGTCGGACCGGGATGCGCGGCTGGGCAGGCGGCCGTGGCGGCGCAATTGCAGCTGAGTGATCTCGCCCGCGAAGAAGGCGCGCTGGTTCAGCAGCCAGGCGATGATGTGCATCATCCGCGTGGTAGTGCGCAACGCCTCGCAGGAAAGGGCGACCCGGGCGATGTCCTCATCCTGGCCCGCCTCTTCCAGCCGCCCCGACAGATCGAAGCTGCCGCGCACGTCATCGGCAAGGGTCAGCGCCTCGTTATAGAGGGCTTCGACGATGTGCGGATTTATGTCGGTCGGGCCAGTCATAGACGAAAGATTCACTATTATCGCGCCGAAGGCACGGCCAGAGTCTCCACAAACTTATCCCGAGCCAAATTGGGACTGTGCCGCCGTGGCACGATTTTGCGCGGGTTTCGAGGTTTGAAGCGCCCAGGGGAAGGATTTGCGGGGCAGGGGCGTGTCTGGGAGAGGGAAATTACGCGATGATGTCGGGCGTGAGATAATCCTCGAAAATCGCGATCTGGTCCTTCAGCATCAATTTGCGTTTCTTGAGGCGGGCGATCTGCAACTGATCGGGCGAGCCGACCGCGCTCAGCGCGTCGATCGCGGCGTCGAGATCCCTGTGTTCGATGCGAAGCGCGGCGAGCCTTTTGCGCATCTCCTCTTCGGTCACTTACCCAACGCTCCTACGGCCCCGGCCCGTCGCATATATGTCCACGGCCCATCCCATTCCAACGGCTCTTGCGTCGAATGGATGCGACAGCCGTTTGCCGACTTAGTTGTATTATGGTTTGATGACAATCGCGCGGCTCGGCCACGCAGGCGAGTCGCCTTTAACCGGGGCCCTTTTGGGGTACCGGCAGTTAAAGAAGGAGGACGCCCCCTATGGAAACATCTCACCTTGCTGCCCTGCAGAATAAGCACGAAGGGCTGGAGCGCCGTATTCGGGCCGAGATGAACCGGCCTTCCCCCGATGAGGTGATCCTGCAAAGCCTCAAGAAGCAGAAGCTGCGCATCAAGGAAGAAATCGCGCATATCTAGCCCCGCGGGGCTGCCACAGGGACGGGCGGAGCGGATTGCACGTAATCGAAGCGAAATATTTCCTTTGAAGGGCAATCTGCGTTAGGCGTCGCACATGAGTGCTGTCGCTGCCGCCCGTTCGATCCTTACGCAACTGCACGAGGTCATGGCTTCGCGCCTGCACCCGCAGGGCAAGCTCAATCAGGTCGTCGAAATCATCGGCGAAACGCTGGATAGCGAAGTCTGCTCGATCTATCTGCTGCGCGAAGGCGTGCTGGAACTTTTCGCCACGCGCGGCCTGAACCAGAGCGCTGTCCACGTTACCCGCATGGGCGTGGGGGAAGGCCTGACCGGCACTATCGCCGCCAATGTCGAGACACTGAACCTCGCCCAGGCGACTGCCCATCCCGAATTCCAGTATCGCCCCGAAACGGGCGAGGAAAAGTTCCACTCCTTCGCCGGCGTGCCGATTGTGCGGCGCGAACGGGCAGTGGGGGTGTTGACCGTCCAGCATGTCGATCCCCGCCGTTACGAGGAAGTGGAGATCGAGGCGCTGCAGACCGTGGCCATGGTGCTGGCCGAGATGATCGACAATGCCGGCCTCGTCGATGCCGAAGATGCGCTGGGCAGCGGGGCTGCCTTTTCAGAGCCCGATACGCTGGAAGGGCTCACCCTGGTCAAGGGGCTGGCATCGGGCGTGGCGGTATTCCACCAGCCGCGCATCAATATCGAGCATATCGTGGCCGAGGATATCGAGGCGGAACGCCAGCGCGTCTACCTCGCCTTCGACAAGATGCGCGAACAGATCGAGCAGATGGCAAACCAGGCCGAATTCGGCGTGGATGGCGAACATGAAGCCGTGCTCGAGACCTACAAGATGTTCGCCTATGACGAGGGCTGGAGCCGTCGCATCAACGAGGCGATCGACAGCGGCCTGACTGCCGAGGCCGCGATCGAGCGCGTGCAGCAGCGCACCCGGATGCGCATGCGCGAGATCGACGATCCGCTGCTGGCGGACCGGATGCACGATCTGGAAGATCTGGCGAACCGGCTGCTGCGCATCGTTTCAGGGCAGGTGGGCACGGCCGCCTCCATGGGCCTGCGCGAGGACGCGATCCTGATTGCTCGCAATCTCGGCCCGGCCGAGCTGCTGGAATATGACAAGCGCCGCCTGAAGGGCGTGATCCTGGAAGAAGGCTCGCTCACGGCGCATGTGGTGATCGTGGCGCGGGCCATGGGCGTGCCGGTGCTGGGCCGGGTGCGCAATGCCCGCACGCTGATCCGCGAAGGCAACCAGCTGTTGCTCGATGCGGATCGCGGCATGGTCACTGTGCGTCCTTCGCCCAGCCTGGTCGAAGCCTTCGAAATGCGCTCGGCCAAGAACCGCGAGCGGCAGGCCGCCTATGCCAAATTGCGCGAGGTGGAGCCGTTCAGCCGGTGCGGTACGCGCATCACGGTGATGATGAATGCGGGCCTGCGGGACGATATGCCCAACCTCAACCTCACCGGGGCGGATGGGATCGGGCTGTTCCGTACGGAGTTCCAGTTCCTGGTTTCCGCCGCCATGCCCCAGCGCGAGCGGCAGACGCGGCTCTATCGCGATGTGCTGGAGGCTGCGGGCGACCGGCCGGTGGTGTTCCGCACGGTGGATATCGGGGGCGACAAGTCGCTGCCTTATCTGCGCAGCGAGAATTCGGAGAATGACGAGAATCCGGCCATGGGCTGGCGCGCGCTGCGTCTGGCGCTGGAGCGGGAAGGGCTGCTGAAATCGCAGGCCCGCGCCTTGCTGGAAGCGTCCGCCGGCCATACGCTGAACGTCATGTTCCCCATGGTGTCCGAACCATGGGAGTTCGAGGCCGCGCGCGCCGTGTTCGAAGGACAGCTGGCTTTCCTCAAGAAGCAGAAGCGCAAGCTGCCCAATGAAATCCGCTATGGCGTGATGCTGGAAGTGCCTGCCCTGGCGGAGCAGCTGGACCTTCTCCTGCCGCGCATTTCCTTCCTCTCCATCGGCACCAATGATCTGACCCAGTTCCTCTTCGCGGCGGACCGGGCCAATCCGAAGCTGGCCGAACGCTATGATTGGGTCAGCCCGGCGATCCTGCGCTTCATCCGCCGGGTCGTGGTGGCAACGGCTGGGCATCCCGTGGATGTCACCGTCTGCGGCGAGATGGGCGGGCGCAGGCTGGAGGCGCTGGCGCTGCTGGGCGTGGGCATCCGCCGCCTGTCGATCACTCCGGCTGGCGTGGGGCCCATCAAGGAACTGGTGCGCAAGGTGGATCTGGAGGAAATCGGCGAGGCCATGAACGGCTGGCTGACATCGCCGCCGCCCAGCCTGCGCAAGGCGCTGGAAGATTGGGCCGCGGAGCGGGGCATCGAACTGGAGTAAGGCGCCCCTGATGGTTAGCGTGGAGTAAATCCGCCGCATCAGGCCGTCAGCCCGTCGCGCCGGTGCCCCTGCGCCAAAAGCAGTGCTTGACTTAAACCCGTCGTCCCCGTTTGTGTGGTGCGAAGGGTCGTCGCGAACTTCCCCGCACTAGATGCTCCCTTTCCAAACACCCACCGGAGCGAGGATGATCGAAGAAGAGTTGAGCGAGCAGCGCGAGCTGCTGCCCCTGACCGTTGGCGAAAAGCTGCGCCGCGCACGTGAGGCCAAGGGCTTGAACCTTGAGCAATTGTCCGCCGAGTCGCGCATAACCGTGCGTCATCTCGCCCTGCTTGAGTCGAACGATTTCGCGGCTTTGCCGGGGCGCACCTATGCGGTGGGCTTCTCGCGCACTTATGCCCGGCTGCTGGGGCTGGATGGGGATGCCATCGCACGCGAAGTGCGGGCAGAGCTTTCCGCAATGGCGCCCTATGAAAGCCGGCCCCATACTTTTGAGCCGGGCGATCCTGCGCGTGTGCCTTCGCGCATGCTGGCATGGGTTTCCGCGATTGCGGCGGTCATCCTGTTTGGGGGGCTGCTGTTTTTCGTGTGGACCAGCTTTATCTCGCCCAGCGGCGATCTTCCCTGGTTGACCGAGGAAGACCCGGTTGTTGCCACCCCTTCGCCTGCGGTCGCGCAGGTAGCGCCTGAGGTGCCTGCGGCGGGTGGGCAAGTGGTATTCACTTCGCTGGAAAACGGAATCTGGGTGAAGTTCTACGACGCCGCCGGGCGTCAGCTACTGCAAAAGGAAATGGCCAAGGACGAAACATATGTCCTGCCCACCGACGTGGAAGGGCCGCAATTGTGGACCGGGCGGCCCGATGCGCTGGCGATCACCGTGGGCGGCAAGCCGGTTGCCCGTCTGGCCGATAGCCAGAAAATCGTGAAGGACGTGCCGGTTTCGGCGGAAGCCTTGCTGGCCCGCCCGGCCGCGCCCGCCACGGGGACGGCCGGAGTTGCCACAGGGGCGGCCGGTGCTACTGCCACTCCCTCGACAGGGGCGTCGCCCACAGCTTAACATCGTGGTTAACTCGACAAGTGACTGGCGAGTTGGCACAATCCGCGATGCATGGTTTTGGGGATCGTTCAGCCCCGGTTTGGCCTTTTGGGCGCACCGTGGCAGAGGCGATGCGACAGGAGATTGGATGAAATGGTGACCGGCTGGGTGCGCAAGCGCACGATGGTCCTGGCATTGGCGCTGGCAGGTTCCGGCCTTGCCGCGTTGCCGCAGGCGGCACATGCCCAGGATGCAGAGGCGCGGCTGCGCAAGATCGAGGCTGAGGTCAAGGCGCTGCAGCGGCAGGTCTTCCCCGGCGGAGATGGGCGCTTCTTCACGCCCGAGGTGATTACTCCGGCTCCGGGCTCCACGCCCGGCGCGGGCAACAGTCTCGGCTCCGCCAGCACGCCGATCACCGATATTCTGGGGCGGCTCGATTCGATCGAATCCCAGCTCACCCGGCTGACCTCCCAGACGGAGGAAAATACGCATTCCGTCACCCAGCTCGCGCTGCGGGTCGATGAAATCGAGAAGGCGCGCGCGGCCGA
>MKUB01000122.1:8728-16604 GCA_001898545.1 Sphingomonadales bacterium 63-6 | reverse complement strand
CGCCACTCCCGGACCCAGGGGTACGGTTTCCACATCGATGCCCACCCCGGCGGCAACGCGGCCCACGCCGGCTCCGGCCGCCAGCGGGCCGACGGCGGCGCGGCTTGCAGCTGTGCAGGCTATTGCAAAGCCGACCACCGACGATGCGGGCGAGGATGAATATACCTATGGCTTCCGCCTGTGGGATGCGAAATTCTATCCGGAGGCGCAGCAGCAGCTGGGCCTGTTCGTAGAAAAGTTCCCCCGGCACAAACGCCTGTCCTTTGCGCGCAACCTGCTTGGCCGCGCCTATCTGGATGACGGCAAACCGCGTGAGGCGGCGCAGTGGTTCCTGCAGAACTATCAGCAGGACAAGAACGGGGATCGCGCGGCTGACAGCCTGCTTTATCTGGCTGAATCGATGATCGCCATCAAGGACACCAACCGGGCCTGCCTGGCGCTTGCCGAGTTCAGCGAGGTCTATCCCGCTGTCGCCACCGGGCGTTTGCAGGCGCAATACCAGGCGAATGTCGCCAAGGTTAAGTGCACCAAGGGGAAATGAGCCATTGAGGCGCTGCCCCACACCATGATCGCGCGTTTCGCGGGCGATCTTGCAGCAATCTGGCCAGAGGGCGAGAGACTGGGGCTTGCCGTGTCTGGCGGGCCGGACAGCCTCGCCCTGCTGCTGCTCGCCCGCGCGGCCCTGCACGATCAGGTGGAGGTCGCCACGGTGGATCATGGGCTGCGTCCGGAAAGCGCGCGGGAAGCGGCCATGGTCGCGGAATTATGCGCGGCCTATTCCATCCCGCACCGTATCCTGACGGTGAAGGTGGCCAGCGGCAATGTGCAGGACAGGGCTCGCGCCGCACGCTACGCCGCCTTGGGCAGATGGATGGGGGAACGGGGGCTGGCTGCGCTGGCCACGGCTCACCATGCTGACGATCAGGCAGAAACGCTGCTGATGCGGCTCAATCGGGGCAGCGGCGTGGCGGGCCTTGCGGGCGTGCGCGCACGCGGGATCGTGCCGGGAACGGAGTTGCCCTTGCTGCGCCCCTTGCTGGCTTGGCGACGGACGGAGCTGGCCGGGATCGTCGAGCGTTGGGGGCTGGAACCTGCGCTGGACCCTTCGAATATCGATCCCAAATATGATCGCGTGCGGATCAGGGAAGCCCTGCGTTCGGCAGACTGGCTGGATGTAGCAGGCGTGGCCGCCAGCGCTTCCCATCTCGCGGAAGCAGAAGGCGTGATGCAATGGGCCGCCCAGCGCGAATGGGATGAGGCCGTGACTGTGGCCGAGGGAGAAATCCGCTACAAGCCCAAGGCCCCCGGCGCGATCCGCATCCGTGTGCTTGCCCGTGCCATTGCCATGCTGGGAGTGGAGCCGCGCGGCAGTTCTGTGGCTCAGCTCATGCGGCGCCTGCTCAACGGCAAGGATGCCACGCTTGGGGGCGTTGTCGCGCGAGTGAATGGCGATAGCTGGACCTTGCGCAAGGAGCCCCCCCGGCGGATCGCGGGGCTGGACTGATCTGCATCGTCATTGCGGGCAACCGTTGGTCACGCTGCAATCCAGGGTGTCGTCATGCAGTCTCTGGATTATTTCGTCGTCATGCTCCTCGCAATGACGACTATGGTTGAAGCAAAAGCTTAGCCGACCAGCGACTGGCCCACGCCGGTCTTCTTGCCATTCGTGATGATGACTACGTCACCCTTTTTCGCGATGGCGAACAGGCGCGAGACGAATTCGTCGGGCGTGCCGATGCAGCCGTGGCTGGCATAGCCGTTCTCCACCTGGGAACCGCCATGGATCGCTACCCCGTCCCATGTCAGCCGCAGCGTCCAGGGCATGGGGGCATTGCCGTATTTCTCCGACACATTGTGCCGTTCCTTGGTCAGGATCGGAAAGCGGCCGAGCGGCGTGGGGTGATCGTCCGTACCCAGCAGAACGGCGGTGGCGCCGATCTCATAGCCGCCGCGAAAGACGGACAGCACGCGGGCCTCAAGGTCAACGGTCATCACCAGCGGGCCATCGGGTACGCCCTTATCGTCCCAGAACCATTGGCCATATTTGATCGGCTCGCGAATATCGAGCACGCGCTTGATCACGAAAGGCTCGTTTTCCGCGATGGAAGGACTGGGGGCTTCCTCGCCGGGCGGGGGCGTGACGGGATCGAGGCCTTCCGCAGTGATAGCGGGAGTAGGCGCGTCCTTCGCCGGCTTGCCCATTGCCAGCACATCCTCCGCCTTCAGCCGGGGGGCGGGCTCTTCATCGGCAAAGGCGCGCGATCCCAGCGCTACTCCTGCAAAGAGGAGCACAATGGCAGCGGTTGCGCCGCCGATCCATTTGAAGGCCGGGTCCATGCCCGTCCTATGCCCCAAAACGGTGCGTTAATGCCAGCATGGCGAACCCGGCGTCTCGCAAAGGGACGCAGGCGAGAGGCAAGTTAACGCCCTCAGCGCTCCGCCAGAATGTCGTAATGCCGCCGGATGCCGAATTTGCGGAACTTGGAAAAGCCCCCTTCCACCAGCATCTTGCGGATTTTCGGCGCCTCGGCCCAGCGTTCATCCATTTCATGGAACACGGCCTTCACCTGCGCGAAATGGGCGGATTTTGCCAGTTCGGCGATTACCACGCCTTCATGCCCTTCCACGTCGATCTTGACGATGATCGGCAGGTCTGCGGGAATGTGCTGGTCCAGCCCGGCGGCGTCCATCAGAGTGATGGTTTCGGTGGGGCGGCCTTCCATGCCGGAATGGCCCGCCAGCGAGGCGACGCCGCTGTGATTGGCCTTCACCGCGATCTGTGCCGTGCCTGCATGGTCCGACAAGGCCGCGTTGAGCAGCACCGAACGCGCACTCGCACCGTTCAGCTCGATATTGGCGGAAAGGAAATCGAATGTGCGCTTCACCGGCTCGAAAGCGATGATCTTGCGGCAGTGGGGATTGCGTGCCGCCACCAGCGAATAGAGGCCCTGGTTCGCCCCGATGTCGATGAAGGTGAAATCGTAATCGATGCGGTCGAGATAGTCGGAGAAGTACTTTCCATAGGTGCCATAGAGGCAATAGCGGAAGGTCTTGTCCGCGAAATTGGGCACCATCGGCACGCCATAGACCGACTGTGCGGGGCGGTCGTGGAATGTGCGCCCGAATGCGCGCCACAGCTGCTCCAGCGCAGAATGGGCGGTGCCCTTGATCCGTGCCTTCACAACGCGGGCATTACGCGCCACGCCGAATTCGTAAATCGCACCCATCGTAACCCGTCCTTGACCCGTCTTTCCGCCGCTTAGAACGATTGCAGCGCCCGGCAAGCGGAATTTCAGGGCATCATGAAAAGGTCACCCATGGGCACCGAAGTGGTTGGCAATGGCCGTGGTTATGCGCAGCGACAAAAGATAAGCCCGTTCAATGGGATCGACATAATCACGGTGGATGAACTCATAGCCTTCGTCCGCCCCTTCGGGATAATCGGTCGGCTCATCCAGCGTGAAATCGCCGATCTTGGGGAAGCGAATGGGGAAGGCCCGCCGCAATTGCGCCAGCGCATCGTCCACGCGCAGGGTGAACACCATTTCCAGCACATCGTCCCGGCTGATGTCATTCGCCCGGCTGAAGGCGGGGACGGAGACGGCGCGGATGAACATGTGCTGGAACAGGGCCAGCCTGATTGCCTGCAACACGCCGATGGCGCGGCGCACCGGCTCGCGGTCCTCCATCGGGCTGTCATCGGGGATAAGCTCCAACAGGCGGTGCAGCTTGAGCGCATCGATCCTGAGGCGCGAGGCAAGGCGGCGGAACACGCCTGCCCGGTCATCCTTGATGAGATATTCCGCCAGCGCCTCGCATGCGTCGGAAAGATGCACTTCCGTGCCGCGATAGGGGCGACTGGCCCAATAGGCGGAATTGAACAGCTCGCCATAAGCCGCCACTGTCTTCACGCTGGCCAGCGCATTGGCCGCGCGCACCAGGCGGATCAGCTGGCGGCCCCGGTCGCTCTCGCGCAGCAGGGCGGCCAGATCCTCGTAAATCCCGTCCGCCGCCGTGCCGACGCCGCAGATCACGTTCACCGGATAGCCGAGCTGCTGCAGGATGGCATTGTGCGGAATGGCGCGGATCTGGCGCAGGCTCATCTCACGATCCGCCGAAAGGTCCGACTGGCGACGCGATACACGGCTGCCCGTGGGGTTGAGCATGCCGAGCCCGAAGGCGGTAATCGCGCGGGAATAGGTGCGGCTTTCCAGATGTTCATGCTGGTGATCGCGGATGGCGCGATAGAAATCGAGCGAAAGGTCCGTGCGGCGATAAAAGGGATCGGTCGGCGCATCGGCGTCGGTTTCCGCCGGGCGCAGTTCCGCGATGCGGGTGAGGGTGGCCAGCGCCAGTTCGGGCGTGGAGAAAAACAGATAGCCGTCGCCGCCCTGGAAGCTCACTTCGGGTTCCAGCGCGATCCCGGCCCGCACGAAACGCCGCCGTGCCCAGGGGGATAGCGGCCAGGCGAGCCGGTCCGCCAGGCTGGATGGGTGGGCGCCGCGCCCCATGCTTTCGCCATGCGTGTCGAAGATCAGCGCGGCCACATCGGTCAGCCGGTTGGCCACCATGGCTTGCGCAAGGCGGCCCTGCAGGCGTTCGATGGCAAGGCTGGCGGGCACCTGCCCCACGAAGCGGCCCGCGTCGGAAAAGCCGGTCTGCACTGCCACGCGGCCGCGTTGACGCGCGTAATCCTGATAGGCTTCTTCCGCCAGCAGGGCATCCAGCAGCCGCCCGCCATGTTCCAGCGCGCTTTCCGTCTCGAACAGGGGCGAGACATCCACCTTATGCGCAATGCCGAACAGCTTTGCGAAATAGAGCGCGGCAAGGATGGTTGAGGGCTGCTCGCACTCAGCGATCAGCATGCGGATGGGCGCGTCGGCATCGATATGGTGCAGGATCTGCGCCATGGCCAGGAACTGGCGAATGGCCGTGCTGCTCTCGATTGCGAGCGCGGCGAAATTGGCGCGGTGCGGCTTTACCCCGGCCAGCAATTCGCGCAGCCGCATGATTGCGCCCCGGCTGGCGAGGTCCAGCGTGCCGTCCCCGTCTATCACGCGCCGGATCGCGTTGTGGAGCTGGCTGGTGTTGACGCGAAAGTGAATCCAGCCCGCGCCCAGCCCGTCGGCGCGCATGGCGGCGGTCAGCGTTTTCAATGCGATGGCGCGTTGCAGGCTGGCGCCCCTGGCCTCTTCCTCCAGCGCGGAGATCAGCGGGGCGAGGGTGAGTATCTTTGCCGGATGTTCCTGCGTCAGCCGGTTGGCTGCGGCGGAGAGCACTTCCGGATCGCTCAGGTCGCCCGCGAATTCGGCAGCGCGTTCATTGGTATAGGCAGCCGCGGCCTTCAGCGTGGCGAGCAGCGGGTGGGCCGCGTCTATCGCCTCCAGCGAAACGGCATAGCGTTCCAGCCTTCCGGCTTTCTCGACCAGCCGGAAATGGATGGAATCATACCATTTGATGTCCGTCCGCCCATCCATGTCATAGCCGACCCAGCTGGCGAAGCGGAATGGCAGGGGCTCGAAATCGTGCCATTTGTCGGGCCAGCGGCGGGCCGCTTCGGCCAGTAATTCGCTCACCAGCCGGTCCCGTGCGGCGGCGCCATTGGCGATGGCCGCCAGCGCCTCTTCATGTTCGAAGGCCAGGGTGATGTGCGGACGCTCCCCCGGCAACACGCAGATGTCCGCGCTCACCGGCTCGTCATGCGATGCCGCCCGCGCCACTGCCTCTGTCTGGATCGGGGAGAGCAGGAAAGTGGGGTGGGCAGTGAACACGCAATGGAGCTGGGGATGTTCCCACCTCTTGCGGAATTCCCAGTAATCGCCGGGTTCCTTGCTCAGCATAGCGCTGAAGTCTGACAGATTGGCATCGGGCGCTACCGGCGCGACCAGCCGCTGCAGGCGCCGGGCACGGCTTTGCAGCGCGTCGCATTCCAGTTCGGCAATCATCGCTTCCATATCGGCGAGCGACAATTCACCGCCTTCCAGCGCGCGCGACAATTCCAGACTGAGCTGGAAAGCGGGGTTGAAGAGCGGTGTCTCGCTTGTCCGATCGCGTAGCTGTTCGAGCCGGGCGAGGAGGTCGGAGACTGTCTTCATACCACGCTTCTCCTTATGCGAGTTGAGCTGCCTTCCGGGCTGCTTCGGTGATGGCCGCGAAATCCGGTGGGCCCTTGGGGACGATCCAGCTGCCGCCCACGCAGAGGACGGGATCGACGGCCAGCCAATCGGGCGCGCTATCCTGCGTGATGCCGCCGGTGGGGCAGAAGCGCACCTGGCCAAATGGCCCGGCCAGTGCCTTCAAGGCGGGAATGCCGCCCGATGTGGAGGCGGGGAAGAACTTGAAATGGGACAGGCCCAGATCAAGCCCGCGCATGATGTCTCCCGCCGTGGCTATGCCGGGCAGGAAGGGGACGCCGCTGGCGATGGCGGCCTTGCCCAGCGTTTCGGTGAGGCCGGGCGAAACGATGAACTCGCTGCCAGCGGCCAGCGCCTCGTCCAGCTGGGCCGGATTGGTCACTGTGCCCGCACCGACGATGGCGCCCGGCACCTGCTTCATTTCGCGGATCACATCCAGCGCGGCCGGGGTGCGCAGCGTGACTTCCAGCACCTTCAGGCCGCCAGCTACAAGTGCTTCCGCCAGCGGTGCGGCAATGGCGGCGTCATCCACCACCAGCACCGGGATCACCGGGGCGGTCTGCATGATCTGTTCGATGGCGCGGCTCGTGCCGGTAGTCATTTGTCCTTGCCTCTCATCTGGCTTTGAAATGCGGCCACGGCCCCGAACAGGCCCGGCTGCGGATGGGTGATCAGCTTCACCGGAATTGCCCCCATCATCTTCTCGTAACGGCCCTTGAAGCAGAAGCGTTCGGCAAAGCTGGATGCCGCCAGCGTGTCGCGGATGCGCAGGCCCAGCCCGCCCGCGATCACCACCGCGCCTGATCCATGGGCCAGCGCATAATCGCCTGCGGCCGTGCCCAGCGACATGCAGAAACGTTCCACCGCCGCGGCGGCCAGGCTGTCTTTCCCGGAAAGCCCAAGCTCCCAGATCGTCTTGTCATCCCCTTCGGGAATGTGGCGCCCCTCAAGCGCGGCCAGCGCCTGATGGATGTCCACGATGCCGGGGCCGGACACGACGCGCTCCACCGAAACGCGGCGGTGGCGCTTCCTCAGCCGCAGCAGGATCGCATCGTCGATCGGGTCGATCGGGGCGAAGTCTATATGGCTGCCTTCGGTGGCCTGTACATGATAGCGCTCCGGCCCGTCGCGCCGCAGATAGGCGACGCCCAGCCCGGTGCCGGGGCCAAGCACGCTGATCGTGCCGGTGCAGGGCAGGGGTACGTCGGGGCCGCTGAGGTGCAGGAACTCGCTTTCATCCGCACGGGCAACCGCATGGGCCACCGCAGCGAAATCATTGAGGACCATTGCCTCGTCCAACCCCAGCTGATCGTCGATGGCGCCGGTATGGATGACCCAGCTATTGTTGGTCATCTGCACCTTTTCGCCCGTCACCGGGCCGGCAATGGCAATCGAGGCAGCGCGCGGCAGAGTGCAGCCGCAGCGGCGCTCGAACTCTTCCCAGGCGGTCTGCAGGCTGGCGAAATCGCTGGTCTTCAGCGTTTCGGGCTCGCCCAGCGTGATCTTCCCATCCGCGCCGATGGAGGCGAGGGCGAAGCGGGCATGCGTGCCGCCGACATCGAGCGCGACGAGATCGACCATCGCTACAGCCCCGCCATGGCCAGCATGGCCGATCCGCCCTGTTCGGCGCCATCGGCATTGATGCGGAACATGGCGAATAATTCGCGGCCTACACCCATCTGGGCTGGCGGCGGGGGAGCGGGAGTGCGGGCGGCAAGGTCGGCGCTGGTGGAAAGCGTGCC
>MKUB01000122.1:7083-8694 GCA_001898545.1 Sphingomonadales bacterium 63-6 | reverse complement strand
TCAGCTTGTGCAGTTCCGGCATGCCATTGGCGCGCGGGCCCTGGAAGCGCATCACCACTACCACATCGCGGTCAAGCTCGCCCGCCTTGAAGGCGGCGATCACATCTTCCTGCCGCTCGAATACGCGGCAGGGCGCCTCGATGGTCCAGCGTTCGGCGTCCACCGCGCTGGTCTTGAAACAGGCGCGGCCCAGATTGCCCTGTACCAGACGCATGCCGCCATCGGCCTGGAACGGCGTGGCGGCGGGGCGCAGCATGGCATCGTCGGCAGAAGGGCCGGTGGGGCGCCAACTCAAGGTGAGTCCCTGCGAAGGCAGGGACCTGTCTCCCCGATCGAGGAGGTCCCCGCCTTCGCGGGGACTCACGGTCTGGAGAAACGGCTCTTCCGCATAGGCGGCCAGCCCATCTCCGCCGACGGTCAGAATGTCGCCATGGGCAAGCCCGGCGGACAGCAGTTCGCCGATCACATAGCCCATGCCGCCCGCGGCGTGGAACTGGTTCACATCGCCCGATCCATTGGGATAGACGCGCGCAATCAGCGGCACCACGCCGGACAGTTCGGACAAGTCTTCCCAATCGAACAGCACGCCCGCCGCGCGCGCGATGGCGGGCAAGTGGATGGCGTGATTGGTCGATCCGCCCGTGGCCAGTAGGCCGATGGCGGCATTGACGATGGCCTTCTCATCCACGCAGCGGGAGAGGGGGCGATAGTCACCGCCATCCTGCGCCATGCCTGCCAGCCGCTGGGTCGCCGCGCGGGTCAGCGCCTGGCGCAGCGGTGTGTTCGGCGGAACGAAGGCGGCGCCGGGCATGTGCAAGCCCATCATCTCCATCATCATCTGGTTGGAGTTGGCCGTGCCATAGAAAGTGCAGGTGCCGGGCGAGTGATAGGACTTGCTTTCGCTCTCCAGCAATTCCGCGCGGCTGGCCTTGCCCTCGGCATAGAGCTGGCGGACCTTCTGCTTTTCCTTGTTGGCAATGCCGCTAGGCATGGGGCCGCTGGGCACGAACACGGCTGGAAGGTGGCCGAAGCGCAGCGCGCCGATCAGCAGGCCGGGCACGATCTTGTCGCAAATGCCCAGCAGCGCCACGCCATCGTACATTTCGTGGCTCAGCGCGACGGCGGTGGAAAGGGCTATGACGTCGCGGGAAAAGAGCGACAGCTCCATCCCGTCCTGCCCCTGCGTAACCCCGTCGCACATAGCAGGCGTGCCGCCAGCCACCTGCGCGGTGGCGCCCACTTCGCGCGCCCAGAGCTTCATCTGCGCCGGATAGGCGCCATAGGGCTGATGGGCGGACAGCATGTCATTATAGGCAGTGACGATGGCCAGGTTCGGCCCGCGATGTGCCTTCAGCGCCTGCTGGTCTTCCAGGGCCCCGGCATAGGCATGGGCGAGGTTGGAACAGGCCATCTGGTTACGATCCGGCCGCCGCCCGGCCTCGCGCTCCATCAGTTCCAGATAGGCGGCGCGGCCGGGTTTCGACTTGGCGACGATACGCTCGGTGACCCGGGCGATTGTTGGGTGGAGGGCCATCAGATCCTCCCCCACCGGGGGAGGGGGACCGGCCGAAGGCTGGTGGAGGGGGCTTGCCTCAGGCGTTGTGCGGCCCG
>MKUB01000122.1:0-7066 GCA_001898545.1 Sphingomonadales bacterium 63-6 | reverse complement strand
CCGCCTTTGGCGCCTGCCACCTCCCCCGGTGGGGGAGGATCTTCGGGTTCGGCTCACTCATGCCCTTATTCATGCCCCTATTCATGCCACGTCACTCCGTCACGCTCGGCCAGCGCGATTGCCGCGCTCGGGCCCCAGCTTCCGGCAGTATAGGGCTTGGGCGTCAACCCGTCTTCGGCCCAATTGGCGCGGATCTGATCGATCCATTGCCATTGCGCCTCCACCTCGTCACGGCGGACGAACAGGGTCTGGTCGCCTTCCACCAGATCGAGCAGCAGGCGTTCATAGGCGATGCGCCGCTGGGCGCCGGTGAAGGCATCGGGCATGGCGATATTGAGGGGAACCTGGCGCAGGCGAATGCCTTCGCGGTCCAGCCCCGGCACCTTGGCCATCAGGGAAAGGGTGATGTTCTCTTCCGGCTGGATGCCGATCAGCAGGCTGTTGGGCATGCTGCGGGTACTCTTCCCGAAGATCGAATGCGGCACCGGGCGGAACTGGACGAGGATTTCGGTCGTGCGCCGCATCATGCGCTTGCCGGTGCGCAGATAGAAGGGCACGCCCTTCCAGCGCCAATTATCGACATGGGCCTTGATGGCCACGAAGGTTTCCGTGTCGCTGTCGCGGCCCAGTTCCTCGTCATAGCCCGGCACGGCCTTGCCGGTGATCGCGCCTGCGCGATATTGCCCGGTCACCGTCTCGCCCGAGGATATGGGGCGCAGGGAGCGCAGGACTTTCACCTTCTCGTCCCGCACGGCGGTGGCATCGAAGCTCACCGGGGGCTCCATCGCCACCAGCGCGAGCAGTTGGAGCATGTGGTTCTGCACCATGTCACGCAGGGCGCCTGCCTCGTCATAGAAATCCACGCGGCTTTCCAGACCCACGGTCTCGGCCACGGTGATCTGCACATGGTCGATATGGGCCGCGTTCCACAGCGGCTCGAACAGGATGTTGCCAAAGCGCATGGCGAGCAGGTTCTGGACGGTTTCCTTGCCCAGATAATGGTCGATGCGGAAAATCCGGTCTTCGGCAAAGGCCGCGGCCACGGCATCGTTGATCTCGCGGCTGCTGGCGAGATCGATCCCCAGCGGCTTTTCCAGCCCGATGCGCACATTGCCGTCAGTCAGTCCGGCACCCTGCAAGCCCGCAATGGTCGGCTCGAACAGGCTGGGCGCGGTGGATAGGAAAATGGCGAGGCCGTTTTCCGGTGTGCCGACCATCTTGGCGAGCTTCTCGTATCCCGCCTGATCGGTGGCATCCAGCGTCTGGTAATGCAGGCGGTTGAGGAATGTCGCTACGCCGCCGCGCCGTTCGGCAGGCAGGAACTTTTCCAGCGCCGCCCGCGCGAAATTGCGAAATTCAGGCGTGTCATGGGCGGAACGGGCAGTGCAGACGATCCGCAGGTTCGGATCGACAAGCCCATCGGCATCCAGGGCGCAGAGCGAGGGGAGGAGCATCCGCTGCGACAGATCCCCCGTGGCGCCGAACAGAAGCAGCCGGTCTGCCGTGAAACTCATTGCGCAGGGGCTCCTTTCCCGAACGGCTGAAGCATTGTCTCTTGCTGCATTGCAACATGGCTAACAGGTTTGAAACGGCTTGGCCAGCGCCCGAGCCGCGCAAAAAATTGACCATGCGCGGCCCGCGGATAATGGATTTGCAATCGATTGCAAGAGGGCGGCAATCCTGCTTGCTGGAGGAAAGGCACTGCGCGGCTCTGTAAAGGGGGCTGGGCGCTGCCCCTATTCCCCCAGCAAATGCACGGCCACCTCGCGCCGATGGGGTGCGCGGCGGTGTTCGGCCAGGAAAATGCCCTGCCAGGTGCCCAGCGCCATCCTGCCGTCGATCACCGGGATGGACAGGTTCACACCCGTCAGCACGGCCTTGAGATGGGCGGGCATCTCGTCCGGCCCCTCATCGTCATGCGCGTAATAGCCGCCTTCCGGCGCCACCCGGTCCAGCCATGCCACCATGTCCCGCCACACCGCGCTGGACGCGTTCTCGGTGATGAGCAGCGAGGCAGAAGTGTGCAGGCAATGCAGCGTGACCAGCCCGGTTTCGATGCCGGTGCCGTCGATCCACGCGGAAACCTCGCGCGTAATTTCGGTGAGGCCCCGGCCGGGGGTGCGGAACTGGAGGCGGGTTGCTGCCTGCCCGATCACTCGGCAATCGCGCCGAACAGATCGTGGGCGTCGGCGTCTTCCACTTCCACCTGTACGAAATCGCCCGGTTTCAGGCTGGCGGGGACGTTGCGCAGATAGACGCTGCCGTCGATCTCCGGTGCGTCGGCCTGACTGCGGCCGGTGGCGCCGATGTCGCCATCCTCGTCCGGCTCGCCCACTTCATCGATGATGACGGACAGGGTGCGGCCGATCTTCGCCTGCAGCTTGGCGGCGCTGATCGCTTCGGTCTTTTCCATGATCCGGGCGTAGCGTTCTTCCTTGACCTCTTCCGGCACCGCGCCGGGCAGGTCGTTCGCCGTCGCGCCTTCGACCGGTTCGAACCGGAAGGCGCCCACGCGGTCCAGTTGGGCTTCGTCCAGCCAGTCCAGCAGATATTGGAAGTCCGCCTCGGTCTCGCCGGGGAAACCGACCACGAAGCTGGAGCGGATCGCGATATCCGGGCAGATCGTGCGCCACGCCTTCAGCCGTTCCAGCACCTTGGCCTCATTCGCCGGGCGTTTCATGGCTTTCAGAACATTGGGGCTGGCGTGCTGGAAGGGAATGTCGAGATAGGGCGTCAGCAGCCCTTCCGCCATCAGCGGGATCACCGCATCCACATGGGGATAGGGATAGACGTAATGCAGCCGCACCCAGGGCGTATCGCCTTCCGGCGTGCGCAGCTGGCCCAGTTCGCGGGCAAGGTCGGTCATATGCGTGCGGACGGGGTGACCCTTCCACTCGCGTTCCTCGTGCCGCACATCCACGCCATAGGCAGAAGTGTCCTGGCTGATGACCAGCAATTCCTTCGTGCCGGCGGCCACCAGCTTTTCCGCCTCGCGCAGCACGGCGTCTACCCGGCGGCTGACGAGCTTGCCGCGCAATTGCGGGATGATGCAGAAGGCGCAGGAGTGATTGCAGCCTTCGGAAATCTTGAGATAGCTGTAATGGCGCGGGGTCAGCTTCACATCGGCCAGATCGGCGCGCGCGGGGATCAGGTCCACGAAGGGCCCCTGTCCCGGAGGGGCGGCATCGTGGACGGCTTCCACCACCTGTTCGTATTGATGGGCGCCGGTCACGGCCAGCACATCAGGGAATTTGGCGCGGATCAGCTCCGCCTCATTGCCCATGCAGCCGGTCACGATCACGCGGCCATTCTCGGCAATTGCCTCGCCAATGGCGGCAAGGCTTTCCTCCTTGGCGGAATCGAGAAAGCCGCAGGTATTGACCAGCACCACGTCCGCGCCGGAATAATCCGGGCTCATCGTGTAGCCGTCTGCCCGCAGGCGAGTGAGGATGCGTTCGGAATCCACCAATGCCTTGGGGCAGCCGAGGCTGACCATGCCGACCTTGGGGGCTTCCTTGATAGTTGTGGCCATGGCGCGCGCCCCTATCTATCCTGGCTGGCGGAGTCACGCGCAATCATGCACGCGGGACTGGAGGCTATAACATGGGTCCGATCAACTATACGGCGGTTTTTCTGGGCGCGCTCGCCTTCTTCGCGGTTGGCGCGGCTTGGTACAGCCTTCTGTTCGGCAAGGCGTGGCAGAAGCTGGCGGGGTTGAGCGAGGAGCAGATCAAGGGCGCGAACATGCCCATGATCTTCGGCCTGTGCTTCGTCGCGGAACTGGTGATTTCCTGGATGCTGGGCCACCAGATCGCCCGCACCAGCCCGCCGCCGCATGTGATCATGATGTTCGCGCTGGGCTTTGCAGGCGCGCTGATGATCCCGGCGATTGCGATCAATTACCTGTTCCAGCGCAAGCCGTTGAAGCTGTTCCTGATCGATTCCGGCCATTTCCTTGTCGGCATGGCGGCGATGGGCGCGGTGCATCTGGCGCTTTACTGAGGGCCCGTCACGCAGAGGGCGGGGCTTCCTGCGCGCAGGTGGGGAGGATTTCCACCACGATGTCGCCGGTTTGCAGCGCCTTCGCCCCATCTTCCCAGAAGCCGATGGCGTCCTCCCCGCGATAGATGCGCAGGCCCATGCCGCCTGTGGCGAGAGAGTTCAGAGGCTTGCCGATTTCCTCCGGCCGGACGGGTCGTTCGACCAGCTGGACCCGGCCCGAAACGGAGGCAAGGTCCGCCAGATAATCGGCCACATGGCTGCCCTGCGCCGATCCGGCCAGCAGCAGCCCGGTAAACCGCACGGGGTTGATCACATTGTCCGCTCCGGCCTGCTGGGCCAGAATCTCATTATCCTCCGCCCGCACCACCACGCTGATCGGCACCTTGGGCGCGAGGTGGCGCACGGTCAGCACGATCAGGATGGAGGCATCGTCCCGCCCAGCGGAAACCAGCACGGTGCGCGCTTCGGCGATGCGTACCGCGATCAAATTCTCGTCACGCGCGGCATCGGCGCAGATCACGTTGCAGCCCATCTCTTCGGCGATCTGCAGCCGTTCCTCGCTGGTATCCATCACCACGATGGAACTGGGATCGGTGCCCCGTTCGATGAGCTCGGCCACTGCTTCGGAACCGCTGATACCGAAGCCCAGGACCACGACATGGCCGGAAAGCTGTTTCTGGATGCGGGCCATGCGGAATCTCTCCCAGCTGCGCTTGATGATGAAGTTATAGGCCGTGCCCACGAAGATGAAGATCACCGCGAACCGGATGGGCGTGACGATCACCGCCTCGATCAGGCGAGCCCGGTCGCTGATCGGGGCAATATCGCCAAAGCCGGTCGTAGTGATGGAGATCATCGTGAAATAGACGACATCCAAGAAGCTGACCTGACCGTCATGATTGTCCACCAGCCCGGCGCGGTCGCTATAGTGGATCAGCACCACGATGAAGATCAGCGCCAGGGCTGCCGAAAGCCGCAGGGCAAGGTCGGCCCAGACCGGCACGCGCACCGCACGGCGCAAGGGCCGAAAGCGGCGGGCGGCGGAAAAGGGCCGCTTCATCAGCCGCCCTCTTTCAACCCCAGCCGGGGCGCGGGATCAACCGGCTGGCCATTCTGGCGGATTTCGAAATGGAGTTCGGGCCCCGTCGCTTCGCCGCTATGGCCGCCAAGGCCGATGCGCTCGCCCGCGCGAATGGTTTCGCCCTTCTTCACGGTCACCTTCTGCAAATGGCCATAGGCCGTGTGCCAGCCATTACCGTGATCTATCACCACCAGATTGCCAAAGCGTTCCGGCGCCTTGCCCGCGAATATCACCGTGCCGGACGCGGCGGCGCGCACCATGTCGCCATCCTTCAGGCGGAAATCCACGCCTTCATGCCCACCGCCATCCGCGCGGCGGCGCCAGCCCAGGATCACCGGCCCATCATGCGGACGGCGGAAGGAAGGTTCCCGAATCTCGATCACTTGCGGGCTGGCGATCACGGCGGGGATGATCAGCTTCTGCCCGACTTTCAGCGTGGCGTCAGGCTTGATGGCATTGGCCTGCGCGACAAGTTCAAAAGGTACGCCATATTGGAAGCCGATGGCAAAGCCGGTGTCGCCCTGCTTCACCACATGCACACGCTGGCGCGGAATGATCAGCTTCTGGCCGAGCTTGACCACATAGGGTTCGGCAAGGCCATTGGCCTCGGCAATCGCTACCAGCGGCACCTTGGCACGATTGGCAATGCCGCTCAGCGTTTCGCCGGCACTCACCACATGCTCGGTTTCCGTGGCGGGATCGGGCTTTTCCCCTTTAGTGGCCGCGACCAGCAGCACTGCCGCCAGTGGCAGCATCCAGCGCCCGGCGCGGCGGGGTAACATCAGGCGAACCTTTCAGCCAATGCGCCGATCGCCGCGTGATGCGTCAGGTCGAGCTGAAGCGGCGTGATCGAAATATAGCCGTCATTCACGGCTTCCAGATCGGTGCCGTGGTCCAGCGTATGTTCCACATCCTCAAGGCCGAACCAGTAATAGGGCCGACCGCGCGGATCGATGCCTTGCACCACGGAACCGCGCGAATAATCGTGGAAGCCTTGCCGGGTCACGCGGATGCCGCGCACTTCCTCTGCGGCAAGGGCGGGGAAGTTGACGTTGATGACGGTGCGCTTTGCCATCTGCATGTCCAGCAGGGGGCGCAGCACCTTTTCCGCCCAGGCTTCGGCGGCAGCAAAGCCATGGCCGCGCTCGCGCGTGGCCTGGCTCAGGGCAATGGCGGGGATGCCTGCCAGCGCGCCTTCCATCGCGGCGGAGATAGTGCCGGAATAGGTCACGTCATCCGCCAGGTTCTCGCCATTGTTGATGCCGGAAATGACGAGATCGGGCTTGCCGTCGGCGAACAACTTGCTCAGCCCCAGATTGACGGAATCGGTGGGTGTGCCTGTCACCGAAAAGCGCCGCCCGCCATGTTCCCGCAGGCGCACGGGCATGTGCAGGGTGAGCGAATGGCCCGCGCCGGAATTCTCTTCCGCCGGGGCGCAGACGGTCACATCGTCGCTCAGCTTCGCGGCGATGGCTTCCAGCACAGCCATGCCGGGGGCGTTGATGCCGTCATCATTGGTAAGGAGGATGCGCATTGCCGAGCCTTCCCTCAGGGTTCCAGCGCCGTCACGCCGCCCATATAGGGCTGCAGTGCGGCAGGGACTTCCACCGAGCCGTCGGCCTGCTGGTAATTCTCCAGGATGGCCACCAGCGTGCGGCCCACGGCGAGGCCCGAACCGTTGAGCGTATGGACGAATTCCGTGCGCTTCGACCCTTCCGGCTTGAAGCGGGCATTCATCCGGCGCGCCTGATATTCGCCGCACCAGCTGATCGAGCTGATCTCGCGATAGGCGCCCTGGCCGGGCAGCCACACTTCAAGATCATAGGTCTTCTTTGCGGTGGCGCCCATGTCGCCGCTGCACAGCAGTACCTTGCGATAGGGCAGGCCCAGTGCCTCCAGAATTGTTTCGGCCGAACGGACCATATGGTCATGCTCGACCTGCCACTGATCGGGGCGGCAGACGCTGACCAGCTCGACCTTCTC
>MKUB01000121.1:8942-12981 GCA_001898545.1 Sphingomonadales bacterium 63-6 | reverse complement strand
AGCGAGACGGTCAGCCGGTAATCGGGCAGGCCCTCGTTGAGCGGGCGGCCGCTGTCGCTCTCCACGCCGCTGGGCAGGTCCACCGCGATGCGCAGCGGGTGGCTGTCCGCCAATTGCCGCAGCACCTGAAACAATTCGGGGCTCAGTGGGCGGACGAGCCCGCTGCCGAACAGGCAATCCACCAGCACATGGCCGCGCGCACCCTCGGCAGAGGCCAGCACTTCGCCCCGATAGGCCGCGCGGGCATTGCGGGCGGCATCGGTGCCGGGGGCCAGTGGGGCCACCACCGTCACCGGCAGGCCGCGCTCGCGCAGGCTCTCGGCAATGACATAGCCGTCCCCGCCATTATTGCCGGAGCCGCACAGGACCGTGACCGGCTTGGGTGAGCCGAGCCGCCAGACCCATTCCGCCGCGCCATGCCCGGCAATCTGCATCAGCGCATCCACGCTGCTCCCCGCCGCGATCAGAGCCTCTTCCGCGTCGCGCATCTGGGCGACGGTGAGGATCTGGTCACTCACCCGGCGCATGGGCCTTCACCGTTGCAGGGAAACGATAGCGATCATCCGCCACGCGAATATCCAGCCGTCCGTCCACCAGATCGGTCTGGGCCTGCTCGGCCCCGTCCGCAGGTTCCAGCCCGCGCCCATCGGTCAGGACAGTGAAGCGGCGGAACCCGCCATCGGGATGGCGCACGATCAGGATGCGGGAACCGTCCTCCGCCGTGCCCTTCTCAACCTCGCATTCACGCAGGAACCATTGCGCACCGCCGATGGCGCATTCGATCAGCTCATTGCCATTGGCGGAGCGGGTTGGCGCTTCCTTCGCCGCTTCCGCCGCATCCGGAGTTTTCTCCACCGGTTCGGGAGAGCAGGCCGCCGCGAACAGGAGGAGAGCGCACACCGCGCCCTTCGACAAGCTCAGGGCGAACGGATGTGGGATGGATTTCCCATCTCCCGCCCGTGCTGAGCCTGTCGAAGCACGCATGGGTTACCCCCGCTTGAGCTGCGAAACGTCACGCACCGCACCGCGAGCGGCGCTGGTGGTCATTGCGGCATAGGCCTGCAGGGCAGCGGAAACCTTGCGCTCGCGCGGCTTTTCAGGTTGCCAGGCAGCAGCGCCCTTGGCCTCCATCCGCGCGCGGCGATGGGCGAGTTCCTCGTCCGTCACGGCGAGATGTATGGTGCGATTGGGAATGTCGATCTCGATCATGTCGCCCGTTTCCACCAGCCCGATGGCCCCGCCTTCCGCCGCTTCGGGCGAGGCATGGCCGATGGAGAGGCCCGAGGTGCCGCCCGAAAAACGGCCATCGGTGATAAGCGCGCAGGCCTTGCCCAGCCCCTTCGACTTCAGATAGCTGGTGGGATAGAGCATTTCCTGCATGCCCGGACCGCCCTTGGGCCCTTCATAGCGGATAACCACCACGTCGCCCGCCTCGACCTGTCCGGTGAGGATCGCGGTGACGGAAGCGTCCTGGCTTTCAAAAACCTTGGCCGGGCCGGAGAATTTCAGGATGGAATCGTCCACCCCCGCCGTCTTCACGATGCAGCCTTCCAGCGCGATATTGCCGTAAAGCACGGCAAGGCCGCCATCCTTGGAGAAGGCATGTTCGGCCGAGCGGATCACGCCATTTTCACGGTCCGAATCCAACTCGTCCCAGCGGCGGCTCTGGCTGAAGGCGGTCTGGGTGGGCACGCCGCCCGGCGCGGCCTTGTAGAATTCCTGCACCATCGGATTGTTGGTCAGGCGAATGTCCCAATCGGCCAGCGCATCGCCCAGGGTCGGGCTATGGACAGTAGGCAGCGCCGTGTGGAGCAGGCCCGCCCGGTCCAGCTCGCCCAGAATGGCCATGATGCCCCCAGCGCGGTGGACGTCTTCCATATGGACATCGTTCTTGGCCGGGGCGACCTTGGACAGGCACGGCACCTTGCGGCTCAGCCGGTCGATATCGGCCATGGTGAAGTCCACTCCAGCTTCCTGCGCGGCGGCCAGAAGGTGGAGCACGGTGTTGGTGGAACCGCCCATGGCGATGTCCAGGCTCATCGCGTTCTCGAACGCCTCGAAGCTGGCGATTGCGCGCGGCAGGACACTCTCGTCGTCCTCCTCATAATAGCGCTTGGCCAGTGTCACCACCAGGCGACCGGCACGCTCGAACAGCTGCTTGCGATCCGAATGGGTGGCGAGTTGCGAGCCGTTGCCGGGCAGGGAAAGACCCAGCGCCTCGGTCAGGCAGTTCATCGAATTGGCGGTGAACATGCCCGAGCAGGAGCCGCAAGTGGGGCATGCCGAACGCTCAATCTCGGCCACTTCCTCGTCCGAATAGGATTCATCCGCCGCGGCGACCATCGCGTCGATCAGGTCGAGCGCGACTTCCTTGCCCTTCACCACGACCTTGCCCGCTTCCATTGGACCGCCCGAAACGAAGACGCAGGGAATGTTGAGGCGCATGGCGGCCATCAGCATGCCGGGCGTGATCTTGTCGCAATTGGAAATGCACACCATGGCATCGGCGCAGTGCGCGTTGACCATATATTCCACGCTGTCGGCGATCAGGTCGCGCGAAGGCAGCGAATAGAGCATGCCGTCATGGCCCATGGCGATGCCATCATCCACGGCGATAGTGTTGAATTCCTTGGCGATCCCGCCCGCCGCATGGATTTCCCCCGCGACCAATTGGCCAAGATCCTTCAGATGGACGTGGCCCGGCACGAACTGGGTGAAGCTGTTCACCACGGCGATGATCGGCTTGCCGAAATCGCTGTCCTTCATGCCGGTGGCACGCCACAGCCCCCGGGCGCCCGCCATGTTGCGGCCATGGGTGGAAGTGCGTGAACGATAGGCAGGCATGATACAGGCTCCGAATTCAGGTTTGCAGGCGCTCTACTTCAGGTAGCGGGCGAGCCGAAGAAGAAAATGGACAAAGTGGAGACAGTGCCCTTCTCCCAGTCACCCCGGACTTGTTCCGGGGTCCAGCTGATTATCTCACGCAAAGGCGCAAAGACGCGAAGAAGGTGAGTGAACGCGCAATCTCTTCGCGACTTTGCGCCTTCGTGCCTTTGCGTGATCTCTCGTTGAGCTGGACCCCGGAACAAGTCCGGGGTGACGAGTGGGTTATTCCCCAATCGCAATCGCCACACGGTTGCAGATCCGCGCCAGCCGCTCGGCCCATTCGGCCTGTTGTTCGGCCGTCGATACACGGTCCTGCCGAACCTCAACCCCGAAATAGGGTCTGCCCTCAGCCTCGGCATGGACGTTCATCGTGGTGTTGAGCACCTTGCCCGAATAGGGCTGATTATCGCCCACATTCAGCCCCTCCGCCGCCAGCAGCGGAATGGCCACGCGGGCGGCGCGCTCGTCCTGATTATACAGCACGCCGCATTCCCACGGGCGCTTGCACTCTGGGTCGCTGGCCAGTTGCGGCGTGAAGCTGTGCAGCGAGAGGATCAGCGAAGGCGGCGTTTCCACTAGCAGACGGGCCAGCGCGGCATGATAGGGGCGATAGAAACGCGCCAGCCGCCCCTCATGCACATCCCCGCGATTGCCCGGAATTTCCGCCCCGTCGCTCACCTCGGGGACGACGGACAGGGAATCCTCATCCCGATTGAAGTCGCACACCAATCGGCTGACATTGCCCTGAAAGGCTGCGATGCCGGGGTTCTGCGCCATCAGTTCGCCCATGGCGGCAACGCCGATGTCGATGGCGATATGCTCATTCAGCAAGGCCGGATCGATGCCCAGATCGATATCGCCGGGCACTGCGCTGGAAGCATGGTCCGAAACCACCAGGATGCCGCCGAAACGCGGGGTTCCCAATATCCGGTATGCTTCATGCTCGATCATCGCAGCCTGCCTTCCATGCGCCACCATTGCGGATGTTCCTGCGCTAGCCGCTCTGCCGCGTCGCGCAAGGCCTGCGGGCTGTCGAACAAGGCAAAACAGGTCGCCCCGCTGCCGGACATGCGCGACAGCCAGGGGCCTGTGGCCTCAAGCGCGCGCAACACATCGGCGATTTCGGGACAGAGCGAGATGGCGGGCGCTTCCA
>MKUB01000121.1:4809-8872 GCA_001898545.1 Sphingomonadales bacterium 63-6 | reverse complement strand
GCGGGGTTCAAGCTCCGTCCCGGTGCCGCGCCCCACGCAGGGGACGCTTTCCACGCGGGCGGGCACATCCGCGCCAAGCCGCGCGGCACGTTCCCGCCAATCGTCGGGCAGACCGTGCGTGCGCTCCACCAGCCGGAACACCGCCCCGGCATCGGCAGACCCCCCGCCCAGCCCGGCCGCGACCGGCAGGTTCTTCTCCAGCGTGATCGCCAGCCCATCGGCGCGCGGCAAGGTGCCCAGCGCGCGCGCGACGATATTGCCGAAGGGATCGGTCAGCGCAGCCCCGAATTCGCCGGTGACGGAAATTCTATCCTGTTCAGCCTGCCGTGCGGTAAGTTCGTCCCCCGCATCGACAAAGGCGAAGAGCGTTTCCAGCTCATGATACCCATCCTCCCGCCGCCGCCGGACATGGAGGGCCAGATTGATCTTGGCGTAGGCGGTTTCTTTCATGCTTCCTCCCCGTTCCGGGGAGGGGGACCATCCGCAGGATGGTGGAGGGGCACGCGCGGGGTCATGGAAGCACAAATCCTGTCACAACAAACCTCAACAACGCGCATCATCGCCGCCCCGATATCGTCGAGCACAGCCTTCGCCGGAACCCGCAGCGTAGCAACGCCTTGCGACCGAAGGAAATGGGACCGAGCAGCATCCGCTTTCGCCGCCCGCATTCCCGCATGGGCAAAACCGTCGACCTCGATGGCCAGACGGGCGGCTGCGCAATAGAAATCCAGCACATAATCCCCCGCCGGATGCTGGCGGCGGAACTTCAATCCTCGCGGGCGTTTGCGCATTTCCCGCCAGAGCATTGCCTCGGGCAAGGTCATTTCGCTGCGCAATTTGCGAGCGCGTTTAACTGTGTCGCGAGGTCCGGTGATCACGCCTGTGCCCCTCCACCACCTTCGGTGGTCCCCCTCCCCTGATGGGGGAGGATTTCACATATTCGGATAATTCGGCCCACCGCCGCCTTCCGGCGTGACCCATTCGATATTCTGCGTCGGGTCCTTGATGTCGCAGGTCTTGCAGTGGACGCAGTTCTGGGCGTTGATCACCAGGCTGGGATTACCTTCCTCCACACCCACGAATTCATAGACGCCCGCCGGACAATAGCGCGCTTCCGGCCCGGCGTAGACCGGCAGGTTGATCTCGACCGGAACCGCCGGGTCTTTCAGCTTCAGATGGCAGGGCTGGTCTTCCTCGTGATTGGTGTTCGAGAGGAACACGGAGGACAGCCGATCGAAGCTGATCACGCCATCGGGCTTGGGATAGGCGATGGGCTGGTAATTCTTCGCCTCGCCCGTGGCGGAAGCATCGGTGTGGTGCGCCATGGTGAATGGCAGGCGGATGCCGAGCGTCCGCAGCCACATATCCGCGCCCGCCAGAACCGTGCCCAGAGTGCCGCCGAACTTCGCCACCAGCGGCTCGGCATTCTTCACCAGCTCCAGTTCCTTCGCGATCCAGCTGGACCGCAGCGAGGCACCATAGCCGCTCAGCTCGTCATTCTGGCGGCCGGTCTCGAAGGCTTCGGCAATGGCTTCGGCAGCGAGCATCCCGCTTTTCATCGCGGTATGGCTGCCCTTGATGCGCGGCACGTTCACGAAGCCCGCCGAACAGCCGATCAATGCGCCGCCGGGGAATTCGAGCTTGGGCACGGACTGCCAGCCACCTTCGTTGATCGCCCTTGCGCCATAGGACACGCGGCGACCGCCTTCCAGAATGGCGCGGATTTCCGGGTGCTGCTTCCAGCGCTGGAATTCCTCGAAGGGATAGACATAGGGATTGGCGTAATCGAGCGCGGTGACGAAACCGAGCGCCACCTGCCCATTGGCCTGATGGTAGAGGAAGCCCCCACCCCAGCTGCCGCTTTCGCTCAGCGGCCAGCCCTGGGTGTGGAGCACGCGGCCCGGCACATGCTTTTCAGGCGCGATGTCCCACAATTCCTTGATGCCAAGGCCATAGACCTGCGGCTGGCAATCCCGCTCCAGATCGTAATGGGCCTTGAGCCGCTTGGTCAGATGGCCGCGCGCGCCTTCGGCAAACAGGGTGTATTTGGCGTGGAGTTCCATGCCCGGCTGATAGTCCGGCTTATGGCTGCCATCCCTGGCGACGCCCATATCCTGCGTGGCGACGCCCATCACGGCGCCATTCTCGTCGAACAGAACCTCGGAAGCAGGGAAGCCGGGGAACACTTCCACGCCCAATGCCTCTGCCTTTTCCGCCAGCCAGCGGCACAGATTGCCGAGCGATCCGGTGTAGCAGCCCTTGTTGCTCATCAGCGGGGGCATCATGGCATGGGGCATGTCGAGCTTGCCCGTGGCGGTCAGCACCCAGTGCCAATTGTCGGTGACAGGCACTTCGGCCATGGGGCAGCCATCGGTGCGCCAATCGGGCAAAAGCTCGTCCAGCGCCTTGGGATCGACCACCGCACCCGAAAGGATATGCGCGCCGACTTCCGAACCCTTCTCCAGAATGCAGACGCTGGCATCGGGCGCGAGCTGCTTGAGACGGATGGCGGCGGCAAGGCCGGCAGGCCCGCCCCCAACAATCACCACGTCATAAGGCATGGATTCGCGTTCGCTCATTTTCCGGCGTCCTCGATGGAAAAGTGTCTTCGTGAACGCAGGAGCCTTGATTGCTGGCGGCGGCGAGGTCAAGACTGGAGGCGACTTATGGACACAGCCGCTTCCCTCCCGCCTCAGCGCAGGCTCGCCGCGCAGTTCGCCGCCGTGCAGGACTGGTGGCGCGAGGCCGGGGTGGACCATGTCTTCACCGACGCTACGGAAGTCTGGCTGCGCGAGCCGGAAGAGGAAGCGCCTGCAGAGCCCCGGCGCATCGTGCCGGCCATTGCCCAGCCCGAACCGGAAGTGCAGCGTCCCAAGATCGGCGGCGATCCGGCCAGCTGGCCCCAGCGGCTGGAGGATTTCGCGCCATGGTGGCTGGCGGAGCCGAGTCTGGACGCAGGCAGCCCGCGCCCGCGCATTGCCCCGCGCGGCGCGGCTGGCGCGAAGCTCATGGTGCTGGTGCCGGAACCGGAGCCGGAGGATAGCGAGATGCTGCTGTCCGCATCGCGCGGGCGGCTGCTGGCGAGCTTCCTGCGCGCGGCGGGATTGGACCCGGCGGATGTCTATCTGGCCAGCGTGCTGGCGCGGCATACCCCGGCGGCGGATTGGGCCTCTCTTTCGCAAGGTGGGCTGGGCGCGATTGTCCTGCACCACATCGCGCTGGTGCGTCCGCGCCGGGTGATAGCCTTCGGACGCGACGTTTTGCCGCTGATCGGCCACGATCCGACGCAAACCCAAGCAAATTACCGCGAAATTAACCACCATGGCGTGACTTTTCCGCTATTGCCGGAAAGAAGCCTCGACTTTCTGCTGGCCCGCCCGGCCGCAAGAGCGGGCTTCTGGCAGCGGTGGCTGGATTGGACGGACGGCTCAGACTGACATGACTCGCACAAAACGAATGGCGCTTGCCTTTCTCGCAGGCGGGATCGGATTCACGCTCGCAACACCGGCCCTGGCCGACAGCGCCGAATATTTCCACGCCCATGCCACCGGCTCCACGGTCCCCGCCCTGCTCCCGCAATCGGACCGGGATTATTACCGGGACTTCTTCAACGCGATCGACAAGGAAGACTGGGCCAAGGTCCAGGACCTGCTCGCCCAGCGCAAGGACGGCCCGCTGCACAAGGTGGCGCTGGCCGAATATTACCTCGCCGCGCGTTCCCCCAAGGTGGAACTACCGCAGATTCAGGAATGGCTGAATGGCGGGGAACGACTGCCCCAGGCAGACCAGCTGATCCGGCTGGGCCAGAAGCGCGGGCTGACCTCCGCCCCTGCCCTGCCCGTGCAGCAGAGCTTCCAGCGCCAACCCTCCCCGCCCAAGCGCATTCGCCCCGGCGCGGTGGAGGATGGGACCATGCCGGAAACGGTAAAGGCCCAGATCCTCGACCGGATCACCAATGACGATCCCGATGGCGCTCGCACCGCGCTGGGCGGCGTCGATGCCCTGCTCAGCCCCGCCGCCCGCGCCGAATGGCGCCAGCGCGTGGCCTGGAGCTATTACATCG
>MKUB01000121.1:0-4791 GCA_001898545.1 Sphingomonadales bacterium 63-6 | reverse complement strand
CGCTGACCCTGTCGCTCACCGTGGCCGAAGGCAGCGGGCCCTGGGTGGCGGAGGGGCATTGG
Source organism: Sphingomonadales bacterium 63-6 (assembly GCA_001898545.1). Lineage (GTDB taxonomy): Bacteria > Pseudomonadota > Alphaproteobacteria > Sphingomonadales > Sphingomonadaceae > Andeanibacterium. The sequence continues at coordinate 4,729 of MKUB01000121.1, read as the reverse complement.
GTAACCGGCCTTGCCGCCTGGCGGCTGGACGATTGCACCACTGCCCTGTTCGGCTTTGAAAATGCCGCGCAGCTCAGCACTAATCCCGAACTGACTTCCGCGGCGCATTACTGGGCCAATCGCGCCGCCGTGCGCTGCCGCATGCCGGAAAAGGCCAGCGCCCATCTGCGCGCCGCCGCACAGACGGATGAAACCCTGTATGGCATGCTGGCGGCGGAACAACTTGGCACTGCCCTGCCCAATCGCTTCGCCAAACCGGATTTCAACCAGAAGGATTGGGACCGCCTGAAGGACAAGGACAATGTCCGCATGGCAATCGAACTGGCCGAAGTCGGGCGGGACGATCTGGCGAGCAAGCTGCTGATCCATCAGGCCAGGATCGGCGATGCCCGCGATTATGAATCGCTCTCCCGCCTCGCGCGCGGGCTGGGCCTTCCTTCCACGCAATTGTTCATGGCCAATAATGCCCCCTCGGGCGGCAGGGCCGATCCCGCTTCCAGCTATCCCGCGCCGCGCTGGATGCCGGTTACCGGATGGGAAGTGGACCCTGCGCTGGCTTATGCCCATGCGCTGCAGGAATCGAATTTCCGGGTCAGCGCCGTCAGCCCCGCCAATGCGCGCGGGCTGATGCAGATCACGCCGATCACCGTGCGCGAACATGCCCCGCGCCTCAATCTTTCAGCTGCGGCAGTCGATCTCGACGATCCTCGAGTCAATCTCGCATTCGGCCAGCAAAACCTTGAAATGTTGCGCGATTCCACCGCAACCGAAGGCAAGCTACCCAAGATCATGGCGGCCTATAATGCGGGCCTCACCCCCGTCACCCGCTGGAACAGCGAAGTGCGCGATCAGGGCGATCCGCTGCTCTACATGGAATCCATCCCCTATTGGGAAACGCGCGGCTACGTAGCCATCGTTATGCGCAATTACTGGATGTATGAGCGGCAGGCGGACAGCGATTCTCCCAGCCGCATGGCGCTTGCCCAGGGCCAATGGCCCGCCTTCCCGGGCCAGCCCAAGAGCGGCAGGGTCTGGCTTTCCGCGAAACGCGATTAAGCTCAAGCCAGCCCGGATTCCCCGGCACACCGATAGTCTAGAAGGGCCCAAGCCATGGCGGTCGATCCCGCACGTATCTTCAAGCCGATCAATATCGCCCTGCTCACCGTATCCGACACGCGCGGCCCGGATGAGGACACTTCGGGCGACATTCTGGCGGACCGGATCAAGACCGCCGGGCACAAGCTCGTCGCCCGCGCGCTGGAGAAGGACGATGTCGCCATCATCACCCAGCGGCTCAACAACTGGATCGACGACCAGAGCGTGGATGCGGTGATCATCACCGGCGGCACTGGCCTGACCGGCCGCGATGTGACGCCCGAGGCGCTGGACCGGGTGAAGGAAAAGGACATTCCCGGCTTCGGCGAATTGTTCCGCTGGATCAGCTACAACACGATCGGCACCTCCACCGTCCAGTCCCGTGCCTGCGCTGTGGTCTCACGCGGAACCTATGTCTTTGCCCTGCCCGGATCGAACGGCGCGGTTAAGGACGGGTGGGACGGCATCCTTGCCGAACAGCTCGACAGCCGTAACCGGCCCTGCAATTTCGTGGAGCTGATGCCCCGGTTGCGGGAGAAGTGAGTTAAAGTTCTCTCTTAGGTTTGCCGTATAAGCCTGTATTTTATAAACCATCGTCATTCCCGCGCAGGCGGGAATCCAGTTCAACACTTGCTGCTGGATTCCCGCCTGCGCGGGAATGACGAAGGGTGAGGGGTCGGGCCACCAAACAATCCCCTGTCCTACACTCCCCCTCATGCATAATAGACCTGATTCGCTATTTGTTCTCATCAAGGGAAGCGGATCATGGAATTCACGCAATTCGCCGGAACCGAACTGCCCGCCCGCAAGGATGGGTGGAGCGGCGCACTCAAGGTCAGGTTTCTCGACCACCTTGCCAGCAAGGGCACGGTCCGCGCGGCCTGCGCGGCAGTGGGCATGTCACCCGAGGCAGCCTATCGCCTGAGGCGGCGCGATGGGCTGTTTGCGCGCGGCTGGGCCGCCGCTCTGGTGCTGGCGCGCGATGTGAGCAGCGACGAACTTGCTTGCCGCGCGCTGGACGGCGTCGAGGAAGAAGTCTGGCATCGCGGCGAGATGGTCGGCACGCGGCGCAAATATGATACGCGCCTGCTGCTGGCACATCTCGCCCGGCTGGACCGGATGGTGGAAGAACAATCCGACCTGAGCCCCAGCACGGGCGACGCCGCCCGTTTCGAGGATTTGCTGGCCGCGCTCTGCCTGGAAGAACAATGTCGGGCAGATGCGCAGAGCGGCGAAAGTCGGGGGGAGGAACCCGCCCAAGCCCTGCTTCCCGAGCGGGAAAACTTCATCATCGAGGCGCGCGGGCACGCATGGCGAGAGGCCTTCCACCGGGCACCTATCCGCGAGGGCGCAAACCCGGATGGCAGCGATGGCCCCTCCATCTGGGATGAAGAGGATGGGGAGGGCTATTACAGCGAAGAAAGCCTCGAACTGCGCGAAGAGGCGGCCGATCAGGCTGGCGAGGAAGCCGCGCTGGAAGCAGCCGTGCATTGGGACGAATGGTACGCCCGTGGCCGCGCCGCCGTTGACGCCGCTTGCGCCGAAGCCCCCGCGCCCCGGAAACTGAGGGGCTCGGCCAGCCTGCTCAGCACTGTGTCAACCTTGTCAACTTCGGGCGGGATTGGGGATGGCGGAGGGCCGGGAACACTCCCCCTCTCCAGCTTTGCTAGTCCGCGATGCGGACAAGCTGCGCTATCCTCTCCCGCAAGGGGAGAGGAACGGAGCTAAATCCTCTCCCCTTGCGGGAAAGGATATGCAGGCTTGCGAGCTTGCTCGCTAGCCGAAGTTGGAGAGGGGCAGTCATGCCTCACCTTGCAAATGTTCCCTCTATGTTCTATTCCTTCCCCATGCCCGTCCCTCCCCCAATACGCGGCCGCGGGGCCACATCTTCCACCCTGTCGCGGCGGTTCAACCTGCCCGCGCGGGAAGTGGATGGGGACTGGCTGGACGAAGTGGAGGCACTGGACGGCCCGCTGCCCAAGCTGCGAACAACAGTCACGCAGGAACATCCGCGCACGATCCTGAACTTCAACACATCGCCCGACATACCGTTCGACCGTTCGATCAATGCCTATCGCGGCTGCGAGCATGGCTGCGCCTATTGCTTCGCGCGGCCGACCCATGCCTATCTGGACCTGTCGCCGGGGCTGGATTTCGAGACCAAGCTGTTCGCCAAGCCCGATGCGGCGCGGCTGCTGCGCGAGACGCTGGGGAAGAAGGGCTACAAGGTGCGGCCCATCGCCATGGGGACCAATACCGATCCCTATCAGCCGATCGAGGCCCACTACCGGATCACGCGGCAAATATTGGAAGTATGTCTTGAAACGCGGCATCCTGCGCTGATTACCACCAAGTCCGACAGGGTTCTGCTCGATCTCGATATTCTGGCAGAAATGGCAGTCAATAATCTGATTTCCATATCTATTTCCGTCACCAGCCTCGATTCCCATCTGTCCCGCACGCTGGAGCCGCGCGCGGCTACGCCGGGGAGGCGGCTGGCGGCGCTGGCCCGGCTTTCAGCGGCCGGCGTGCCCGTCCATGTCTCGGTCGCCCCGGTCATCCCGGCCATTACCGACGGGGAGATGGAGGCGATCCTGGCCCGCGCAGCGGAGGCCGGAGTCACGTCCGCCAGCTGGATTCTGATGCGCCTGCCGCATGAAGTGGCGCCGATCTTCCGCGAATGGCTGGACGCCCATTTCCCGGATCGGGCGGAAAAGGTGATGGCCATCGTGCGCGCCATGCGCGGGGGCAAGGATAATGACGCGCGCTATTTCAAGCGCTTCCGGCCCGAAGGTGTCTGGGCCCAGCTGTTCCGTGACCGGTTTCGCCTGGCGGTGAAGCGCAGCGGCATCGCGCAGGACTATCCCCGTCTCGATTGCAGCGGCTTCCGCCCGCCCGCGCAAGGGGGGCAGATGGATTTGTTCGGATAAACTTCCTGCTATCACAAGGGGATAGATGATGCTTGCGTGACTCGGCATTAACAGGCAGGGAATGGGGATGAGCGGCTTCGAACAGGCCAAGCTGGCCCTTGTCCATTTTACGGGCCTCGAAAGGGACGCGCTGCACATCTATGTGTCGCTGATCGTCTTTTTCGGCTCCTGCCTGTTGCTGCGCTGGAAGGCATGGCAGATCAGGGCACTGCTGATGGTGCTGCTCGCCGCCCTCACCGGGGAGGTTCTGGACCTTGCTTATCAGCATGAGCTGGGCATGCCCCTGCTCTGGGCCGAAAGCGCAAAGGACATTGTGAACACCTGCATGGTACCCACAATACTGATGCTGATGACCCGGCTGAGCGGCGTGTTCCGCAAGCAGAACAGCGAGCCGGTGAGCGAGGAAGAGCCCTCTTCCGAGGAAGCTTCCTAGGCTACCAGGCGCAGATTGCTCCGCCCGCCCTGCGGTTTGAAATCGCTGACCGTCAGGCCTTCAATATCCGAAAGCCGGTCCACCAGCTCGCCATCCAGCGCGAAATCGCGCCCGAGGCGGACGAGCGGCTGAAGGTCCGGCCCGGCATGGAGCCGCGCCATTACTTCGCCGCAGCCGGGATTGCCGGGCAGCAGGGCCAGCGCCAAATGTTGCAGCGCTTCCTCGTTGTGGATCTCCAGCGTCAGCTGCATCCTGGTGGAGCCGGTGACTT
>MKUB01000120.1:8899-14963 GCA_001898545.1 Sphingomonadales bacterium 63-6 | reverse complement strand
GCAAACGGCCCAGCCACTCAATGGCGTCGGCGCAATCTTCAGCTTCCTGAATGCCGTTATGGTGGAAATCGCCGCCGGAAAGCCACGCCCCGCGCGGATCAACGATGGCCACGGCGTAGCCCTGCGCGCCCCACCACACAGGGTCCGGCCCCTCGAAGGGCGTCAGTTCGGAAAGCCACTCCGGGTTCACGCCCGAACGGGGCCAGAATACATTGTTGGACAGGCCATGTTTGCCATAAGGCCCCCAGGCCAGAAGTATCGGCAAGTCACGCTCCGCACCTTCCGGGCGATAGAGATCGCAGAATATCTCCACCCCATCGCGTAGCGGGATCACGCAATTGCGTTCGATCACCAGCCCTTTTTCAATATGCCGGCCATATTCGGCGGGCGGAAGCGGCGGCTTATGCGTAGCGCTGAAGGGATCTACACCGGGACGCATCAAGGGCTGAAAGCGCGACATGAGAACCTACCTGACCACGAAATAGTGTATGCGGTTCGCGCCGGGCAATTTCTCCGCCACGCCCACGAAGACATGCTTGGACATCCATTCATGCGGTCCGGCCGGGGCATCGAACTTGGGCGTCACCCGCATGTAGTAATCGTCGAAGCCGACGGACTCGTTCGCTCGCATCTTGCCCGCGATGTCATCCGTCTTGGCCCAGCGATAACCACGGTTCTCCAGATAGATAATCGCGCCGTCATCGGCTTCGATCAGATAGCGCGCATCGAAATCGATCACGCCATTTTCGCGCTGAAGCGGAAAGTCGCCGCCGGACATGGGCACCACTTTGCCGTTCAGCAGAGGCCCCTCCACAGTGCCGTCAACGGCGTAAATCGCGGCCCGCATATCTCCGCGAGCGCTGGGCTTTATCCAATAGGGTCGGCTGAGATCGATGGCGATGGTGAAGGCATGTTCCAGCCTCGGAAGAAAGGGGTGTGTATCTGTCATACCGCTCAGTTAGGTTCCCGCTTGTTGATCGGTCAACTCAAATTGTCATTGCAATCGCATGTTGCCCTTGGCAGCCCACCTGCATGACCTTGCCCACGACCTGGCATTTGTTCGGCGCCGACCACATGCCTTACCAGCTTCTGCTGCTGGCGAAGATGATTGACCGTGTCTCGGCGCGCCAGCTCACCTCGACATACGGAATGTCGCTGGCCGAGTGGCGGGTTCTGGCCTTTGTCTGTAGCGCGGGCCCCGCCAGCGCGTCCGAAATCGGGGCAGCCGGGGAGATCGACCGGGCGGAGATCAGCCGAGCCGTCACCAAGCTGATGGATGGCGGGCTGGTGACGCGGGAACAGGCTGAAGACAATCGCCGCCGCCTGATCATTACCGCGACTTCTCTGGGCGAAGAGGAATATCGCAAGATCAGGGACGAGCGCCGCGCTTATTTCCATTCCCTTATGGCCGCCATTCCAGCTGATGAGCAGGAACGCTTTGCCCAGCATCTCGAAGCTCTTGCCAAGGCCGCGGGCTCCTTGCGCTAGGTCGCGCATTCAAAGCTGGCGGCGCTCTTGGGATCTCCCCCGCGATACCGTGCGACCTGCGGATAGGGGCAGAGCGGGCGGGAAATCCCGGGCATTGCCTTGCCGGTGGCCACGATCCGCTCGGGTGCCTCGCCCTTCTCCACCCAGTTGGTGATCGCATCGAGCATCTCGAAACGATCGGTCGCTTCGCCGCCTCCGCAATGGAGCATGCCTGGCACGGTGAAGAGCCTCACAGCCTGCCTGCCCGGCTCTCCAGTCGCCGCAAGCATCCGGTTATACCAGTTCACCAACATCGGCGTGGCCATGCCCTGGTCGGACATGCCGTTATAAACGATCAGCTTGCTCTTCGGCGCAAAGGTAGAAAGCAGCGGGCTGTCCGCATCACCGATCCCGCCAGTATAGCGGATGCGGGCCAGCATCTCGTCATTGTCGAAGGGCTTGAGCGGATCGAAATCCGGATCGGCGGGCGTTAGCTGGTAAAAGCGGAACTGCCCCAGGCCCAGCGTCGCGTCGGCTGAGTTCGGCACCCCGGTTTGCGACGTACCCAACCGCATCCCGCGCCATGCGGACGAAGCGACCCCTGTGTCGTAAGTGAAGGGGCCATAGATGTGATTGCCGCGTCCGTCCTTCGGGCCCTGAAACAGATCGTGCAGCACTTCCACCTGCCCTTTGGACAGGCAGCTATCCGCCTTGCCACCCTTGCAGGTGAGCTGGGCCGGATCGAAACCGCATGATTGCCAATCGTTGATGAGCCCGTCCGCAAGTCCATCTCGCGCATCGCATTGCTTCAGCACCGCGCTCCGCACCAGTTGCAGGTCACTGTCGGAAAATGCCTTGGCGTAGATCGGCCGTCCCTGTTCGTCCTTTGGCGCGATGCGCGCAACCACATGCAGGTTCCACACTTCACCCAAGGCAATGCGGGAGAAGCTCATCGCCGGGTCGCCTGCGACGACACCGTCGAACTCCAGCGGCAGCCGCTGCGATGCCATCATCGCCTGCCTGCCCCCGTTCGAGCAGCCGAGAAAATAGGAATAGCGGGGATCGGCGCCATAGAAGGCCGCAATGATCCGCTTCGCTTCTGCCGTGACCTTGTCGAGCGCATTATAGGCGTAATCAGTCCGCGCCTGCTGATCGAGCCCGAAAGACGCATCGATGATCGGGCCGCTATGGCCGCTATCGGTGGAGACAACAGCAAAGCCGCGTGCCAGTGCCGGAAGACCATCGGAATTGGCAATGCTGCCAATCGCAGGCTGGACCTGCCCATCAAGGCCAGCGCCGCCCTGAAACAGGAAACGCCCACCCCATTCCAGCGGCAGGCGCAGTTCGAAACCTATCCCGAACTCACGCCCGCCATGGCCGGTGCGCGGGGAAATCACACCCTTCACCAGACAATGCGCTGGCAGAGTCAGCGCCGCCCCGGCAGGGGCTCCGGGCGGGGCAGGCACTGGGCCTTCGGGCACCAGTTCGTTCTTGCCGATCACCATGCCCGGCCGGGCAATCGCGGCGGCCAGAGTTGCACAACGATCCTGAAGCTGCGCCGGGCCAGCGGCGGATGCTCCGCCTCCTGACGTGGCCTGTGGAGCCGCCCCCGAAAGTGCAGCCCCTGCCAGCAAAACGCCCAACGCCGCCTTTGCCCTTGTCCCCCGCATCACACCTTCCCCCTGTTTTCTTATTCCTCAGCAAAAATCAGAACATGCCGTTGCTGTTCCTTGCCCCAGCCGGATCAGCCACATCCTGGATCACGTCCCAATGTTCCACAACCTTCCCGTTTTCCAGGCGGAAGATGTCGACGATGGCACGCCCAAGGGTTCCCGGTGTGCGCACCGAATGCACATGCAGGATCACGAAATCGCCATCGGTATAGACGTGCTTCACTTCATTATGCTGCTGCGGGAACTGGCTTTTAAGGAAATCGATGAAACCCTTCAGTCCCTCCGGTCCGTCGGCCGCCGTGGGGTTATGCTGGACATATTTGTCGCCGAGGTACTTCGCGGCCGCGTCGTAATCCTTCTTGTTGATCGCCAGATCGTAAAATTCGAGGACCAGCTTCTTGTTGGTTTCCTCCACGTTCTGATGCTTTTCCGCAGCGATAGCGCTGGTGGCTGTGAACGGAACCGATCCCAGCGCTGCGCTGGCGACAGAAAGGGACAGGGCGGAGGCGAATGTCTTCATCTTTGTCATGGGATTCTCCGATTATCGGAAAGGGACTGAAGGGGCGGGATTACCTCCCCTCTCTATTCAAATGGGGTAGTGCCCCGGCTGAGTTTCGATGGTGATCCAGCGCAGTTCGGTGAAGGCGTCGATGCCGGCCTTTCCGCCGAAGCGGCCATAGCCGGAGGACTTCATGCCGCCGAAGGGCATCTGGGCTTCGTCATGCACGGTGGGGCCGTTGACATGGCAGATGCCCGACTGGATCAGGCGCGCCACCTTGAGCCCGCGTGCGGTGTCGCGAGTGAAGACCGAGGCCGAGAGGCCATATTCGGTATCGTTCGCCAGTTCGATGGCATGGGCCTCGTCGCGAGCGCGGGCAATGCCCACCACCGGGCCGAAGCTCTCGTCGCGGAACAGCTTCATGTCCTGCGTCACCTTGTCCACCAGATGGGCGGGCATCAGCACGTTCTGCGTGGTTTCCCCGCCGGTCAGCAGCACTGCGCCCTTGGCCACGGCATCCTCGATCAGCGAATAGCAGTGATCCACCGTCTTGCGGTCCACCACGGCGCCCAGCGGCGTGTTGCCATCGCGCGGATCACCCACGGCCATGGACTTCACCTTCTCGGCGAACTTGGCCGCGAACTCGTCAGCCACGGCATCGACCACGATGATCCGCTCGGTCGACATGCAGATCTGGCCCTGGTTCATATAGGCCCCGAAGGCGGCTGCCTTCACAGCCTCGTCCAGATCGGCATCTTCCAGCACGATCATCGGCGCCTTGCCGCCCAGTTCCAGCAGCACCGGCTTGAGATGCTCGGCCGCACGCCTGGCGATGATCCGGCCCACTCCGGTCGATCCGGTGAAGTTGATCCGCTTCACTTCCGGCGCATCGATCAGCGCGCCCACAACCTCGCCTGCATCGGCAGGGGCATTGGTGACGACATTGACCACGCCTTCGGGGAAGCCTGCTTCGGCAAAGGCCTCGATAATCAGCGCATGCGTGCGCGGGCAGCTCTCGCTGGCCTTCAGGATCACCGCATTGCCGCAGGCCAGCGGCACCGCGATGGCGCGCACGCCCAGGATGATCGGGGCGTTCCACGGAGCAATGCCCAGAAGCACGCCCACCGGCTCGCGCAGGGCCATGGCCAGGCAGCCCGGCTTGTCAGAAGGAATGACCTCGCCATTGATCTGTGTAGTGAGCGCTGCTGCCTCACGCACCATGGAGGCAGCAAGGCCGAGGTTGAACATGGCCCAGCCCGCCGTCGCGCCGATCTCGCCCATCATGGCGGCCACGAAATCGTCCTTCTTCGCCTCAAGCGCCGAGGCCGCCTTCATCAGCACCGCGCGCCGCGCATTGGGGCCCATCTGCGACCACACCGCAAAGCCAGCCTGCGCCCGCGACGCAATCGCCGGTATGTCCGACGCCTGCATCGCCACAGCGCTCGACGCTACCTCACCCGTCAGCGGGTTCTTTCGTTCGAAATTCATTCTACAGTCCTTTTAGCTCAAGAGCCTTTGCCACCGCCGGCGCTACAGAGCGCAAAGCGGGCCGTGACGCAATGGGTTGCGCGCGGCAACTTGCTTGCAGAATGCAGGAAAAAGGGAACCGGCCCGCAGGGATCGGCAACCTCCCTGATAATGCCGCAGAATGTCAGCTCACATCCAGGTCCACATGGATGCGGATGGCGTCGTGGCGCCAATATTCCTGATCGTATTCCACCACGCGGCCGGTCGCATCGAAGCAGGTGCGCACTACCAGCAGGCCCGGCGTGCCGGCTTTCACGCCCAGTTCGTCCGCAGCGCTTTTCACCAGGGCGCAGGGGCGCATGCTGACACGGTTGCGGGCGACCGAGAGGCCGTAATTCTGGCTGAGGATCTGCGTGAGCGAGCCGTCGAGCGAGCGGTCGCACAGGCCGGGGGCCAGCTTGGGGTCCACTGTGATCCGCTCCACCAGCACCGGGCGTCCGTCGATCGAGCGGCGGCGGGTGATGACATAGAGGCGCGTGCCGGGCGCGACGCGGAAAATATCCGCAATGGCGGGCAGGGCGGGCAGTTCCTCAGTGGAGAGCGTCTCGGTGGAAGGGGTGCGGCCCTGTTCGGCGACATAGCTCATGAAGCTGGCCCAGCGGGTGGGATCGTAAGTGACCGGCGGGGGGGAGACATACCAGCCGCTGCGATCGCGGCGGTAGATCAACCCTTCCGCCTCCAACTGGAACAGAGCCTCGCGAATGGTGCCGCGCGCCGCGCCGTTGTCGGTCTGCATCCGCCGTTCGGATGGCAGGCGCGCACCGGGCGGCAGCTTGCCCAGTTCGATCCCTTCGGCGATCTGGTCTCGCAGGGCGAGATATTGCGGCATGGGTGCGTCAACAGCTTTGGACGCGGCCTTGCCCCGTGTTTCGGGGGGTGGGCTGGAGGTCGTATCGGG
>MKUB01000120.1:0-8869 GCA_001898545.1 Sphingomonadales bacterium 63-6 | reverse complement strand
CCCGCCAGTGTCGATCAGGCGATCAGTAAGTGTAGCTCAGGCGCGCCAGGAAAGTGCGGCCCGGCTCCAGATAATCCTTCTGATAGGAAGGATTGTCGCCCTTGGTGGTGTAGTATTTCCAATCGTTCAGCAGATTGCCCACGTCGAAATCGAGAGCGAGGTTCTTGCTGAAATTGTAGCGCGTGTGCAGGTCCACGCTGCGATTGTGCTGCACCCATTTGTCCACCGCATTGTCGCGCAGATCTTCGATGAACTTGCCGCGATAATTGTAGGACAGCTTCGCCTCGAAGCCGAACTTCTGGAAGGTGAGCGCCACATTGTAGAGGACATGCGGCGTATTCACGAGGCGCATCTTCTCACCCGCGCGATAATCCAGCCCACTTTCGGATTCGCTGTGCTGAAGGGTCAGGTTGCCCTCGAAGCCGAAGCCGTCAAACGGCGCGGGCAGCCCGTCGAAACCCTTGATGAGGTTCATTTCCACGCCATAGACTTCGGCCGTCTCGCCATTTTTCGGCTGAGTGATGATGATGGAACCCACCGTGGTATCGGCATCCACCTGATTGCCATTGGTGAAGATGAAGTCCGTGATGTGCTTGTAATAGCCGGAGACCGAGACGATGCTCGACCGGTCGGGATAGACCTCCAGCGAGAGGTCCGCATTATAGGCCTTGGCGGGCTTAAGGTCGGGATTGCCCTGGCTGATGGCGATGATTTCCTTGGTCGTCTCGTCCCGCGTGATAGACTGGCCGGCCGAGACGTTTCCATATTCCGGCGGTGAATAGCCGGTCCACAGGGCCCCGCGAATGGCGACCTTGTCATTCGGGCGATAAGTCGCAGTGATGCTCGGCAGCACGATCGTATATTTGCTGCTGGAGCTGCCGAAGCCGCTGTTGTCGCCATCGTCCACCCAGAAGGTGTTGTGAATGTCGCGATGTTCCAGCCGCGCGCCCGCAATCAGCTTCACTTCATCCCATTTGAATGCGGCCAGGGCATAGGCGGAATAGACGCTTTCCGTTCCGCGCTTGTCGTCGCGCAGCAGATCTTCCTCGCTGACGCTATCGGGATTGGCGGCTTCGGCGGCCTTGATGGCGGCAATCACGGCTTCGCGGTTGAACACGTCGCCATAATAATACTGGCCCCCCAGCATGCTGGTGACTTCCTTGTCCACCAAGCCCGATTTATCGAGGTTCAGGCCATCCAGCGGAGTGCCGGAGAAATCACCGTCCCAGATCGGCGTATTGTCGTATTCACGCTTGGAACGCAGCCATTTGGCGCCGGCCTGAATGTAATCCAGCGTGTTGCCGACATCGTAACGGGCATCGAGCTTGGCGGCGAAGCGGCTGTCAGTCTGCTTGGAACGCGAATGGCTGGCGCCATCGAAGGGCAGCAGCGAACTATCGGTTTCAACCGGCACGGCATAGGCGGGCAGGCTGGCATGGGGGAAGCGCGGATCGTTGGAGACCCAGTCGATGCCCGTAGCATTCAGCGGATAAGTGCATTTGTCGCAATTATAGCCGATCGAATAGCTGTCCGGGTTCTCGCGCGCGCCGCCCGAATAGCTGGCGCTGTAATTCAGCGTCAGCGCGCCCAGCTTGCTCTTGCCGCCGAATTCGACCGTGCCGAGCGTCTGGGTCGTGTCGATGGTGGAGAAGCTGCGGGCGAACTGGAACGCCTTCGGGTCCCACACGCCGGAACGGCCGTTGAGTGACCAATATTTGCTGGAAGAACGGTCCGCATCGGTGATCTTGCCGTCATGGTCCGTGTCGACGATCTGGGCCGTGGTGTAGCCATAGATATTGCCCAGCACATCGTCGTGTCCGATCACCATGTCTTCAGGCTGGCGCAGGCTGGTGTCTTCCAGATTTACCTGTGTCAGGCGCGCGGTTGGGCGGTTGCGGTAATCGGTGTAATCATTGGTGCCGACCAGTTCCTGCCGGGCATATTGGCCGCGTATATAAAGCTCGGTGGTGTCGCCGCGATAATCGAAGGACAGATTACCGCCAAAACGGGTCTGCTTCACGCGGCGATAATCCAGATCGATGCCGGGCAGGTGCATGTTCTGTTCGGAAATCGCCTCGGTCGAGTTCTTGCGCCAGATATGCGGCTCCCACTCGCCGTCATTCTCGGTTTCCTGGCCGTTGCCATGGGACACGCCGTAATTGGCGGAGGCGAAGATGCCGAAGCGGTCATCGGCGAAGCGGTGGGCGAAATCCACCTGGCCCTGATAGATCGCGGCGTCCTCATCGGCTGAATGGGCCCGGCCATTGATCCCGCCATTGGCGTAGAGGCGCACAGTAGTGGGCTTGGCAAAATCGAAAGCGGTGGGGGTGCGGAAATCGATGATGCCCGCAATGGCATCGCCTTCCTGATCGGGAGTGATCGTCTTGGTCACGCGGATGGCTGCAAGGCCATTGGGCGGCAGCACGCTGAGCGAAACGTCGCGACTGCTGGGATCGGTCTGGGCGACGCGCACGCCGTTCACGGTGACGGCGTTATAAGTGCCGGAGAAGCCGCGAATGGTCACATATTCGCCTTCGCCCGTGTCCTGGTTCACCACCACGTTGACGCCGGGAAGGCGCGCAAGCGCATCGGCCACATTGGCATCGGGCAGCTTGCCCAGATCGTCGGCAGAAACCTCGTCGATAACGGTCGCGGCGTCTTTCTTGGCGGCGATCGCGCTTTCGACGCTCAGCTTCTGGCCGGTGACGACAATGTCAGAATTGTTCGCATCTGCAGCATGGGCGGCAGTGCCTGCGGCGAGCAGAGCGACAAGGCCGGCAGAATAGAAAAGGGACCGTTTCAGAGCACGGCAAGAGACAGGATGTTCCATGTTAGCCCTCATGTTTCCCGAATAAAATGTTCGAAAACAATAAATTAGAATGGAGCAAGGGCGCGCAGAATTACCTGCGGCAACGTGGCCCGCATGCGGTCTGTCCTGGTTCCCTTGCGCGGCGAGTCGTTGCTGCCGGTAAATCTGGTATAGGCCAGATTGAATTACACGCGCGTGACAGGGCTGGATGAGGGAGAGGATTTTCTGCCGAATTTCATATATCGTATTGGTATCATTGTAGAAAAATAATGTTGCGCTGCGTCATGAAGGTAAGTGGCGCTGCGGAAGAGAACTGCCGGGCTGGTCGTTGATGCAAAAGCCCGCCCCAGGCACTGCGGCGCGAGGCGGGCTGTGAACATCGGAATGGAGGATCTGCCGGGTGCGGTTGCCTTGCGTTGTGCCCTTTGCCTCACCCTAGGCGCTTTTGTCGGCTCGCTCAGGTTGCTGCGAATTCCTCGCGGAGGAGCGACTGCAACAGGTCGCGATAGGTTTCCAGCGGGGGGACGATCCAGTCCGGGCGCTTCCCGGAATCGTCGAAATTCCGCAGTAATATGGCCTGTTCGAAGAAGGGATGGGCGCGGAAGGCAGCGGCTTCCTCATCATTCATCCGCCCGCCCTGTAGGCGCAGGCTCAAAAGCGAGGCGCCGCTCAATTCCTCCTCATAATCCGGCTGCACCGCGCAGAGATATCGCTTGGCATCCACATGAAGCCGCACGGGTTCGGTCACTTCCGGCCCGAAACCGCGCGCCAGGAAGGCTGCTCCGGTGATCTCGTGCCGGGCATCGAGATTGAGCTTTTCCGCCGCATTGCCGGCATCGTCCAGGAACTGGCCGATATCGTGGAGCAGCGATGCGGCGATCAGACCGAGCTCGCAACCGTGATCCTGCGCCAGCTTGGCGCATTGCAGCGCATGCTGCAGTTGGTTTGCATTCTCGCCGTAATGCTCGCCGCCGAACGTGTCGAACAGGGAGAAGATGGAATCGATCATCGGTGTGTCACTGCCCATGAAATTGCTGGCAAGCCGGACATGGCGGCAAAGCGCCTGAAGCCCGACTGACGCAGGATTGTAGCTTTTGGACTATACCAGAAAAGTCACAGCCAAGTAGCGTAAGGTCAGGAGCAAGGAAAGATGATTCGCAGTTCACGTCGGCGATTTCTCGGAATGACCGGGGGCGCGGCAATCGCCTCGCTGTATCCGAATCTGATCGAACGTGCGCTCGCCATTCCCGCCAGTCGCCGCAGCGGAACCTTGCAGGATATCGACCACATCGTGGTCCACATGCAGGAAAACCGGTCGTTCGATCACTATTTCGGCATGCTAAACGGAGTGCGCGGCCTAGGTGATCCGCGCCCGCTCAGGCTGCCCGGTGGTCGGAGCGTATGGGTGCAGCCTTCAGCCCAGCATCCGGACGGTTTCGTCCTGCCCTATCACGGGGATTCGAAGACGACCCGGTCCTTCAAGGTCGATGGCGCTGACCAGTCCCACCAGGAAAACATGGTGATCTTCAACCGTGGCCGATACGACCGCTGGGGCCATACCGAGGAACTGCAAGACCGGATGCTCCATTACGGAGCGGGCGATCTGCCGTTCTATTATGCGCTGGCGGACGCATTCACTGTGTGTGACGCCTACCACTGTTCCACCATGACCCAGACCTATCCAAACCGCCTGCATCTGTTCAGCGGGTGCAATGGCGGTGGCACGGTGGGGCGCGATCCGCAGATGCACAATTATGGCGAGGATGAAACGCCGAGCGCCGACATGCGGGAAGATCGCCCGCTGGACCCGGACGCCTATACTTGGAAGACCTATGCCGAGCGCCTGCAGGACGCCGGGATCAGCTGGAAGGTCTATCAGGAATACGACAATTTCGGCGACAATCTGCTGTCCATCTTCCCCGCTTTCAGGCCCTGTCCGCCGGACTCGGAACTCTATCGCCGTGGACGCTCCTGGGTGAGCGAGCACAAGGAAGGCGCCGATCGCAAGCGGTCCGATGGCGAGCAATTGGTCGAGGCGTTCCGGGCGGATGTTGAAAGCGGCAATTTGCCGCAGATCAGCTGGATCGTTACCGCTGCCGACCTTTCCGAACACCCCAAGGCGGAACCTGCCAAAGGGGAGCATGTCACGGCCGGGCTGATCGCTGCTCTGGTGGACAATCCGGAAGTCTTCGCCCGCACAGCCTTCATCCTCAATTACGACGAGGCTGGCGGTTTCTTCGACCACATGCCGCCTCCAGTGCCGCCCGTGGGCGATTATCGCGGGCACAGCACTGTGCCGCTCGATGGAGAAACAAAGCTCTGGGGCCCCGAAGCGGAGAAGGTTCAGGGCCCGCATCCCATCGGCTTGGGTATTCGCACACCGACGATCGTGGTGTCCCCCTGGAGCCGGGGCGGTTTCGTCTGTTCGCAATTGTTCGACCACACTTCCGTTCTGCGGCTGATGGAAGAGCGGTTCGGCGTGAAAGAGCCGAATATCAGCGATTGGCGCCGCTCTGTCTGCGGTGATCTGACTTCCGTGTTCGATTTTGCCAGTCCGGATGAGCGGGTGGAGCAGATCGAGCTGCCCGATACGTCGGATTTCAAGGACCGTGTTGCCCTTTCGGCGGCGGGTAGCGCCAATGAAATCCCGGTTGTCCAGCGGCCTGCGAGCCAGATGGAGGGCCGCCGTCCCCATCGTCCGTTGCCCTATAGCTTCTCAGCGCAGGGCCAGGTCGGGCTTGATGGGCGCTTGCGGATAGAGCTGGCGAATGACGGCCCGGTGGGGGTGACATTCACCGTGCATGATAATCTCGACCGGCTGGAACCGAGCCATTTCACTATCGGTGCGGGTAATCGCCACGTGGCGGAAGATTGGCAGAAAAACGCCGATTATGCCGCCTATGACCTCACCCTGCGCGGCCCCAATGGCTATTGGCGACGTTATGCCGGGGCGGCGGGTAGGGGGCTTGCCGAAGCCACTCTGGAGGAAGACCGGCAGGGGCAGGCGCTCAGGCTCCAGCTTGCTAACAATGGTGAAAAACCGCTGGTCTTCGTGATCGAAATGGCTCCCGACTATTTGGGCAATGGACCTGCAAGGCGCGAAGTGGCGGTCCCTCCGGGCAAGTCCTCCGGTGTGGCCCTGCCGCTAGATGCAACGCAGGGATGGTACGATTTCACCGTGACTTCCGAGGGTATGGACGGCTTCCTGCGCCGCTTTGCGGGCAAGGTGGACAATGGTGCCCCCGGGCTTACCGACCCTGGAATCGGGACGCTGCGAGTGACGGTCTGACCACCGCCGCAAGAGTGTGCTCAATGGGACAGAGCGGGCGGCGACAACGGCCCCGTCCGGGGCGCTCGCGAGGTCTCGTTCCCATGGAACAAGGAATAGCCGTCGTCATGAAAGTGAAGTGAAACTGGCCTAGACCAGATTATCCATTTCAGGCGACGGTGATTTCCTTGGCCCACCCCTCTTCATCCCCCTCCGGGACCGACCCCAGACGCAAGGTTGCGCTCATTCTTGGGGGGCATTGCCGCCTTCAGCGCCTATTTCGCCATGTATGCTTTTCGCAAGCCCTTCGCGGCGGCGACCTTTGCCGATCATGCGAGCATTCTGGGCGGGCTCGACTACAAGTCCGTGCTGCTGATCGCGCA
This sequence comes from Sphingomonadales bacterium 63-6, assembly GCA_001898545.1. GTDB lineage: Bacteria > Pseudomonadota > Alphaproteobacteria > Sphingomonadales > Sphingomonadaceae > Andeanibacterium. The sequence goes on along the minus strand of MKUB01000120.1, from coordinate 2,409 downwards.
GGTGCTTGGCTATGCGCTTTCCAAGCTGATCGGCATCAGGGTGATCGCCGAGTTCGGGCGGCGCGGGCGGGCGCTGGCCATCCTGGGGCTGATCGTCACCTCCTGGCTGGCATTGATCCTGTTCGCCCTGATCCCGGAACCGTGGAACGTGGCCTGCATGTTCCTGAACGGCCTGCCGCTGGGCATGATCTGGGGACTGGTTTTCAGCTATGTGGAAGGCAGGCGCGTTTCCGAAGTGTTGGGGGCGGTATTATGCGCCAGCTTCATCATCTCTTCCGGGGCGGTGAAATCTGTTGCCGTTCTGGTGATGGGCTGGGGCGTGAGCGAGGAATGGATGCCCGCGGTGACCGGGGCGCTGTTTTTCCCCGTGCTGATCGTTTCGCTGGTGCTGCTGGAGCGTATGCCGCCGCCCGATGCGCGCGATGAGGCGGAGCGTACAATACGTGTGCCCATGCTGAAGCAGGATCGAGCCGCCTTCCTGCGCAATTATGGCGTGGCCATGCTGCTGCTGGTTTCCGGCTATGTCCTGCTGACGGCGATGCGGGATTTTCGGGACAGCTTTGCCGCGGAACTATGGGCGGCCATGGGCTATGGCGGGGATGCCGCCGTCTTTTCCGCCAGCGAACTGCCCGTGGCGGTCGTTGCGCTCGCCGGTCTTGGCGCCCTGATGCTCATCCGCGACAATATGCGCGCCCTGCTGGCCATGCATGGGATCATCTTTGCTGGCGCATTGCTGCTGGGTGCGGCAACGCTGGCGTTCCAGATGGGGCTGCTGGGGCCGCTGTCCTACATGATCCTTACCGGGGCGGGGCTTTATTTCGCCTATACGCCGTTCAACGCGATGCTGTTCGACCGGATGATCGCGGCCATCGGGCACGCGGGCAACGCGGGTTTCCTGATCTATATCGCGGATAGCTCCGGCTATGTCGGCAGCGTGGCTCTGTTGCTCTATCGCAGCTTCGGGGCGGCCAAGATGGACTGGCTGCCGTTCTATATCGATTGTGCCTATTGGGTGGCGGGATCGGTGGCGCTGCTGACGCTCTGCTCCGCACTCTATTTCCAGCTGCGTCTTGGCAAAAGGCATGGCCATGTCCTCGCCGCAGCCTGACCTGATTGTCGTTGGGGCGGGGATTGTCGGGCTCGCCCATGCCTTGGCCGCCGCCCGCCGTGGCTTGCGCGTGCAGGTGGTGGACCGCGATACGCAGGCAAACGGCGCCTCTATCCGCAATTTCGGCTTCGTCACCGTCACGGGCCAGCAGCGCGGGAAGGTCTGGAACCTTGCGCGGCGCAGTGCAGCCATCTGGCGGGAGATTGCTCCCAGGGCAGGTATCGCTGTCGAACAGGAAGGGCTCCTGCTGGCAGCCCGAAGGCCGGAGGCGGTGGACGTTATCGAAGCCTTCGCGGAAACCGAGATGAGCGAGGGCTGCCGTCTGCTGACGCCGGAACAGGCACGGGCCCATTGCCCGGAACTGAAGGGCGATCTGGGCGGTGCCCTTCTGTCGTCAGCCGATCTTCGCGTGGAATCTCGCACTGCCATTCCCCTGCTCTCCCGATGGCTTGAAGAGGAAGCTGGCGTGGTTATCCGGCGCGGCGCCGCCGTTAGCCGGATCGAGCCGGGCCTTGTCCTGCTGGCAGATGGAACGCGGCTATCCGCCCCGCGTATCATCGCCTGTCCGGGGGACGATTGGGCGGGTCTGTTCCCGGCTGCCTATGCCGAGGAAGGAATTACCCGCTGCCAGTTGCAGATGCTGCGGCTGGCAGCGCCGGGGTGGCGGCTGCCCAACCCGGTGATGAGCGACCTCAGCATGGTCCGCTATCTCGGCTATAGTGAGCTATGCGCCACTGGCCCCCTGCGCCGCCGCCTTGCGCGGGAAGCGGGGGAGGAACTGGATCACGGCATTCACCTGATCGCGGTGCAGAGCGCGGATGGCTCGCTGGTGGTGGGGGACAGCCATGTCTACGCCCCCACACCTGCGCCCTTTTCCGATGCCGCGATCGATGAACTGATGCTGCGTCAGTTTGCCGAACTGTTCGGCCATGCCCCGCCCGTGATCCAGCGCTGGACGGGAACTTACGCCAGCGGGCCGGAACATAGCATCGTGCGCCAGCCCATGCCGGGCGTGCGGCTGGTGGTGGTCACCAGCGGCACGGGGGCATCCACCTCCTTCGCGCTGGCTGAAGATGTGCTCTCCTCCATTCTCGACGATTGAAAGGCTTCCCATGCAGGCAAATATCCCACCCGCGCTCAAGGCAGTGATCTTCGATTGGGCGGGCACGATGATCGATTTCGGCAGCCGCGCGCCGGTGATGGCTCTGGTGAAACTGTTCGAGGAACAGGGGGTGCCGATCACCGAGGCGGAAGCGCATGAGGATATGGGCCGCGCCAAGTGGGATCACATCGCCTGCCTG
>MKUB01000119.1 GCA_001898545.1 Sphingomonadales bacterium 63-6 | reverse complement strand
GGCTATCACTCGCGAGGAAAGAACGCCGCACGCGAGCCCGTGGCGCCTTTCCCGGCCGATCTCCGATTAAAGGGTCGAACCCAAGGCGCTGCGGATGGGCGCCCGGTCTTTCGCAACTCCCTCCGCCCGCCCCGCACGCGCCTAGTTCCTGACGCCGTGCCGGCCGCGCGATTGGTTCGTTCTACACACTGGCGTTATGTCCGGGCTCGCCGCCGGAGGAGGGCTGGTGCCCGGTTCCCATTTTCTCGTCATTCCCGCGAATGCGGGAACCCAGATCGACGGTTGCTGCTGGGTTCCCGCCTGCGCGGGAATGACGAAAGGAGGGAAACACACCCACCACCCGTTCGTCCTGAGCTTGTCGAAGGACGCGCGAAACGGTCACCGTTAAGAGCGCCCAGATCAAAGCTCACCCGTGTCCTTCGACAAGCTCAGGACGAACGGGGATTGAGGGGCAGCAACAGAACCGCTGTGCCTTAAATCTGCAAATCGTCCACGATCTCCACCACTTCCTCGTCCGTCTTGCGGGCGCGGTTGGCCTGGCGGGGCTGGTCGAAGCTGGCCAGAACCGGGGCATCGCGCTCGTAGATGTCGTTGAAGGTGGTCAGCTGGCCGTTAATGTCGCGGCCCATGGTGAAATAGGTGATGTAGACCGGGAAGGTCTTCTGCAGCGGCACCTTGGTATATTTGCCCGAAACGGAGATGGCCACCGCCTCGTCCTTGGCCGCGCCCTTGCCCAGGATCGCCATGGTGATCGCCAGTTCCTGCGCCCGCTCGGTGCGGATGCAGCCGTGGCTGAGCGCGCGCTTGTCGCTGTCGAACAGGTGACGCGAAGGCGTGTCATGCAGGAAGATGGCATGTTCGTTCGGCATGTCGAGCTTCATCAGGCCCAGCGAATTGTTCTTGCCCGGCTGCTGCACCACATTGATGAAGCCATTGGCGCCCTTGGTGACCGCATAGCCCTGCGCCTTGGCGGAAGCGGGATTGGCCAGCAGCCGCGCGCCCAGCCCTTCGCCCTTCACGATGCTCTGCGGCACGGTCCAGGTCGGGTTGAAGATCACCCCTTCCACAATTTCCGCCAGCTGCGGCGTGGCGGTGCGGCCCGGCTTGCCCACAATCGTCTTGTAGCTGCGGATGATCTTGTTGTTCACCGTCAGCCGCAATTGATATTCGGGCACATTGGTCAGCAGATATTGCGAGCCCAGATCGCGCGCCAGCCAGCGCCAGCGATCCATATTGGCGCGGATCAGGGCGATGCGCGCCTTGTTGGCCTTGGGCGTTGCGGCCAGCGCGTCCTTCAGCGCGGCATAATCGGGCACGGTGGGCGCCAGCTTGCCGACCACACCGGCAATGTCATGGTTTTCCAGTGCCTCTGCCATCACCTGCCGGGTAGGCATACGGTCCGGATCGGGATCGACCACGAACCATTGCTTGCGCGCCTCCATCGGAGTGCGTCCGTCGCGCAAATCCTCGACCAGCCAAGAAAAGCTTCGGGTCGCCTGCTCGTCCAGAGCGGCTCCCTCGCCATCGGCAATCGCGGCGGCCAGGCCCTGCATCTGGTAATCGTAAGGGATGAGCCCTTCCGAGCCGATGCCCTGGATCAGATCGAGCAGAGCCTTGCCATCCGCCAGAGTCCATTTGAGCGGTGCCTGATCGGCATTGGGCAAGGGCTGCACCACCGGAGTGGCCGCAGGCTGCGAAGCAGGCGTGGCTTGCGGCTTCGGTTGGGGCTTCGGTTGAGGCTTGGCCGACTGCTGCGCGGGCGCAGGCTGTCCCGTCTGGGCTGCGACTGCAGCGGGGACCGCCAGCGCCGCCATACCGAGAACAACAAACCTGCGCATCGTAACATTCATCGAGATCTAGCCCTGTCTCTGGACCGGAGGGGGACCGGCCATATGTGTCATGATATTTCAGCCAATCATTCAACAAAAGCGATGTCTGCACAATTAACCGTGAAAGGAGTGGGCAATTCGGCGTGACGGCGCATCCGCGCGGCCCTATGTGCCCGGCATGAGCCATTCCGCCCATTCCCGGCACTCGATTGCGCCCTTCGTGGCCATCGCGGTTTCCATCGCCTTCTACTCGGTGATGGACGGGGCGATGAAATTCGCCTCGCTGGCATTGGGCGCCTATAGCGCCACCTTCTGGCGCAATGTGCTGGGGGCCGGGATGGCGCTGCCGCTCTGGCTGAAGGAAGGCGCAAGGCGGCCGGACTGGCCGCTGCTGAAGCTGCACCTGCTGCGCGGTTTCCTGTCGGCGGGCGTGGCGACAAGCTTCTTCTATGGCCTGATCCGCCTGCCCATGGCGGAGGCCATCGCCATTTCCTTCATCGCCCCGCTGATCGCCCTGTTCCTGGCGGCGCTGCTGCTGAAGGAGAAGGTGGGGCGGCAGGCCATCGGCGCATCGGTGCTGGGGCTGGCGGGCGTGCTGGTGATCGCGCTGGGCCGCGTGGGCGAGGCCAATGCCCATCCCGAAGCCACGCTGGGCGTCGTCGCCGTGCTGGCTTCCGCCTGCCTCTATGCCTGGAACCTCGTGCTCCAGCGCCAGCAGGCCCTGCTCGCCAAGCCCGCCGAAGTGGCCCTGTTCCAATGCCTTGGCGCCACACTGACTCTCGTTGTAGTCGCGCCCTGGCTGCTGGTGATCCCCGATACGGAAGCCTGGGTGAGCGTCAGCATCAGCGCCGTACTGGCCATCGGCGCGCTGATGCTGGGCAGCTGGGCCTATGCCCGCGCCGAAACGCAGGCGCTGGTGCCCTTTGAATATACCGCCTTCCTGTGGGCGGCCCTGTTCGGCTGGATCGCCTTCAACGAAGCCGTGACCATGCCGACCGTGCTGGGCTCGGCCCTGATCGTGGCGGGCTGCTGGATCGCGGCGCCGCGCAAGCGCACCGAGCAGACCGCGCTTTAAGGCGCGTTGAGCCCGATCGGCCCATCGCTCGCCTTACTGTCTGCCGAGCGGGTGGGCGTCTCGTCCCCGCCTATCAGATCGAGCAGGAAGCCCAGCCCCGCGCCTGCGCATGCGGCCACCACCAATGCAGCCGCCATTGCCGCGACACGCAGCGGCTCCGCTTTGCGGGGAGTGTTGCCGATTCCATTCATCGGCGCGAGCGATAGCGCGGCTATGCGCCCACGCCAAGGATTCGCCACAGGGCATGAAAAAGCGCCCTGACGGACGGCTATTTGCTGGCCGCAACCCTTGACCTTGCGGGGCAAAACGCGCAGGTGCCGGGCGACTCCCCTCCTTCGCAAACGAGCGCATCGGAGGGCTCCGCAATTCGGAAATAAGAGGACGGCGCAACAGATGACCCAGGTCGGCAAGAACTCGCTCGGCACCCGCAGCACGCTCAATGTGGGAGGCAAGGATTATGCCTATTACTCCCTCAACAAAGCGGCGGAAAAGATCGGCGACGTCAGCCGACTTCCCTTCTCCATGAAGGTGCTGCTGGAAAACCTGCTGCGCTTCGAAGATGGCGGCTTCACCGTTTCCACCGCCGACATTCAGGCCATTGCCGACTGGCAGAAGAACCCCGTGACCGGCGCTGAAATCCAGTATCGCCCGGCCCGCGTGCTGCTGCAGGATTTCACGGGCGTTCCCTGCGTGGTCGATCTGGCCGCCATGCGCGATGCCATTGCCAAGCTGGGCGGCGACACCAGCAAGATCAATCCGCTGGTTCCCGTGAACCTCGTGATCGACCACTCGGTGATGGTGGACGAATTCGGTCATCCCAAGGCGTTCGAAGAGAACGTCGAGATCGAATATCAGCGCAATATGGAACGCTATGACTTCCTCAAGTGGGGTTCCAAGTCGCTCAACAATTTCTACGCCGTGCCCCCGGGCACCGGCATCTGTCATCAGGTGAACCTGGAAAACATCGCCAAGTCGGTGTGGACCAGCGTGGACCAGAATGGCGAGACGGTCGCCTATTTCGACACTTGCGTCGGCACGGACAGCCACACCACCATGGTCAACGGCCTGGGCGTGCTGGGCTGGGGCGTTGGCGGGATCGAGGCCGAGGCCGCGATGCTGGGCCAGCCGGTTTCCATGCTGATCCCCGAAGTGGTCGGCTTCAAGTTCACGGGCGAGTTGAAGGAAGGCGTGACCGCGACCGACCTCGTGCTGACCTGCACCTCCATGCTGCGCAAGCATGGCGTGGTGGGCCGCTTCGTCGAATATTACGGCCCGGGCCTTGCCTCGCTGACGCTGGCCGACCGTGCGACGCTGGCCAATATGGCGCCGGAATATGGCGCGACCTGCGGCTTCTTCGGCATTGACGACAAGACGCTGGACTATCTGCGCCTGACCGGCCGCGAGGAAGAGCAGATCGCCCTGGTGGAAGCCTATGCCAAGGAACAGGGCTTCTGGATGGAACCGGGCGCTGCCGATCCGGTGTTCTCCTCCACGCTGGAACTGGACCTTTCGACCGTGGTGCCTTCTCTCGCCGGGCCGAAGCGCCCGCAGGACTGGGTGCCGCTGCCCGAAGTGGACGACGTGTTCAACAAGGACATGACCGAAACCTACAAGAAGGCCGCGACCCGCGTTCCGGTGCAGGGCAAGGATTTCGACGTGGGCGATGGCGACGTGATGATCGCGGCCATCACCAGCTGCACCAATACCTCCAATCCGGGCGTTCTGGTCGCCGCTGGTCTCGTGGCCAAGAAGGCTGACGAATTCGGCCTCAAGCCCAAGCCCTGGGTAAAGACCTCGCTGGCCCCCGGCTCGCAGGTTGTTACCGATTATCTCAACAAGGCGGGCCTCCAGTCCCACCTCGACAATATCGGCTTCAATCTGGTGGGCTATGGCTGCACCACCTGCATCGGCAATTCCGGCCCGCTGGCCGAACCGATCAGCAAGGCGATCAACGAAAACGGCCTCGTCGCCGCCGCCGTGATTTCGGGCAACCGCAATTTCGAAGGCCGCGTCAGCCCCGATGTGCGCGCCAACTTCCTCGCTTCGCCGCCGCTGGTGGTGGCCTATGCGCTGAAGGGCACCGTGGTGGAAGATTTCATCACCACCCCCATCGGCACCAGCAAGGATGGCCAGGACGTGTTCCTCAAGGACATCTGGCCGACCAATAACGAAGTTTATGAAACCATGGCGAGCTGCATGGATCGCGCCATGTTCCAGGCCCGCTATGCCGACGTCTACAAGGGCGACAAGCACTGGCAGGCAATCGACGTTGCCGGTTCGGAAACCTACTCCTGGCGTGCAGGCTCCACCTACATCGCCAACCCGCCTTACTTCGAAGGCATGACCATGACCCCGGCCCCGGTTTCCGACATTGTCGAAGCCAAGCCGCTGCTGATCCTGGGCGATTCCATCACCACCGATCACATCAGCCCCGCCGGTTCGATCAAGGCCGACAGCCCCGCGGGCGAATGGCTGATGGCGCATCAGGTCGCCAAGGCGGACTTCAACTCCTACGGCGCGCGGCGCGGCCATCATGAAGTGATGATGCGCGGCACCTTCGCCAATATCCGCATCAAGAACGAGATGGTCCCCGGCATCGAAGGCGGCATGAGCCGTTATGGTGACGAAGCCCTCCCGGTCTATGACGTGGCAATGAAGTACAAGGCCGAAGGCACGCCGATGGTGGTCATCGCCGGCAAGGAATACGGCACCGGCTCCAGCCGCGACTGGGCCGCCAAGGGCACTAACCTGCTGGGCGTGCGCGTTGTGATCGTGGAAAGCTTCGAGCGTATCCACCGCTCCAACCTCGTCGGCATGGGCGTGCTGCCGCTGCAGTTCAAGGAAGGCGATACCCGCCTGTCGCTGGCGCTCGATGGCGATTGCAGCTTCACCATTCGCGGCGTGGCCGACCTCAAGCCGCAGCAGGATGTCGAAGTGGAAGTGACCCGCGCCGATGGCTCGACCTTCACCTTCACCGCTCTGTGCCGCATCGATACTGCCAATGAAGTGGAATACTTCATGAATGGCGGCATCCTGCAATATGTGCTGCGCAAGCTGGCCGCCTGATCCGCGCCAGACCGGCCCAGTTCAGCACTGCCGAAATTGAAAAGGCCCCGCAGCGATGCGGGGCCTTTTTCGTTGGCGATTATCCTAGGAAGACGAGCATTCTCGCGTCATCCCGGGCTTGACCCGGGATCGTTGGCCACCTTGGTTCAAGATCTGCAGCGATCACGGCATTCGCCGGGATGACGAATGGGGGGAATAGCCCCCCAGTAAGGCCCCTCCCCGCCCCTCCATTTACGCCGCCCATCCGCTCCGTTTGATCCAGGTCAATGGCGGACCAAGTCAACTAAGCCATCAGGCGATCTTGGATGGGACAGGTTCCGCAAGGCCAACAGACCATGCCGAACTGAGTGACAGGAACAACCGGACAGGGTCGCGCCGCCATGCGCCTGCCGGATACAGGGGAGGTTGTAACCCATGTCGATTGGCGAATTTCTATTCCAGATGACGGAGGCGATCAGACAGACGCCAATCGTCGAATTCTCGCTCTGGGTCTCCGACTGGCCCTTCGCCATCTGGCTGCAGAGCCACTTCCTGGCGATCCCGGGCTTCCAGACGCTGCACATCCTCGCCATCGCGGTGCTGTTCGGCTCAACCCTGATGCTCAACCTCAAGGTGCTGGGCGTCAGCGGCAAGGACCAGACCCTGCCGCAGATATTCAATCGCTATCAGCCCTGGATCAAGGGCGGCGCATTGGTGCTGATCACCACGGGCATCATCCTGCTGATCAGCGAACCGGTCCGCAACATGGTCAACCCGATTTTCTGGATCAAGATGGGCGTGCTGGCCGTGACAATCGTAGTCAGCCTCTGGTTCCAGGCCGCCGTGCGCGGCCGGATGGAGCAGTGGGACGTCTCGCCTGGCGGGCAGGGCTCGATCAAGCTCGGCGCGGTCGCGCTGATCGTGCTTTGGATGCTGGTCATGGTCGGTGGGCGCTGGATCGCCTACGCGCCGGTTTGAGGGGGGAGAAAGAACAATGGCAAATTCCATCTGGGCCAGCATCGAGCAATCCGGCCTCGGCACCACTATCGCCAGCAATGAATGGATGTTCCCGACTATCGAGACCATTCACGTCTTCGCCCTCGTCACCGTCATTGGCGCCATCGCCATCATGGACATGCGCCTGCTGGGTCTCACCTCCAAGGGCCGCAGCGTGAAGGCGGTGGAACGCGATACGGTGCCCGTCACCTGGATCGGCTTCGCCGTGGCGCTGATCACCGGCCTGCTGCTGTTCGTCAGCAAGGCGACGACTTACATGGCCAATCCCTATTTCCTCTGGAAAATGGGCCTGATGGCCGTGGCCGGCGTCAATATGGCGATCTTCCACCGCATCCTGTCCAAGGGCATCGACGAATGGGGCAAGCCGGGCGGCAGCATTCCCGCTGCGGCCAAGCTATCGGGCGCGCTTTCCCTCGGCATCTGGCTGATCATCCCCTTCTGCGGGCGTGTGATCGGCTTCACCCTGGGCGTCTATTACTGAGATCCTGAAGAGGTCACCCCGGCGAGCGCCCAACTCGCCGAAAGGGCCGGCCCGGTGCAGTAGGCCGCACCGGGTCGGCTTTTCTTTTGCCTGCCGATGATGGCTGCTTTGGCACGTACCACAAGAAAAGGGCGGCCATACGAAAAGGGCGGCCTTTGCGAGGCCGCCCTTTCTCGTTTCCGCTAAAGCAAGGCGCCTCAGGCTGCGAGCTTGCTCTCCAGGCCCTTCCGGGCCTTACCCAGGCGGCGGCGGCCGAAGACCGCGACGGCGCCCGCGCCAAACAGCAACAGCATCGGCGGGGCAGGCACCTGCGTACCGCTGGTGGTGCTGGTGCTGCTCGACCCGCTGGTAGAACCCGAAGTGCTCGTGCTCGACGAGGTCGAGGAACTGGTGGAGCTGGATGTCGAGCTGCTGGTCGAGGACGAAGTGCTGCTGGTCACATTGCCCGAGCTGGAGCTGGAAGAACTGCTGCTACCCGAGCTGGAACTGGACCCGCTCGACGAACCTGAGCTGGAACCGCTCGACCCGCCGCAATGTTTGTGATGGCAATTCCCGCTCGACCCGCCGCTTGAACTAGAGGAACTGGAAGAGCTCGACGAAGACGAGGAGGAGGACGACGAGCTGGAAGAGCTCGAGGAGGACGATCCGCCCGAGCTGGTAGTCGTCGTGCTCGTAATGCCGCCCGTGCTGCTCGTGGTCGTGCTGGTCACCCCGCCCGTGGAAGTCGAAGTAGAACCGCCACTGGTGGAGGTCGATCCGCCACTGCTGGAAGTGGAGCTGCCGCCGCTGGACGTGCTGGTCGAACCGCCCGTGGTGGTGGAGGTCACCACAACGCTGCCGCCCGACGAACTCCCGCCGCCAAAGAAGCCGCCGAAGAACCCGCCGCCGAAACCGCCAAAGCCGCCCGAACCGCCGACCACAGTCACGCCGCCGCCGCTCGATCCGCTGACCGGGGGAAGCGCCGGGAGAGGCTGGGGCAGTGGCACGGGCATCATCGCGATCTGCGGCGTGCAATCCGGCCCGCCCTCTTCACAGGGCGCCTCGATCACGCGGCGGATACGCTTTACCACGCGCGGCTTTTCCGCAACGCGCTTGGCGGGCTTCGCCTTCACATATTTGGGCGCCGCCTTGGCTACCTTGACCGACTTGTACGTCGTCACATTGGCGGCCTGCGGTTCCGCGACATGCACTGCCCCGCCGCCAAGCAGCGCGCCGCCGGCAGCTGCGGCAGATAGTTTCGCGAGGGCCATTTTTACGGACATGGTCTCAAATCCTGTTCGCTTCAGGCATGGCTTGAGCCGCGGATACGACTCCCCCTTTTCACCAACCTGACCGATGCAACAGGCCAGACCACCCCTTTCCGGGCAATTGAATTAACTGTGTTTAGCCGCACCGCAGGCGATTATTTTGGGACTCGAAGGCCCTGCGGGGAAGAGTTGTCCCACAATGGAACCGAACGGCAGGCCAATCTTTCGGGAAAATGCGTAAGCGGCGCGGTGCGTTAAGACGGCAATCGGGTGGAATTCATTTCCCGTCCCCGAAAAGTCCCCCCTGCAATCCACTGACTGGCGGAGTGATTCCCAGATGCGCCCAGCCGCGATCGTTAAGCACGCGCCCGCGCGCCGTGCGG
>MKUB01000118.1:5997-14971 GCA_001898545.1 Sphingomonadales bacterium 63-6 | reverse complement strand
CATCTCCACCGCCTTTGCCAATGACATCCGCCGTTACAGCTCCAGAAACGTGATCGGCGTGCTACCGGGCAGCGAGCGGCCGGACGAATATGTGCTGCACTCGGCCCATTGGGACCATCTGGGCCGCTGCACCCCCAATGATGAGGGCGACGATATCTGCAATGGCGCCATCGACAATGCAGCGGGCGTCGGCGCAATCGTGGCGCTTGCCAAGGCGCAGGTGCAGGCGGGGCCCGCGCCGCGCAGCATGGCTTTCGTGGCGCTGACGGCGGAGGAACAGGGCCTGCTGGGCAGCGAATATCTGGCGGCCAATCCTGTCTTCCCGCTCGACCACATCGTTGGCGGGCTCAATATCGATACGCCGCTGCTGGCAGGGCCTGCCCGCGATGTCAGCGTTGTGGGCGGCGGCAAGAGCGAGTTGGATGCCTTCCTGGCCAAGGTGCTGCAAAAGCAGGGCCGCACCGCCACGCCCGACCAGTCTCCGCAGGCGGGCTTCTATTACCGGTCCGACCATTTCAGCTTCGCCAAGCGCGGCGTGCCGATGCTCTATGTGGAAGGGGGCGAGGATTTCGTGGATGGGGGCCGCGCGGCGGGCGCAGCCAGGCAGGAAGCCTATACCCAGAATGCCTATCACGGGCCCAATGACGAGTTCGATCCGAATTGGGATTTCAGCTCCACCCGGCAGGATATGGAGCTTTACTATATGCTGGGGCGCATGATGGCCGAGAGTACGGCTTGGCCCAACTGGAACCCCGGCGACGAATTCCGCCGCATTCGCGATGCCAGCTGCAAGAACACAAAGGGCGGTTGCTGAGACTTGTCATGACTTACATTATGCCTTCCGAATTCGCCCCGCAGGACTGGCTGTGGATCGGCTTTCCCCACGATCCGGTGGAATGGCCGGATTCGCTGCCGCGCGCGCAGGAACAGATCGCTGCCTTTGCCAGCGCCGTGGCCGAAAGCGGGCAGCAGGCACGGCTGCTTGTCCGCAATGAGGAAAACGAGGCGCTCGCCCGCTCGCTGGTGAGTGCCGCCGTAACGGTGGAACGGCGCATCTATGGCGATGTCTGGCTGCGCGACACGGGCCCGCTGGTGGTGATGGATGCAACTGGCAACCGCATCGCCCGGCGCTTCGGCTTCAATGGCTGGGGCGGCAAATATCTGATGGCGGGCGATCAGGAAATCGGCGCGGAAATCGCACGCGATGCCGGGTTACCGGTGGAAAGCTGCGACTGGATTCTGGAAGGCGGCGCCATCGACAATGACGGGACAGGCCTTGTCGTCACGACCGAGCAGGTGCTGCTCAATCCCAATCGCAACCCGCGCCTTTCGCGCGAGGAGATCGAGATGCGGTTGGCGCGCGACCTTGGCTTCGACCGGGTACTGTGGCTGGGGGACGGCCTGTTGAACGACCATACGGACGGCCATGTCGATAATCTCGCCCGCTTCGTGGCGCCGGGCGTGCTGGCGCTGCCCGTGGCGAGCGGGAAGGACGATCCCAACGCCGGGGTCTATGCCGATGCGCGCGCGCGGGCCAAGGCATTCGGGCTGGAAGTGCGGGACATTCCCTCACCCGGCCTGGTCGGGGATGAGGATGCGGAACCGGCCAGCTACATGAACTTCGCCATCACCTCGAAACTGGTGGTCGTGCCGACCTATGGCACGGCCATGGATGAAGAAGGCGTGGCGGCGGTTGCGGCCTGTTTCCCGGATCGCGATACCATCGGCCTGCCCGCCGACGGCGTGCTGGCGGGCGGTGGCAGTTTCCATTGCGCCAGCCAGCAAATGCCCAGCGCGGCCGCCCGATAGCAGGTTTAACCCTTTGTTAGGGATTCAAGGACGAGAAGGCGCGCATGGCACGCGCTCTCGCCCTTGTTCCCCATGTCTCGCCTGATCTGGTGGAAGTTCTCCGTCGGCTGACGGTGTGGGGCTGCGCACTGGCCCTGATCGCCGCAGGGCCAGCGCTACCGGCGCTGTTCTAAGCGCCCGTTTTCCCCGTTCCGGCCGATCGCCCGGCCTTCGCTGCCTCGGCCACGGCGCCTTCCTTTCCCAGCTTGAGCACATAGGCGCGGATCGATTCTGCCTGATCCTTGGTCAGCTGTTCAGAGAAGCTGGCCATGCCATTATCCTGCAGCGCCCCATCGATCACTACCGAACGCCAGGCATCGGCGCTCAGCGCATATTGCGATCGGAACAGGTCCGGGTTGGTCGGGCCCGCATGGCAGATGCTGCAATAGGTGAGATACCATTTCTGCCCCTCCGCCAGCTGCGCCGAGGTGAACTTTTCGTCACTCACGGCAAAGGGCGGCGGCGTGAAGGGTGGGCGTTCGGGCAGCTTGGCCGTGCCGCCCACCTTGAACACAAGCAATTGGCCCGGCGGGGGAGGGGTTTCCATCCAGTCAGCCGGGCGCGCCATGCCCATGGAGCCGCCATAGCCGGCCAGTACCGCGACATATTGCATGCCGTTGACCCGGTATGTGATCGGCCCGGCCAGCACGCCCTGTCCGGCGTTGAAGCTCCACAATTCCTTGCCGTCGCGCGCGTCATAAGCGTGGAACTTGCCATAGGCATCGCCCTGGAACACCAGATTGCCGCCGGTCGCCAGCGTGCCGCCATTCCATGGCCAGGGCCGCTCGATCTTCCACGCAGCCTTCTGCTTCACCGGGTCCCAGGCGACGAGCCAGCCCATGAAGGCGGCTTCATGCTCCTGCCCCTTGGGCGGCGGCCCGCCCATGTTGACGCCGGTGTTCCAGCGGCCGGGGTGGCGCTCGTAATTCACATTGTCCGCCATGGTGATCGGCGCATGCATCGCCGGGATATAGACCAGCCCGGTCTTCGGCGAATAGCTCATCGGCATCCAGGCATGGGCCCCAAGGCCCGAAGGATAGACCATATAGGGCTTGTCCGCGAAGCGGGCTTCGGGCCTTTCCACCGGCCGCCCGGTAACGAGGTCGATCTTCTCCGCCCAGTTCTGGGGCACGAAGTTCTCGGCGCTGATCAGCTTCCCGTTGCTGCGGTCGATCACATAGAAGAACCCGTTCTTCGGCGCTTGCATCAGCACCTTGCGCGGTTTCCCGTCGATGGTCAGGTCCGCCAGAGTGATCTGCTGGGTGGCCGTGAAATCCCAGGTTTCGCCGGGATTTACCTGATAATGCCACTTGTATTTACCGGTATCGGGATCGAGCGCGAGGATGGAGGAGAGGAACAGATTGTCCCCCTTGCCCGCCGAACGCGCGCGGTGGTTCCAGGGCGAGCCATTGCCCACCCCCACGATCAGTTGGTTGAAATCGGCATCGTAGACCACCGAATCCCACACGGTGCCGCCGCCGCCCATTTCCCACCAATTGCCATTCCAGGTCTTGCCTGCGAATTTGGCGAAAGCCTCGTCTGAAGCCGCGCCGTCCGGCCCGTCCGCCGGATTGCCCGGCACGGTGTAGAAACGCCACACTAGCTTGCCACTATTCGCGTCATAGGCGCTGACATAGCCGCGCACGCCCAGTTCCGCGCCGGAATTGCCGATGATGACCTTCCCGCGTACGACACGCGGGGCCATGGTGATGGTGTAAGGCTTCTTCTGGTCGACCGTGACAGTAGACCAGACTTCCTTGCCGGTTCCGGCGTCCAGCGCGATCAGCCTTCCGTCAATGGTGCCGACAAAGACCTTGCCTTCCCATACAGCGACCCCGCGATTGACCACGTCGCAGCAGGCATGGACGCCCTTGGCGCCGATATTCTTCGGATCGAACTGCCACAGCACTTCGCCCGTATCGGCCTTCACCGCCATGACCTTGGACCACGCGGTGGAGAAATACATGATGCCATCCACCACGATAGGCGTGGCTTCCTGCCCCCGATTGGTGTCGAGCTGGACGGAGAAGGCCAGGCCCAGCTGGCTGACATTGCTGTCGTTTACATCCTCCAGCGGGGAATAACGCTGCTCGGCATAGGTGCGGCCATAGGACAGCCAATTATCGGGATCGTCTTCCGCGGCGAGCAACCGTTTCTCGTCGATTGCTCCGTTTCCTGCTTGCTGGCTGCAGGCTGCGAGCAGGGCCAGGGCCGCTGCCGCGAATGCGCGCTTGAACATCCATCCTCCCAATCCCCGAGCGTTTCGCTCTTATGCGAGTACACAATAGGCAGAACCGCGCTGGCCGCAAGCGTTGGCTGACGGCGAAGACTATTGCTGACTAAGCAGATCAGCCTTTGGAAACCCCGGGCGTCCAGCCCCCCGCATAGCGCAGATGGACCAAAGGATATGGGCGCCCCTGCCCATCCTGCTCGGAACGCCCGATCCGCACGAAACCGCGCGCCTCGTAAAAGGGCAGGGCATTATCGGCCTGCTCGTTCGCATCCACCAAGGCTTCGGGCGCAAGGCTGAGCGCATGGGCGAGCAAGGCGCTGCCGAAGCCCCTGCCGTGACAGGCCGGATCGACGAACAGAGCCTCGATCATCGCGCCATCCATCACCAGGAACCCCACCGGGTTCCCGGCATCTTCGACCAGCCACGGTTCCGCTTCCGGAAGCCATGCGGAAAGCATCGCGTCGATCTCGGCACGATCCTGCGTCGAGAGGAAGCTGTGAGTAGCATCCACCGCCGCGCGCCAGATTTCCAGCGCGCGCGGCGCATCGTCCGCATTGCCGCGCCGGATGTTCACCTGAGGTCAGGCGCCTTTGCCCCGGCCACCAGCCGCGCAATCGCATCGTCCAGCGAGAGGAATTCCTGCTGCTGTTCGCCCAGCGTGCGCATGGCGACAGTGCTTTCTTCCGCCTCGCGCTTGCCCACCACCAGCAGGTGAGGAACCTTGGCCACGGAATGCTCGCGCACCTTGTAGTTGATCTTCTCGTTGCGAAGATCGGTTTCCACCCGGATGCCTGCGGCCTTCAGCTTGGCTTCCACATCGCGGGCATAATCGTCCGCATCGGAAACGATAGTGGCGACCACAGCCTGCACCGGCGCCAGCCACAGGGGCATACGGCCCGCGAAATGTTCGATCAGGATGCCGATGAAGCGTTCATAGGAACCGAAGATCGCGCGGTGCAGCATCACCGGGCGATGGCGCTCGCCATCTTCCGCGATGTAGCTGGCGTCCAGACGTTCGGGTAACACGCGGTCCGACTGGATCGTGCCCACCTGCCAGGTGCGGCCGATGGCGTCGGTCAGGTGCCATTCCAGCTTGGGCGCGTAGAATGCGCCTTCGCCCGGCAGTTCTTCCCAGCCATATTCCTCGGTATTGAGCCCGGCTGCGGCAACGGCGTTGCGCAGTTCGTTTTCCGCCTGATCCCACATCTCGTCGCTGCCGAAACGCTGTTCCGGACGCAGGGCGAGCTTGATCGAATAGGTAAAGCCGAAGTCCTTGTAGACCCGGTCCGCCAGCTGGCAGAATTTCTGCACTTCATGGACGATCTGGTCTTCACGGCAGAAGATATGCGCATCGTCCTGCGTGAACTGGCGCACGCGCATCAGGCCATGCAGCGCGCCATGCGGCTCGTTGCGGTGGCAGCAGCCGTTCTCGTAAATGCGCAGCGGCAGGTCACGATAGGACTTGATGCCCTGCTTGAAGATCAAGACATGGGCCGGGCAGTTCATCGGCTTGAGCGCCATCCAGTCCGCATCGCCCGAGATGATCGGCCCTTCGTCATCGACGTTCGGAACCTCGTCGGGAATGACGAACATGTTCTCGCGATATTTGCCCCAATGGCCGGACTGCTCCCACTGGCGGGCGTCCATCACCTGCGGCGTCTTGACCTCACGATAGCCGGAATCGTCGATCGCGCGGCGCATATAGGCTTCCAGCTCGCGCCAGATGAGATAGCCCTTGGGATGCCAGAAGACCGAGCCATGCGCCTCCTGCTGGAGGTGGAACAGGTCCATTTCCTGGCCCAGCTTGCGGTGATCGCGCTTGGCGGCTTCTTCCAGCCGCGTCAGATGCGCGTCGAGCTGCTTCTTGTTCAGCCAGCCGGTGCCGTAGATGCGGCTGAGCATCGCGTTCTTCTGGTCGCCGCGCCAATAGGCGCCCGACACGCGGGTCAGCTTGAAGGCGGCGGGGTCCAGCTTGCCGGTGGAGGGCAAGTGAGGGCCGCGGCACATGTCCAGCCAGTCATCGCCGGACCAATAGACCGACAATTCCTCATTCTCGGGCAGTTCGGCGGCCCATTCGGCCTTGAAGCTCTCGCCCTGCTGCTTCCAGCGGCTGATCAGCTGTTCGCGGCTCCACACCTCGCGGCGCAGCGGCTTGTTCGCGGCGATGATCTCGCGCATCTCCGCCTCGATGGCGGGCAGGTCTTCATCGGTGAAGGGGCGATCCTTGCCATCAATCTTCGGCGGGGCGAAATCGTAATAGAAGCCATCGTCGGTGGACGGGCCGAAGGTGATCTGCGTGCCGGGGAACAGGTTCTGCACCGCTTCGGCCAGCACATGGGCATAATCGTGGCGGGCAAGTTCCAGCGCTTCCGCTTCGTCCCGCGAAGTAACCAGCGCCAGCTCTGCATCCTGCGTGAAGGGCCTGGTGAGATCGACCAACTCGCCATCCACACGCGCGGCCAGCGCGGCCTTGGCCAGGCCCGGCCCGATTGCGGCGGCCACATCGGCCGGAGTGGAGCCTGCCGGCATCTCGCGAACCGAACCGTCAGGCAGGCTGATCTTCAACATCTCGCTCATCGAACCCGTCTTTCATTCCAGTGGCGGCGCCATGGCAGAATTGCCCGCGCCCCGAAAGGCCCGGCGTCGTTCAGTTTCGCGAAGGTTCGGGTGGCAGACGCCGCACCGCCCGAACCCGGGCAGCGGCGGTACGCTGAATTACGCGACCAGCCGCCCCGGGAGAGCCGGGGTAGTGGTGGTAGTCAGCGGAGTGAGGCAATCATGCGTCATCGCGGCCCATATAGGAGCGTGGCGGAGCAATGTCACTAACCACTGAAACATCGTTTTTTCGGCGCCCGGGGCATCTGCGCGGCGGCTTGCGGGCAAGGATAATTTCTCAACCATTTCCCCTTATCACGGGGCTCAGGCTGGAAAATACGGCTGGCTGCTCTGCGGCGGCTGACCGGGCAAGGGGATACCCCAATGGGGCGTTGGTGGGAAATGGGCCCTAAGCGCGCATTTCGCTGGATATTCGGTTCCCTTGAACGGCGGCTTGCCGGCACTCTTCTGTTACTTGTTCTGGCGGCAACGGCCCTCCAGGTGGTTTCGGAAGAGCGCTCGGTGACGTTGCGCGCGGAAACCTTGAATCTGCAGCGCGCGGCCGCGAATGCCGAAAATGCGGGCGAACTGATTCGGGCAGTGGCCGATTTCCACATCCAGTCGCATCTGGCGCTGATGCCCAACCCGCCCGAAACGGCGGAAAACACTCTCACCGATGCTGCCGTGCGAATCGACCGGCAGCTGACTGTGCTGCGCATCAGCGGCGCAGAATTGTTCGAACTGCCAGATGGTACCGAATCCGTGGACGAACTCGGCGTTCTGGTGCGCGACATCCGCCGGCAGGCCGAACTGGGCGGTCAGGATACTGCTTTGCTGGCTTCCATCGAAGCACGTGTCGCCCGGATGCAGTCCTTTTCGCGCTCCATCGAGTGGGCGCTCGATCGCGAGCGGGACGAGGCCTATACCCAACTCACCACTTCCACCAACAGCTGGCACACGCGCGTAAGCGCGATCGGCGTGGTGATGGTGGCGCTGGCGCTGGCGATGCTGGCGGATCTGATGTTCAACATTCTGCCCGCCCTGCGCCGGATGCACAGCACTATCCGCCGTCTTGCCAGCGGCGATCTGCATTTCGAGATCGAGCAGTTCCGCCTTGAGGAACTGGGCGCATTGGCAGGGCCGCTGGAAACCTTCCGCCGCAATGCGTTGGCCGTGCAGAACCTGGCATTCACCGATTCTTCCACCGGCCTGCCTAATCGCCGCGCCTTCATGGAACGCACGCTAGCGCGTCTGGAGGCCGGGCGCGGTAATGGCGAGGCCGGGCTGGCGGTGATGGTGGTCGATGTCGACAATTTCAAACATGTGAACGACGATTATGGCCATGCCACCGGCGATATGCTGGTCAGGCAAGTGGGCGAGCGGATGCAGCAGGTCTTGGGCGACCGGGCAATCGTCGCCCGGTCCGGTGGCGACGAATTCGTCATCTGCGCGCCCTATTCGGACAGGGCCCCAGCCGCGACGATAGGCTCGCGGCTGGTCAATGCCATGCGGGAACCCTTCGATCTGGGCGGCTTCACGGTGGCCATCACCATCTCGCTGGGGCTGGTCGAAACACAAGGAGCCTCGGGAGAGGCCGCCGTGCACGCTCTGCTCAACCGTGCAGATCTGGCGCTATATGCTTCCAAGAATAACGGCCGTAACCAGGCTTCCTGCTACACCGCCGATCTGGAAAACGAACGCGACGCGGATCGCAGGCTGGAGCGCGAGCTCACCAATGCCTTCGAGCGGGGGCAGTTGCGCATGGTCTATCAGCCGATCCATTCCACCGCCGATCGCGAGGACGAAGTGGAGGCGCTGGTGCGCTGGACTCATCCCGAACTGGGGGAGATTTCTCCTTCCCGCTTCATCCCGGCGGCAGAGCGTTCCAACCAGATCGTGCGGCTGGGCAGCTGGATCATCGAACGGTCGCTGGCCGATCTGGCGAACTGGCCGGACCTGACCATGAGCATCAATATCTCATCCATGCAATTGCAGCAGGATGGCTTTGTCGGCTTCCTGATGCGGGGTTGCCGCAAGCACGGGATCGTGGCCCGCCGCGTGATTCTGGAAGTAACGGAATCGCTTTCCATCGAGCGCAACACCCGCGCCCTGATGACGCTGAACCTGCTACGCAGCGCCGGTTTTCGCATCGCGCTGGACGATTTCGGCACCGGCTATTCCTCGCTCTGCCTGATGAAGACCTTCCGCTTCGACCGGCTTAAGCTGGATCGCAGCCTGATCGCCGATCTGGGCAAGGACCCCACATCGCAGGCCGTGTTCGATGCCGCCGTGACCATG
>MKUB01000118.1:0-5948 GCA_001898545.1 Sphingomonadales bacterium 63-6 | reverse complement strand
GATGAGCGAAACGCGTTACCACTCGCTGCCCGGCAAATCCCCCGAAGATTCGGAGGGTCATCCACGCATCGCCTTCCGCAAGGCAGAGGGGCAGGGCCCCGTGCTGGTCTTCCTGCCCGGCTATATGTCCGACATGGCGGGTAGCAAGGCGACTGCCCTGTTCGACTGGGCCCTGGCCGAAGGGCGGGCCTGTCTGCTGCTGGATTATTCCGGCTGCGGCGAGAGCGAGGGCAATTTTGCCGATGGCACGCTCACCCGCTGGCGCGACGAGGTGATTTCGCTGGTGAATAGCGAGACCGAGGGGCCGGTGATCCTTGTCGGTTCTTCCATGGGCGGGTGGCTCATGCTGCTCTGCGCATTGGAAATGGGCGAGCTGGAAATGGGCGAGCGGCTGGCCGGGCTGGTGGGCATCGCCGCCGCGCCCGATTTCACGCAATGGGGCTATGATCCGGATCAGAAGGCCCTGTTCGCCGCCGGGCAGACCGTGCTGGAAGACAATCCCTACGGCCCCGAACCGACGCCCACCCATGCCCTTTTCTGGCGGGATGGGCAGGCGCGCCTGCTGCTGGAGGCATCGATCCCGCTCGACTGCCCTGTGCGGCTGCTCCACGGGCAGGCGGATGCCGATGTGCCTTGGTCCATTTCGCTGCAACTGGCGGAGTGCCTGCGTTCAGATGATGTGCAGGTGGTGCTGGTCAAGGACGGCGACCATCGCCTCTCGCGCGCGGCGGACATCGCCCTGATGCTGCAAACCGTCGATGCGCTCTGCCGGAATTCCATTCCATGATCGCTGCCTTCATTCTCCCGCTTCTCGCCCAGGCCGCATCGGCCGATATGTTCGATCTGCGCGCGCCGGACTTGAGTCCTTCTCTGGAAGAAGACCGGCTGACCCTGTGCCTTGATCAGGCGCGAGGCGATCCCTCCACGGCCATCGTCAGCGCCAGCGTCTGGCTGGGGCAGGCACTGG
The DNA here is from genome assembly GCA_001898545.1 of Sphingomonadales bacterium 63-6. GTDB lineage: Bacteria > Pseudomonadota > Alphaproteobacteria > Sphingomonadales > Sphingomonadaceae > Andeanibacterium. Next base: position 4,981 of record MKUB01000118.1, on the reverse strand, counting down.
ATGCCGAACGGGCCTATCCGCAGCAATGCCTGGGCATGGCCTATACAAGGCTGCTGCGCTGGAAAGCGGCGGAGGATGCCTTCCTGGGCGCCCGCGGCGATGCGCTGGAAAGCACACCCTCCATCCGCGCCCGGCTGGCCTCCATGGCGGGCAATTCGGCTCTGGCCGACGGGCGCTATGCCGATGCCCTGGCCGACTTGGACCTTGCCGCACAGGATGCCGCCACCGCGCTCGACAAGGGGCTGGCGGGAGATGTCCAGATCGACCGTGCCCGGGCGCTGGTCGGGCTCGACAGGGCGGCTGAGGCTGCCAGCGCGCTGGCCGATGCGCGGCGTGATGCCCCGCAAAATCCCGATGGCTGGTTGCTCTCCGCCACGCTTTCGCGCCGACAGGGCGATCTGGAAGGAGCGCAATCCTATATCCGCACCGCTGCAGGGCTCGATCCGGCCAATCCTGCAATCGGGCTGGAAGCAGGCGTGATAGCTGCTCTGGCAGGGGCAGACGATGCCGCGCGCAAGAGCTGGCAATCGGTCGTGGAAACGGCACCTGACAGCCCGGAAGCGCAGACGGCGCGCGATTATCTCGCCCAATTGGGCCCGGCATCCTCCCCCACCCCGGAGCCCACCGAGGCCGCCTCCGCAACCCCTTAAGGATTCGCCAGATGATACCCCTTTCCGTGCTCGACCTCGTTCCCATCCGTGAAGGCGGCGATGTGTCGGAGGCGCTGGCGCAGGCTGCGCGCTATGCACAGGCGGCGGAAGCGGCGGGTTACAAACGGTTCTGGGTGGCGGAACATCATGCGACGGAAGGCGTCGCGGGCGGGGCTGCATCGGTAGTGCTGGCCCATATCGGCCATGCGACCAAAACCATCCGCATCGGATCGGGCGGGATCATGCTGCCCAACCACAATCCCTTCGTCATTGCTGAGCAGTTCGGCACGCTCGATGCGCTGTTTCCGGGCCGGGTCGATCTCGGGCTGGGCCGGGCGCCCGGCGCGGGCGGGCGTATCGCGCAGGCCCTGCGCAAGGATCTGATGCAGGCGGCCGAGAAATTCCCGCAGGATGTGGTGGAATTGCGCGCGCTGTTCACTGGCGACCCGGAATTGCCGATCCGCGCCACTCCGGGCTTTGGCGCCAAGGTGGAAATGTGGATGCTGGGATCGAGCCTGTTCGGCGCCCAGCTGGCCGCCCATCTGGGCCTGCCCTATGCCTTTGCCAGCCATTTCGCGCCCGATCATCTGGACGAGGCGCTGACGATCTATCGCCGTAACTTCCGTCCCTCCCCCGAGTTGGAGCATCCCTATGCCATGGCGGCCATGACCGTGATCGCCAGCGAGACGGATGCCGATGCGGAATTGCTCGCCTCCTCGCAGGATCAATCCTTCGTCAGGCTGCGCAGCGGCGATCCGGGCAAGCTGCCGCCGCCCGTGCCGGGCTATCGCACCACCCTGCCGCCCCATGCGCTGGCCATGCTGGAGCATATGGGCTCCGCCCGCGCGGTGGGCAGCCCGGCCACTGTGCGCGAGGGGATCATGCGCTTTGCCGAACGGACGCAGGCCGACGAACTGATCCTTTCAGGCGCCACTTACGACCCCGCGGCACGCTGCCATTCGCTCGAACTCACCATGGAGGCGCTCAAGGGATAGGCAGTCCCGCGAAGTATCCCGACCTGCCTTGAAGGCCCCGAGCGGGAGGCGTAGGGTGTGAATGAATGATACGCGTTGCCGCAAGATAATTTCCCGCCGGCACGGCCGGCCCGAGAGGAGTGAAGCGATGCCCCCGTCGCGTTCGAAGGCAAAGACCAGCCATTCCCGTTCCGCCAAGCCGGCGCCTGCCCCGTCCCCAACTTCCTCCATATCCGGCGATCCTCTGGCCGGAGCCATTGCCCGGGCCTTGAAGGAATCGGTCCTGCCGGGTGACACTCCGCTGAGCGAGGACAGGCTGGCCGATGCGGCCCTGTTCCTGCTGGAAACCGCCCGCAAGCGCGGGCCCGAACAGCCTGCCATCGCCATCCGTTCCGGCGCGGATGGCCACCGGACCATGGGCATTGCCGTGGTCAATGACGACATGCCTTTCCTGGTGGATTCCGTCGCCGCCGCGCTGGCCGCGCAGGGATTGGCGATCGACCAGCTGATCCATCCGGTGATGACGGTGCAGCGCGGGCCCCAGGGCGAGCTGAGTGCCCTTCCCGAAGGGGAAGATGCCGAGGGCGCGCGCGAATCGCTGATCTATGTCGAAACCACCCGGATCGATGCCAAACAGCGCCGCGCGCTGGCGGATGCGCTGGAAGATACTCTGGCCGATGTCCGCGTGGCCGTGGCGGACTGGCCCAGGATGCAGGCCGCGATCACTGCGGACGCGGATGGGCTGGGCGATAGCGAGGGAGCCGCCCTGCTCCGCTGGCTGGGCAGCGGGATGCTGACCCAATTGGGCCATGTCACTCGCCACCGGGACGGCAGCAATTCCGGCCTGCTGGGCATTTGTCGCCGCGCCGCCCGCGCGATTCTGGCCGACGCGAGCTACGATCGCGCCTTTGCCTGGTTTCACGAGGCCAATGCAGCGGGCACATTGCGCGCGCCGCTGGTGGTGAAGGCCAACCGCCTTGCCCGTGTCCACCGCAATGTGCCGCTGGACCTGTTCATCGTGCCGGTGATCGAAGGCGGGAAAGTGCAGGCCCTGTCCGTCCATGCCGGTATCTGGACCAGTGCCGGGCTGGGCGCCGCGCCTTCCAGCGTGCCCCGCCTGCGCCTGCAGATGGAACGCCTGCTGGAGCGCCTCCATTTCGAGCCGGACGATCATGATGGCAAGAGCCTGGCCCATGCTTTCGCCACGCTGCCGCATGACGTGGTGATCGGCTTTTCGGACGAGGCCGTGGAGCGGGTCATCACCACCATGATGGCCCTGACCGACCGGCCCCGTCCGCGCCTGGCCATCGTACCGGCCGCGCTGGAGCGGCATCTGTTCGCCTTCGTCTGGTTCCCGCGCGACATGCTGTCCACCAGCGTGCGGCTGCGCATCCAGGCCATGCTGGAGGCAGAGACCGGCGGCAATGTGCTGGACTGGAGCCTGTCGGTCGAAGGCGGCAATCTGGTGACCCTGCGCGTCTTGATCGACATTCGCGACGGGGCCGCCTCCGTGCCTGACGAGGCGCTGCTCGATGCGCGGCTGCAGGCCATGCTGCGCGGCTGGACCGAGGCAGTGGCAACCGAACTCGCGCAGAGCGAGGAACCGGGCCGCGCGGCGGCGCTTGCCACCCGTTATGCCGAAGCCTTCCCGGTGCCCTATCATTCCGAATATGGCCCGGCAGAGGCCGCATGCGACATTCAGCGCCTGCGTTCGTTGCAGAATGCGGAACCCCCGCTGGCCGAGGGGCGCAGCGCGCGGCTTTATCGCCGGGAAGGGGAAGACAATTCCCGCCTGCGCCTGAAGCTCTACCAGCTGGGCGGATCGATGCCCCTGTCGGATGCGGTCCCGGCACTGGAGAATTTCGGGTTCCGGGTGCTGGCCGAAGTGCCGACTCCGCTCGAACAGGGGCGGCTGGCGACGATCCACGATTTCACTCTGGCTCTGCCCGCGGGTGACGATGCCGACAGCGTCCTGACCCGCGCCGATGCCATAGAGGAGGCGATTTCGGCGGTGCTGAACGGCACGGCCGAGAACGACGTATTCAACCGGCTGACGGTGGGGGTGGCGCTATCAGCTCGCGATGCCAATCTGCTGCGTGCCTTCTATCGCTATCTGCGGCAGGCCGGGATCAGCTATACGATCTATACGGTGGTGGATGCGCTGGACCGCGCGCCGGACGTTACCCGCGCGCTCGTCACCCTGTTCAATACGCAGCACAATCCCGCCTTCAAGGGCGACCGGGCCCGCGCGGTCAAGGCGGCAGAGGATGCGATCCGCGATGGGCTGGCCAAGGTTGAGGCGATCAATGACGATCGCCTGCTGCGCCTGTACCATGCCGCGCTGGGTGCCGTGCTGCGCACCAATGCCTATGCCCCGGCCGGCGCGGAGGCGCTGGCCTTCAAGCTCGATTCCGCACAGGTCCCCGGCCTGCCCCGGCCCGTGCCATGGCGCGAGGTATGGATCTATTCGCGGCGGCTGGAAGGTATCCACCTGCGCGCTGGACCGGTGGCGCGCGGCGGCATTCGCTGGTCGGACCGGCGGGACGATTTCCGCACCGAAATCCTGGGCCTGATGAAGGCGCAGCGGGTAAAGAACGCGGTCATCGTGCCCACCGGCGCCAAGGGTGGCTTCTACCCCAAGCAATTGCCCGATCCGCGCCGCCCCGAGACGGGCGGGCGCGATGCATGGGCGGCGGAAGGCAAGGCCAGCTACCAGATATTCATCCGCAGCCTGCTGTCGCTGACCGACAATATCGTGAACGACAAGGTGGTCCATCCCGCCAGCGTAGTGGTGCGCGACGGGGACGACCCCTATTTCGTGGTCGCCGCCGACAAGGGCACGGCCACTTTCTCCGACGTGGCCAATGCTCTGGCGGAAGAACGCGATTTCTGGCTGGACGATGCCTTCGCCAGCGGGGGCAGTCATGGCTATGACCACAAGGCGATGGGCATTACCGCGCGCGGTGCCTGGCTGTCGGTCCAGCGGCATTTCCTGGAACTGGGCGTGGACGTGCAGAAAGAGCCGGTGCGTGTGGTCGGCTGCGGCGACATGTCGGGCGACGTGTTCGGCAATGGCATGCTGCTGTCCAAGTCCCTCAAGCTGGTGGCCGCTTTCGACCATCGGCACATCTTCATCGATCCCGATCCGGACCCGGCGGCAAGCTGGAAGGAACGCAAGCGCCTGTTTGGCCTGCCTCGTTCCAGCTGGGACGATTATGCCAAGGCGCTGATCTCCAAGGGAGGCGGCGTCTTCCCCCGGAGCATGAAGAGCATTCCCCTTTCGCCCGAAGCGCGTGCGGCGCTGGGCATAGAGGCCAAGGAACTGGACCCCGAAAGCCTGATTTCCGCCATCCTCAA
>MKUB01000117.1 GCA_001898545.1 Sphingomonadales bacterium 63-6 | reverse complement strand
TCGGCCGCCTGAAGAATCTGCGCGTCAGCGGCGAAGGCGCGCTGCACCATCAGCATTTCCACCATTTCGGCGGAGAGCTCGACAGTGGATTGTTCGACGCTGCCCTGCACGATGCGCCCCGCGCCATCCTCACCGGGGCGAGCATCGATCAGGCGCGCGCCGTCAATGGCGCGATAGAGGCCGTCATCCAGGCGTTCGAGCGCGGATTCCAGTTCTGGACGGACCAGCGAAACCTGCCCGATCTCGGTCACTTCATCATCCGCGTTGCGCACACTCACCACGCCGTCCTGCGCAATGCTGAGTTCCGTGGCGTCGTCCGGCACGATAATGCCTGCCTGCAGGGGAATTCCGGCAGCGGTGGCCAGCAGGCCATCCTCGTTCACGCGGAGCCGTCCGCCGCGCCAGAGCAGGGTTTCCCCGCCCGGTCCGGCCAGTTCCACGAAGCCGCGCCCATCCACCGCAAGGTCCAGTGCATTGCCGCTGGGCTTCAGCGTGCCTTGTGCGAAAATCATCGCCTGCGGCACCATCCGCACGCCGGCAGAGCTGGAGAGGGCGGCGGTAGTGTTGGCATCGGCATCAACGCCCTCAGCGCTGCGGGCCAGAACCTCGGTGAAGCGGGCCTCTGTGCGCTTGAAGGCGGGCGTGTTGACGTTGGCGATATTGTTCGCGTGGACTTCCAGCGCGCGTTGCTGTGCCCTGAGCGCGGCGGCGCCCACTTCGAATGCCCCGTTCATCGCCCGCTCCTGCTGAAAGTGGTGATCGCCTGGCCGATCAACTCGTCATAGAATTGCATCACCCGCCCACCACTTTCGGCCTGGCGCAGGCTGGCCATCATCGCGACCATCTCGTCGCTCATGGTGACATTGGATTTTTCGAGGAAGCCCTGACGAATCTGGGATGCCTCAGCCTCCGCCATGGCGGGTTCCGCCGCCGTGAAGGTAGCGCCGCCCAAGGCGCTCAGAGCCGCTGGATCGCTCGTCTCATATAGCCCGATGCGCGCGGTGGGCAGGCCGTCTTCCAGCACGGTGCCATCCGCCAGAACGCCGAAGGAGGTGCCCGCCAGCGCCAGATCGCCGCCGCCTGCCTGCTGGAGCACGCGGCCCGAGGCATCGGCCAGCAGCCCATCTTCGTTCAGGGCGAAAGAACCGCCGCGCGCATAGACATAGGCTTCCCCCTCGCGCAGGCGCAGCAGGCCGGGGCCGTTAATCGCAAGATCGAAGGGACTGCCCGTTTCCGCGAGGCGGCCTTGGGTGAAATCCACATAGCTTTTCTGCGTGGGCAGCAGGCCGTCCGCATTGTTTGCCGCGCCCAGCACCTCGGCGAAGTTCACCTGGCGCTTGAAGCCGCTGGTGGAGGCATTGGCGACGTTCTGTGCCGAGGCTTCCAGCCTGCGCTCCGCCGATGCCAATATTGCCGCAGCTGAGTCCACAAGACCCGGCATATTTCCCCCTTCACGACAGCTCTGTCGGAGCCAGAAAGCCGATCCGGGCCCCATCTGGGAATGCGCGACATCTCCACTCCGGAGGTTTAGGGGTGGGGTGCCCTGCTCATTGTGGCACGGTCAGCGGCTCTATTCCGCGCCTCGCCCTGAGAACGCCATTCATCCGGAATGGACGCTCCCCCGAATGCGCCCCCTGACCGAAGCGGCCGCCGATGCAGGCCGGTAACAGTTTGTCCTATCCCGGGCCCCCGAATCCCTTGTGCATTGACCGGCGCGTGAAACATGGCATCCCGATTGCTGACTGGGGCAGGGCGGAATTTGGCGTGATACGGGAGATATTCGAGCATCGATCGAGCCGGGTGATTGCCGCCGGCCGCATTGCGCTTGCCGTGCTGTTCGCGCTGTGGATCTCGGTCGATCCTGACCAGCCCGTGCGCGGTGGCGGGCTCGTCTATGGTCTGCTGGCGCTCTATCTCGCCTATGCGCTGGCCCTGTTCGCGATTGCGTGGGGGAACTGGTGGTGGGATTACCGGCTGACCATTCCATCCTTCCTCGGCGACAGCGCGATGTTTCTGGCATCGCTCTATTGCACGGAAGGCGGGCAGGCGGATTTCGTCAGTTCCTATTTCGCGTTCTTTTCCTTCATGACCGTTTCGGCGGCCATGCGCTGGAACTGGCGGATCACATTGGCCACGGCGGCGGGGCTGTGTTTGCTCTATCTGGCGACGGGCCTGTTCCTCCATCCCGGCGACTTCGATGATGTGCTGGCGAAATATGCCCGCCGGGGCAGCTATATGGTGATGCTTTCCCTGCTGGTGACGTGGTTCACCCTGCAACGCGCGGCGCCCATGGTAGGCCGGTTCTCGCTCGTCCCGGCTGCGCAGGGTGTATCGCCCTATGAGGCGGCCTTGGCCTATGCGATGAAGGCATCGGGAGCCACGGGTGCGGCGCTGGCATGGGAAAGCACGGAAGAGCCCGGCTGCACGCTCTATCTGGCAGGCGCGATTGATCCGGGGCTCCGGCATGTGCCGCCGGGAGTGATCGATCTGGAAGCCGATAGCGATCCGATGCTGTTCGACCGAGGGCTCAGGCGCGCTTTGCGGCTGCTGCCGGGCGGAGGTTTCGCCGCCAATCGGCAGTCGCCCGGCCCGGCTCTTGCGGGATATCTTGGCACTCCCTCCGGGCTTTCCTTCCCCATCGCGGGCACCACGGGAATGGGGCAGATCATCCTCACCGGCATAGCGGGGCTGTGCCGCGATCATCTGGAACTCGGCCATGTTCTTGCGCGGGAAATCGGCCATGGCATCGATGAGGAGGAAATCGCCTCCCTCGCGCGGGAAACGGCGGCCATGCGGCTGCGCGGCAATATCGCGCGTGACCTGCATGACAGCGTGGCCCAGTCGCTTGCGGGCGCGGGATACAGGCTGGCCGCGCTGCGGCGGCAGGCCGAGGCGGGCAAGGATATTTCGGGCGATCTGGAGGCTGTCTCGCTCAGCCTGCGGGGAGAACAGGCCAATCTGCGCGAGATCATCGAGCGGTTGCGCAACGATGAGGTAAGTCCCGGCACGCGCAATCTTGGCAGCGAGCTGGAACGCCTGACCAATGCCCTTGCCCGGCATTGGGGAGTGCGCCTGAATTACGAGGATAGCGGCGAGGCTCTGATCGTTCCGGCCTGGCTTGCCTTCGAGATTCAGCAACTTGTGCGGGAAGGGGTGGCCAATGCGATGCGCCATGGCGAGGCGGGCACCATATGGGTGCGGACCGCGCGGCGGGAAAGAAACATCGAACTGACCATCGCGGATGACGGAAAGGGCTTTCCACAAGGCGCGGAAACGCGCATGCCGCGCTCGCTTGCCGAGCGTGTGGGGGCGCTGGGCGGGACAATAAGGGTCGCCTCTGTGACAGGCGATACGAAAGTTGAGATCGAATTGCCTGTGGGAGGGCTCAAATGACTAGGATCGTGCTTGCGGACGATCATCCATTCCTGCGTGCAGGCGTGGAAGACGTTCTGGGCGGTTATGGGATCAATATCGCCGCGTCCGTGGATACGGGCGAGGCTGCGCTGGAGGCGATTGAGCGGGAAGATCCCGATGTCGTCATTCTGGATGTGCGCATGCCGGGGCTGGGCGGCGTCCCCGCTCTGGAGGCCTTGCGCGCGCGCGGGGACGAACGCCCGGTAATCCTGCTGACCGCCGAACTGGAAGATGCCGCTCTGCTGAGTGCCGTGAAGGCCAGGGTGGACGGAGTGGTGTTCAAGGACGGCGCGGAAGTGCGCCTGCATGAAGCCATCGAGACGGTGCTGGCCGGGGAACGCTATATCGACCCACCGCTGATGCAGCGCGCGCTGGACCTGGCGATCGACAGCCCGCGCACCTCTCCGCTGGCGCGCCTTTCCCCGCGCGAGTTGCGGATTGCGGAGGCGGTTTCGGGCGGGATGCGCAATCGTGACATTGCCGAGGAGATCGGGACCACCGAAGGTTCGGTAAAGGTCTATCTCCACCGCATTTACGAGAAGGTGGGCGTCGGCTCGCGCACGGAACTGGCAGTGCTCATCCTCCGGGAAAAAGCCGCCGTCTGAGCGGGGGCTTACGGGCCGTGACCGGGCATGTTATCGCCCGGCCATGACCGCTCGCATCACTCCGGCCGAGGCTGCCCGGCTCGTCGAACAGGAACCGGCAGAGGCCGCGCGGCGGCTGCGGGATGTCGTGGCCGCCGATCCCCGCAATGCGGGTGCCTGGCGCCTGCTGGCGCGGGCCCTGCGCGGTGCGGGGCAGGATGAGGATGCGGCGGAGGCGGAACTCAACGCCGTGCGCGCCACTGCCTTCGAGCCGGAGATGGTGGCCATCGCGGCGGCCATGCTGGAAAACGACTTGCCACAGGCAGAGGCGCTGCTGCGCCAGCGGCTGAGGGTGCAGCCCACGGATGTCGCGGCGATCCGCCTGATGGCGGAGCTGGCCGCCCGGATCGGGCGGCTGGGCGATGCGGAAAAGTTGCTGCGGCGCGCGCTGGAGCTGGCGCCGGGCTTCATGGCGGCGCGCGCCAATCTGGCGGGCATCCTCAACAAGCAGCATCTTTATGCCGAGGCGATTGCCGAGCTGGACATTGTGGCCGCCGCCGGGGGCGATCTGGAAAGCCGCAATCTGCGCGCGGCCGTGCTGGGGCGCACGGGCGATTACGAGGAGGCTGCTCGCCTTTATGGAGAGCTGGCGCAGGCATTCCCCGGCCATGCGCGCATCTGGATGAGCTATGGCCATGTCCTGAAAACCATCGGGCGGCAGGAGGATGCCATTGCCGCCTATCGCAAGGCGCTCGAATGCCAGGCCGACCTGGGCGAGGTCTGGTGGAGCCTCGCCAATCTCAAGACAGTCAGCTTCGATGAAGGGGATGTGGCCGCGATGGAGGATGCGCTGGCGGGCGATCCGGCGCCGACCGAAGAGGACCGGCTGCATCTCCATTTCGCGCTAGGGAAGGCCTATGCCGATCACGGCGAGACGGAGGCATCTTTCCGCCATTACGCTCAGGGCAATGCCCTGCGGTCGGCTCAGCTGGGATATGATGCGGGAATTGTTTCCGCGCAGGTGGACAGCGTCATCGCCACTTTCACTCCGCAATTCGTGGCGGAACGGCAGGGCTGGGGCGATCCTTCGCCGGACCCTATCTTCATCCTCGGCTTGCCGCGCGCGGGCTCCACGCTGATCGAGCAGATCCTCGCCAGCCATTCGCAAGTCGAAGGCACGATGGAACTGCCGGACATTCCGGCCATGGCCATGCGCGAGGCGCGTGCGGCGGGACTGCGTCCGCAGGACTGGCCCGATGCCGTGTCCGCGATGGATGCGGGCAGGCTGGCCGCCTTGGGCGCCGAGTTCCTCGACCGCACGCGCATCCAGCGCAAGACGGACAGGCCCTTCTATATCGACAAGCTGCCCAATAACTGGGCCTATGCGGGGTTCATCCACCTGATCCTGCCCAATGCGCGGATCATCGATGCCAGGCGCCATCCGCTGGATTGCTGCTTTTCCAATTTCCGCCAGCATTTCGCCAAGGGGCAGGGCTTCACTTACGATCTGGCCGATATCGGGCACTATTATGCGGATTATGTCCGGGCCATGGATCATTACGACCATGTGCTGCCGGGCCGCATTCACCGCGTGATCCACGAGGAGTTGCTGGACGATCCCGAGGCGGTGGTGCGCGCCATGCTGGCCTATCTGGGCTTGCCGTTCGAGGAATCGTGCCTGGAATTCCACCGCAACCGCCGCGCGGTACGCACCGCCTCCAGCGAGCAGGTCCGCCGCCCGATTAACCGCGATGGGGTGGGCCAGTGGATACCCTATGAAAAATGGCTCGGGCCGCTGCTGGAATCGCTGGGTGACCTTACGGAAACCTATGCACGCAAGGCCGGGCCGATTGTTACGGCCCGATGGCCCCATGTGGCAAAAATGTCATAGTTCCCAAAAATTGGTTTCGCCTGCGACCAGCGCCGCGATTGCGCTATTGTCACTAATGTAAAAAACTGGCGCATTCGCTCCTGCAGCATAACGTGGGGGTTTAAGATGCGAATTCTTCCTTCGTCCAATCGCCGTCATTTGGCCATTGCCCTCTTCGCTACAAGTTCGCTGGTGGCCGTCACCCCAGCCTCCGCTCAGGACGATGACAACGCCATCATCGTTACCGCGCAGAAGCGGGAACAGAACCTGCAGGATGTGGCAGCTTCCGTTACCGCGCTCGGCACTGCCAAGCTGGAGGAATTGCAGGTCAACGATCTGCAGGATGTGGTGAAGTTCCTCCCCTCCGTCACTGTGCAGAGCAGCGGGCCCGGTTTCTCGCAGGTCTATTTCCGCGGTGTTGCCTCGGGCGAGAACGCGAACCATTCGGCATCGCTGCCGACGGTGGGCACTTATCTCGATGAAATGCCCATCACCACCATTCAGGGCGCGCTGGACATTCACGCTTATGACCTTGCCCGCGTGGAGGCTCTGGCGGGTCCGCAGGGCACGCTCTACGGGGCCAGTTCCATGGCCGGCACGATCAAGATGGTCACCAACAAGCCGGATTACGCCAAGACCTATGGTTCAGTGGATCTTGAGCTGAACACGGTGACCAGCGGCGGCGTCGGCGGCATTGCCGAAGGTTTCCTCAACCTTCCCATTACGGAGAACGTCGCGGCGCGCATCGTGGGGTGGTATCGCAAGGATGCCGGTTACATCGACAATATCCCCGGCTCGCGCGTCTATCCCTCGCTGGAAGCCAGTTCCGGCACGGCGGCCGCCACCCAGACCAATGCGGCTTACGTCAAGGAAGATTACAACGACGCGGAAACCTATGGCGCGCGCTTGGCGCTGGGGATTGAATTGGACGACAACTGGACGTTGCGCCCCACATTGATGGGCCAGGTCCAGACCACCAACGGCAATTTCGCCGAGGAACGCAGCAGTGCGGTGACCGGCCATTACCAGACGGTCCAGTACAATCCGGAACACAGCAAGGATAAGTGGCTGCAGGCGGCCCTGACGATCGAGGGCAAGATCGGCAATTGGGATCTCGTCGCCACGGGTGGCCATCTGTGGCGCGATGATGAAACGTCCCAGGATTATTCCGACTACTCCTATTTCTATGACTCGCTGTATTACTCGCTCTACGGCTCGGGCTATATCGTCACGGATAATAATGGCGATCAGATCAGCCCGAACCAATATGTCGAAGGCAAGGACAAGTATCGCCGCCTGTTTGGCGAGTTGCGCGTCAGTTCGCCTGCCGATGCGCCCCTGCGCTTCATCGGTGGCATCTTCGGCCAGCGGCAGGTCCACTATATCACTCAGCACTATATCATCGACGGACTGGCGGACGATGTGCAGGTGCCGGGCACGGTCGATAATATCTGGCTGACGGCTCAAAAGCGCGTGGACCGCGATCTCGCGGCTTTTGGCGAGCTGACTTACGACCTGACCGACAAGCTTTCCGTTACCGGCGGCGTTCGGGTCTATTACTACAAGAACTCGCTGGAAGGCTTCTTCGGCTATAACAATCCGGGCTTCAGCTCGAACCCGCAATATCTCTGCGCCGCCCCGTCCACTGTGCCGGGCGCGCCTTGCAACAATCTCGACAAGTCGACTTCCGACACCAACTTCATCCACAAGCTCAACGCGACCTACAAAGTCACCGATGACGTGATGGTCTATGCCACATGGTCACGCGGTTTCCGTCCGGGCGGCATCAACCGGCGCGGTATTCTGCCGCCTTACGGCCCGGATACGCTCGACAATTACGAAATCGGTTGGAAAACGCAGTTCGGGCCGGTCACTTTCAATGGCGCGATCTATCAGGAAGACTGGAAGAACATCCAGCTCTCCTTCCTGGGGCAGAGCGGCCTTACCGAAATCCGTAATGCCGGCATTGCCCGCATTCGCGGCATCGAGGGCGACTTCACTTATCGTCAGGGCGGGCTGACGCTGACGCTCAGCGGCAGCTATAATGACGCCGTGATCCGCAAGGATTTCTGCTACATCATCAGCGAGAATTTCGACTGTTCGGTGCCTGCGGGCAATTACGTCCTCGCCCCGGCCGGAACGCAATTGCCGGTAACGCCGAAGTTCAAGGGCAATGCCATCGCCCGCTATGAATTCCCGCTGGGCGAGTGGGAAGGCCATGTCCAGATCGCGGCCAGCCATATCGGCAAGCGCCGCAACGATCTGCGCGATGTGGAAAATGCCCTGCTCGGCAATCTCAAGGCCTATACGACTGCGGATGTCAGCATCGGGGTGGATGCGGGCAAATATCGCCTCGAACTCTTCGCCACCAATTTGTTCAACGCGCATGGCGTGGTCAATAGCGGCACTCAGTGCCTTGAAGGGGTGTGCGGCGATACGGCAGGCGTGACGGCTGGGGGCGGCGTATTCTACGATTACGTCATCAAGCCCAGGCTGGTAGGCATCAAGGTCGGCACGGACTTCTAGACCGCGCGCGACGGGGAGAGCGAATGACGCAACATGTGCCGGGGCCGGGCCGCAAGCTCGGCCTGATGGCGGCGATCGCACTGGTCATGGGTAACATGATCGGATCGGGCGTCTTCCTCCTCCCCGCCAGCCTCGCGCCTTATGGCTGGAATGCCGTGGGCGGGTGGATCTTCACTATCGGCGGGGCACTGGTGCTGGCCTATCTGCTGGCCCGGCTGACCCGCGCCGTTCCGGGGGCGGGCAGTGCGACCGGCTTTGTGGAGGCGGCCTTCGGAGAAACACCGGCCTTCCTGATCGGCTGGATCTATCTCGTTTCGATCTGGACCACCGTGGTGGCCATAGCCGTGGCTGCGGTGAGCTATCTTTCCAGCATCGTCCCGGCGCTGTCGGCAGGCACCGGCCGCCCTGCCATTGCCGCGCTGGTGTTGCTCTGGGCGATGACGCTGATCAATCTGCGCGGTACGCGGGCTGCGGGTTGGTTCCAGATCGTCACCCTGGGGCTCAAGGTCGTGCCGCTGGTGGTGGTGATCGTAATCGCGGGCAACTTGCTGGTGCATGGCGGGGGGGATATCGCGCCCTATCGGCCCGAGGCGATCAGCTTCGGTCAGGTGAGCGGGGCGGCGACGCTCACCTTGTGGGCGCTGCTGGGCTTCGAATGCGCCAGCCTTGCCGCCGCGCGGGTGGAGAACCCGGAAGTGAACGTGCCGCGCGCCACCTTGTGGGGCACGGGGCTGACGGGCGTGCTCTATCTGCTGGTCTGTTCCGCCATCGCGCTGATGCTGCCAGCAGACATTGCAGCCGCATCGCCCGCGCCGTTCTCCACCTTTGTGGAGCGATACTGGGCCGCCGGGCCCGCCGCCGCCGTGGCGGTCTTCGCGGTGATCAGCTGTATCGGCGAGCTCAATGGCTGGGTTCTGCTGCAGGGCGAGC
>MKUB01000116.1:9382-10780 GCA_001898545.1 Sphingomonadales bacterium 63-6 | reverse complement strand
GATTTCGTCGGCAAGCTGGACGGCGTGGAATTTGACGGCGGCAAGGCCGAAGGCGCGCCGCTGGTAATTGGTTCGGGCCAGTTCATCCCCGGTTTCGAAGACCAGCTGGTCGGCGTGAAGACCGGTGAGGAAAAGACCATCACCGTAACCTTCCCTGAAGATTATCCGGCGGAAAACCTGAAGGGCAAGGAAGCCACGTTCGACATCACCGTTCAGCAGGTGAAGGTCGCCGGCGAGACCACGGTGGATGACGAATTCGCCAAGTCGCTGGGCCTTGAAAGCCTGGAGCAACTCAAGGGCCTGCTGCGCGGCCAGCTGGAGCAGGAAACTGCCGGCCTGACCCGCACCGCCATGAAGCGCGCCCTGCTGGATACGCTGGCGAAGGATCACGATTTCGCGGTTCCGCCGACCATGGTGGAAGCGGAGTTCCAGCAGATCTGGAACCAGCTGATGCAGGAAGCGGCGCGCGAAGCCGATCCTGAAGCGGCCCGCAAGGAAATCGAGGACGAGAAGGAAGATTACCGCCGCATCGCCGAGCGCCGCGTGCGCCTGGGCCTGTTGCTGTCGGAAATCGGCCAGGCCAATGGCGTGGAAGTCAGCCAGCAGGAAATGCGCATGCTGATGCAGCAGGCTGCACAGCAGTACCGCCCGGAAGATCGCCAGCGGTTCGTCGACTATGTCGCGAGCGATGCGATGGCCCAGGCCCAGCTGCGCGCTCCGCTCTATGAGGACAAGGTCGTCGATTTCCTGTTCGACAAGGCTGAAGTCACCGAGCGTGAAGTGACCCGCGAGGAACTGGAAGCCGCGATCGAAGCCGAAGAAGGCGAAGAAGCCGCTGCGCCCGCGCCGAAGAAGGCTCCGGCCAAGAAGGCTGCTGCTAAGAAGGAAGAAGCCAAGGCTGACGATGCAGCCGAGGAAGCTCCCGCCAAGAAGGCTCCGGCAAAGAAGGCCGCTGCCAAGAAGGCTGACGCTGCGGAGGAAAAGCCCGCCGCCGAGAAGAAGCCCGCGGCCAAGAAGCCTGCTGCGAAGAAGGCTCCGGCCAAAAAGTAATTGCCTTACGGCGAAATGAAAAGGCCGCGAGGAGCGATCCTCGCGGCCTTTTCGTTAGGGACAGTTACGCTTCCCTTTCGGGGGGCGGGCCCTTTTGGGGAATTGGTGCCAGTTTCAGGGCTGGGCTTCCTTGCCTGTGCCGGTGAGCGCCACTTCCCGCGCCAGTGCGCTTTTCACCGCAGCTACCTTGGCAATTCCGGGAATGTTGGGAACATTGGCGTAAAGGCTCTTGAGATAGGCGATATCGAACGGGGTCAGTTCGGGTGCATGGGTGGCATCGGGATCGAAGAGGTTGAGGATGGTCCCATAAGAGGCCTGCCCTGAAACGGCGCGAGTGCGCGCAATGCC
>MKUB01000116.1:0-9369 GCA_001898545.1 Sphingomonadales bacterium 63-6 | reverse complement strand
CCGTGGAAGCCCCTTACGGTGGTGACGGCCCAGGCGTGGACGGGCCCGGTTTCGGCCAGCAATTCACGCCGCTCCGCGAGGGGCAGCTTCGCCAGCATCGATCCGCTCTTGTCCATCATCTTGCGGATGTCGGCTTTTCCGCTGCCCACGAATCCGACAATGAGGTTTGGCGCACATTCGCCGGGGGAGGCCAATGCCAGGCCCAGCCGCTCCGCATTATACCGGATGCGCCCCACTACCATTTCCGCCACATCCACCGGTAGGCCCAGCACACCCGGGCAGATTTTGGCGGAGAACAGGGCAAGCGGCTCGTTATAAATATTGCCCGAGCGGGTGATCGACCGCGCCTGTTGGCGGACTTCATCATGGTCGGGCGCCGGGTCAGGCCTGCGCGTTACCACGATCGTGTCGGCCGGATCGGCTTCATCCAGCGAAATGAGCTGGTCCAGCGGGATCGTATCGGCTTTCGCGGGTGAGGACATGGCAAGGGTGAGGATGCCCGCCGCGAGCATGGGGGCGAGCATCGCCCTCGCACGTAGGTTGTCCCGTCTGGATTCCATATCGTGTCACTCCCCCGCTGTGGCCGCTATTCATTCGCACCCACTTTGCCGTACCCACTTTGCAGGGCCGAGTTTGCCGGGAAAATCCCACCGCGCAAGCAGCCTTTGTCGCAAGAAGTCGCAGAAAATGGGAGAGGAGGGGCTGACGGGGAGGGCTGACAAGGGGCGATTGTGGGTATAGCGCCTATTGCACTTGAACATCGAGCCGCCAGTCGCGACATAGGCGGTCAGTTCCAGCTTGTGAGGCATTCATGATCGACCTGTTCGGCAATATCGGCGAAACCTACGGCACTCAGGGCCAGTTCACTCGCGATCCGTTCACCGGCGCGCTGGTTCCCGTCGTGGTCGAACAGACCAGCCGGGGCGAACGCAGCTTCGACATCTTCAGCCGCCTGCTGCGCGAACGTATCGTGTTCGTGACCGGTCAGGTGGAAGACAACATGGCCTCGCTGATCGTGGCCCAGCTGCTGTTCCTGGAGAGCGAAAATCCCTCCAAGCCCATCAGCATGTATATCAACTCGCCCGGCGGCGTGGTGACGGCGGGCATGGCGATCCATGACACGATGCAATACATCAAGCCGCGCGTCAGCACGGTCTGCATCGGCCAGGCCGCATCCATGGGCAGCTTCCTGCTCTGCGCGGGCGAGCCGGGCATGCGCATCGCGCTGCCTAATGCGCGGATCATGATCCACCAGCCTTCGGGCGGTGCGCGCGGCATGGCTTCGGATATTGAAATCCAGGCCAAGGAAATCCTGCGCATCCGTTCGCGGATGAACGACCTTTATGTGAAATATACCGGCCAGCCGCTCGAAGCGATCGAGAAGGCGCTGGATCGCGATACGTTCCTTGAAGCCGATGAAGCGCTGAAATTCGGCCTTGTGGACAAGGTGTTCGAGACTCGTCCCGAGACCGAAGCCACCGGCGATGAAAGCGGTTCGGGCGGCGCGCCTGAATAAGGCCGGGCCATCGGAACACGGGCTGCAAGGCTGTATCATTTTGGCAACCCTCCCGCTTTGGCCGTCTACAACGGGGGCTGCGCGGGCGGGTTGAATTGATTATCAAGACTTCCGAGTTACACTTGGAAGCGAATCCCCCTTGGCTTTGTCGCGGTTTCAGGGCTAGCTGAACAGGGGGATCGGGAAAGAAAGAATGACCAAGTTGAGCGGTTCCGACTCCAAAAGCACTCTTTACTGCAGCTTCTGCGGCAAGTCGCAGCATGAGGTGCGCAAGCTCATTGCCGGGCCGACCGTGTTCATCTGCGATGAATGCGTGGAGCTGTGCAATGACATCATCCGTGAAGAAACCAAGGCGGGCATTGCCGGCAAGAAGGACGGCGGCGTCCCTACGCCGCGCGAAATCTTCGCCACGCTCAACGATTATGTGATCGGCCAGGATCGCGCCAAGCGCGTCCTCTCCGTGGCGGTCCACAATCACTACAAGCGCCTGAAGCACAGCGGCAAGTCGGGCGATGTGGAACTGGCCAAGTCGAACATCCTGCTCGTTGGTCCCACCGGCTCGGGCAAGACGCTGCTGGCGCAGACGCTGGCGCGCACTTTCGACGTGCCCTTCACCATGGCCGACGCCACCACGCTGACCGAAGCCGGTTACGTGGGCGAGGATGTGGAGAACATCATCCTCAAGCTGCTGCAGGCCAGCGACTATAATGTCGAGAAGGCGCAGCAGGGCATCGTCTATATCGACGAGATCGACAAGATCACCCGCAAGGCGGAAAATCCCTCCATCACGCGTGACGTTTCGGGCGAAGGCGTGCAGCAGGCTCTGCTCAAGCTGATGGAAGGCACCACGGCATCCGTGCCGCCGCAGGGCGGGCGCAAGCATCCGCAGCAGGAATTCCTGCAGGTGGATACGACCAATATCCTGTTCATCTGTGGCGGCGCCTTTGCCGGGCTCGACAAGATCATTGCCGACCGCCTGCAGAAGCGCTCGATTGGTTTCGGCGCACATGTCGCCGATCCGGAAAAGCGCAAGGTGGGCGAATTGCTCCAGATGAGCGAGCCGGAAGATCTGCTCAAGTTCGGCCTGATCCCCGAATTCGTCGGCCGTCTGCCGGTGATCGCCACGCTGAACGATCTGGACGTGCCCGCGCTGGTGCAGATCCTCAAGGAGCCCAAGAACGCGCTGGTCAAGCAGTACCAGAAGCTGTTCGAGCTTGAGGATGTGAAGCTGACCTTCACGGACGAGGCGCTGGTGGCGGTCGCGGAAAAGGCGATCAAGCGCAAGACCGGCGCGCGCGGCCTGCGTTCCATCGTGGAAGGCATCCTGCTGGACACCATGTTCGATCTTCCGGGCATGGAAGGCGGGGTGACCGAAGTGGTGGTCGACAAGGACGTGGTCGAAGGCCGCAAGGAGCCGGTCCGTGTGATCGGGCCGGAAAAGAAGGAAGATGAGGCGGCGTAAATGCCGCCCTTCAAACTTACCAGCGTTCTCCGCGTCGAATTCTACAAGCGGCATGAACGTCGGCGGGACGTGCTGTTTTGCGACATCACGACCCGTCAGGGCGTGATTTCCGCGCATGAGAGGCTGTCCCACTGGGACGAGCTGATCCGCAAGCTGGAATTCCTGGGCGGCTTCGATGTGGAGTGGTTCCTCCACTTGTCGCCGCCCGAGGCCGAGCGTTACGTCGCGTTTGAGCGGAAGGGGTGAAGCTCAGGGCGCCTGTATCTTCGTGGCGGAATTGCCGCCATCGGCCCAGAGGCAGCTTCCGTTGACGAAGCTGGCCATGTCCGACGCCAGAAACAGGGCGGCATTGGCGATTTCTTCCGGCCGGGCGATGCGCCGGACCGGATGTAGGCTCGCCGCCCAGGCTTTCTGATCCTCGTCCCCGGCCATCGCCGTATCGGTTCCGCCGGGAAGCAAGGCATTGGCCCTGATGCCGAGATGGGCGTAATCGGCGGTAATTGCCTTCACCAGCCCGGTCAGGCCGGCCTTGGCGGCGGCATAGGCGCCCATGCCCGGCAGCCCCACGCTGTTGCCAACAAAGCTGCCGGTGAAGATCAGACTGCCCGTTCCGCGCTCGATCATGGGCGGAATCTGGGCTTTGGCGGCCAGGAAAGCGGAGGTCAGGTTGGTGGCCAGCACATCCTGCCAGTCCGCCAGTGCAATCTCCGCCAAAGGCTGGATGGGGCCGACAGTACCGGCATTGTTGAACCCGATATCCAGCCTGCCAAAGGTGGAGAGCGCCAGTTCCACGGCGGTCAGGTGCGTTTCGGGCAGGCTAACATCTCCGGCATGGCAGATGGCCTTCCCGCCAGCACTCTCCACTTCGCGGGCAACTTCCCGCAGAGGCTCGGCTCCTCTTGCAACGAGCACGAGATTGGCGCCCTCCCGCGCAAAGAGCAGGGCAGCGGCCCTGCCTATGCCGGAGCTGGCGCCGGAAATGATTGCAGTACGATCTTGCAGAAGAGGCATTGGGCGGTTCCTTTTGAAGCTCGCCGCCGCCTAGCCGGGTACTATATTCGCAGCGTCCCGTTTCCTGCGCTCAAACTCAGCCTTCGCCAGCTTTTCGCCGTTCCACCATGGTCATCAGCCGTTCGAGGCGTTCGGGTGGCAGGATGTCCGCCGGGGCGTAGGTCTGTTCGAAGATGGGGATGCCTTCGGGGAAACTCACCCAAGGCATTGCGCTGGCCGTGAAGATCACCGCATCGGGCGGAAAGGCGCCGGGATTGTCCAGCGTGCCGACACGGAGCCCCGCGCCCAACCGACCCAGGCGAGGGTAATAGCTCAGGATCGCGGTGCCGCATTTCCCGCAACGACAGATCGTATGCGGGCCGCCGCTGCCGGAGGTCACCACATAGTCCCCAAGTTCCCCTTGGGTCAGAATGATCCTCTCGCTTTCGAAGAAGGCGTTGACCACCGAGGTCGATCCGGTCTGCCGCTGGCACAGGGTGCAATGGCAATTATTGACGAAGATCGGGTCGCCTTCCACCCGGTAGCGTACCACCCCGCAGGCACAGCCGCCTTCTTGCGCAGTCATATGGCCCCCGCAGGGAGAGTGCAGTTGAGAGTGCAGTTCTCTCCTGTTTCCACCTGCATCGTGGCGTGGCGGATGTGCCAGCGTTCGTCCAGTTCGTGGGCGATTTCGTTCAGGAATTCGTCGCCTGGATGGCCCGCAGGCATCACCAGATGGGCGGTGAAGGCGGTGTCGGTAGTGCTCATCGGCCAGATATGGAGATCGTGGACGGCGCTGACGCCTGGCAGCGAGGCCAACCAGTTGCGCACTTCGGCCTCGTCGATCCGGTCGGGCACGGCGAGCAGGCCCATCTTCACGCTGTCCTTCAGCAGGCCCCAGGTGCCCCAGGCGATTACCGCCACGATCACCAGGCTGGTGAGGGGGTCAATCCAGTTCTTGCCGGTCAGCAGGATCAATATGCCCGCGATCACCACACCCACGGAAACGAGCGCATCCGCAGCCATGTGCAGGAAGGCACCGCGAATGTTGATGTCATGCTTGCGCCCGCGCATGAACAGCATGGCCGTGGCGGTGTTGATGACAACCCCGATCCCGGCCACCACGATCATGGTGGTGCCTTCCACTTCGGCAGGCTCCAGGAAACGGTGCAGGGTTTCGATCAGGATCGCGCCCACAGCCACCAGCAGCAGTCCCGCATTGGCGAGGGCGGCCAGAATGGAGCTGGACTTGAAGCCCCAGGTGAACCGGGCGGAGGCCGGGCGGGCGGCCATGATGCTGGCGCCCCAGGCGATCAGCAGGCTCAGCACGTCAGACAGATTGTGGCCCGCATCGGCCACCAGCGCCATCGATCCCGAAAAGAAGCCGTAGATGGCCTCCACCGCAACGAAGATACTGTTCAGCACCACGCCAATGGCAAAGGCGCGCCCGAAATCGGCGGGCGCGTGGCTGTGGCCATGCCCCGATGCGTGGTCATGTAAGTGATTATGCGAGTGATTGGCGCCCATGGCGCTCAGTCGTACACACAGGAATCGAAGCCGTCACGCCTCACAGTGCCAATCCGCGCGGCAATGGTATTGCCATAGCGGCGCGTGAAGCCGGTCGGGTTCACCACGGCGCGCTCCTTGGGCAAGGGCAGGGCAGCCGCGATACGGGCAGCCTCCACGCGCGAAAGGCGCGCGGCGGAATGGTTGAAGTAACGCTGGGCGCCTGCTTCCACGCCGTAAGTGCCGATCCCCGTTTCCGCGATGTTGAGATAGACTTCCATGATCCGGCGCTTGCCCCACACGCTCTCGATCAGCACCGTGAACCAGGCTTCCAGCCCCTTGCGGAAATAGCCGCCGCCCTGCCACAGAAACACGTTCTTGGCGGTCTGCTGGCTGATGGTGGAGCCGCCCCTGATGCGCCCGCCCCTGGCGTTGCGCTGGATGGCTTTCTCGATCGCTTCCTTGTCAAAGCCATTGTGGCTGCAGAACTTCCCGTCTTCCGCGGCGATCACGGCGGAAACCATGTTGCGGTCAATGCGGGAAAGCGGCTCCCAATCCTTGGTAATGCCGTTGCCGTCCAGAATCATGGTCGCCGTCACCGGCGGCGGAACGAAGCGATAGATCAGCACCAGCCCCACGCTCAGCACGAGGAACCACACAAAAGCCATGACTAGGAAGCGCATGATCCGAACGGCCATGCGCTTCGTTTAGCGAGGTTGGGGCCGGGTGGGAATAATGGATGCAGTTATCATTGCGATGATCCTCCCCGTGGGCGAAGCTCATGGGGAGGTGGCAGCCCGAAGGGCTGACGGAGGGGCTTGTAGTGGCGCGTCAGACGAGCAGGCGGACGGTTGTGCAGGCCAGACAATTCCGGAAGAAGATGTCGCTGCCAGAGGTGCGGCTGTGGCGCGAATTGCGCGGCTCTGATTTACGTTTCAGGCGCCAGCATCCCGCCGGGCCTTTCGTTCTGGACTTCTATTGTCCAGCCGCGAAGCTCGCCATCGAGGTGGATGGGATCGCCCACGATATGGGAGCCCGTTCGTTGCGCGACGAAGAACGGAGCGCCTTTCTCAAAAGGCGAGGCATTGAGATGGTACGGATTGCGGCAGGGGACGTGCTGAAGGCGCCTGCCACCGTGGCGGAGGCCATTGTTGCGGTATGCTGCGAGCGTTACGGGTAGGCCCCTCCACCATCCCCGCTTTCGCGGGGACGGTCCCCCTCCCCATCGCCTGCGGCGACGGGGAGGATCGAACCGTTCAGGCCGCAGCCAGCAGACGTTCGCCAGCGATGCGCTGCATGGCCTTCTGGAGCTTTTCGAAGGCGCGCACCTCGATCTGGCGGATGCGTTCGCGGCTGACGTCATATTCCTGGCTGAGTTCTTCCAGCGTCCGGGGATTTTCCACCAGGCGCCGCTCGGTCAGGATATGCTTTTCGCGGTCGTTGAGGCTGTCCATGGCTTCGGTCAGCATTTCATGCCGCAGCTTGGCCTCTTCGGCCTCGGCCACTTGCTCGTCCTGCAGCGGGGTATCGTCTGCCAGGAAGTCCTGCCACTGGCCGGAACCTTCCTCGTCATTGCGCATGGAGACGTTGAGCGAGGCATCGCCGCCCATCATCATGCGCCGGTTCATGTTGATCACTTCCTGCTCGGCCACGCCGAGATCGTGGGCGATCTTGGCGACGTCTTCCGGACGCAGGTCGGAATCTTCATAGGCGTCGAGGTTGCGCTTCATGCGGCGCAGGTTGAAGAACAGCTTCTTCTGGGCGGCCGTGGTACCGATCTTCACCAGGCTCCAGCTGCGCAGGATGAATTCCTGCATGCTGGCCTTGATCCACCACATGGCATAGGTCGCCAGGCGGAAGCCGCGATCGGCCTCGAACTTCTTCACGCCCTGCATCAGCCCCACATTGCCTTCGCTGATGAGGTCGGCCAGGGGCAGGCCATAGCCGCGATAGCCCATGGCGATCTTGGCCACGAGCCGCAAATGGCTGGTCACGAGCTGCGCGGCAGCTTCGGAATCCTCATGTTCCTGATAGCGCTTCGCGAGCATATATTCCTGCTCGGGCGTCAGCACCGGGAACTTCTTGATTTCGGCGAGATAACGATTGAGGCTCTGTTCCCCGCTCAGAGCGGGAACGGCAAGGGCCCTCGTTTTGCCGGTCTTTTGATTGCTCACTTTTCCCATACCTTTCACAGTGTCGACCGATATTTTGCGGACCCCTGATGGGCGTCCAGAAGGGAGCACGGCCACTTGCCCCCTGTTTCCCCTATATAGGGGATAAAAGCAGGAAAACTCCTGCATTTCGTCGATATCAACGAGTGGTTTCGTCGATAAGTTCCCTCATATCTGCCGGTAATTCACTTTCGAACCGCATAGTTTTTCTGGTTACCGGATGTTCAAAGCCGAGCACCGCCGCATGCAGTGCCTGCCGCTCGAAACCGAGTCGCTTGAGGAGCGGGCGCAAGGGGGCGGGAGTTCGGCCATAGACAGGATCCCCTAATAGGGCATGGCCGATTGATGCCATGTGAACGCGCACCTGATGAGTGCGGCCCGTTTCCAGACGGCATTCGACCAAAGCGGAATTATCAAGCTCTTTCAAAACCTTGTAATGGGTAACGGCATGTTTGCCCCGGCTGGCATCGTCGGCCAGCACGGCCATCTTCTTGCGGTTCGAATCGGACCGTCCGACCCGCGCGTTCACTGTGCCGGACAGGGGGCGGGGATGCCCTGCGACCACGGCCAGATAGGCGCGCTCGATGGAATGATCCGCGAATTGTTCGGCAAGGCCGATATGAGCCGCATCGCTCTTGGCCACGACCAGCAGGCCGGAGGTATCCTTGTCGATCCGGTGGACGATGCCCGGCCGGGCGACTCCGCCAATGCCGGAAAGCTGACCGCCCCCGTTATTGGCGCAGTGATGGAGCAGGGCATTGACCAGCGTGCCATCGGGATTGCCGGCGGCGGGGTGGACGACCAGCCCGGCTGGCTTGTCGATCACGATCAAATGCTCATCCTCGAACACCACGGCCAGCGGAATGTCCTGCGGCCGGGCCTTCGCCTCAACGGCAGGGGGGACATCGATCGACCAGGCAGTTCCCGCTGCGGGTTTGGCGGAGGCGCTGCTGGCGGCTTTCCCGGCAAGGCTGACGCGGCCTTCGCCGATCAGGGCCTTCACGCGCTCACGCGAAAGCCCGCTGGCGGCGCTCAGAGCCTTGTCCAGCCGCTCGCCGCCTGTTTCCAGCACGCCGGTAATGATGTTCTCGGCCCCCATGCCCGTGCGATATGGGGATAGGGCGGAGCGATTCCAAGGGTCTGAGGGCGGTCCGGGCAGTGGATATGGCAGCGCGCGCGGCCGTTTCGTTATGGCGATCTTGTTATGGCGATGACGAGGCGTTATAACGCACGTATGAACACCTCGCTCAAGATCAAGAAAATCGGCAATTCCGCAGGGATTATCCTGCCCAAGGAAGTGCTCGCCCGCCTGCGTGCGGGGGTTGGGGATACGCTCTATTTCACGGAGTCTCCCGATGGGGTGCGCCTTACTGCGAGCAATCCCGATTTTGCGGCGAAGATGGCGGCTGCGGAAGAAATCATGCGGGAGGACCGCGACATCCTGCGCGTATTGGCCAAGTAAGTGACCAATCGCCAAGAGCCGGTATGGCTCGAGACAGAGGTCGCGCAGGCGATCCATGATCGCCAGTTGGCGGAACATGGCGGGGCGGCGGGCGTAAGGGATGCGGGAGCTCTTGAGTCCGCGCTTGCCCGGCCTGTCAACCGCTGGGCCTATGGAGAGGATGATCGCTGCCTGCTCGCGGCGGCCTATGCTTTCGGGATTGCCCGCAATCATCCCTTTGCTGACGGAAACAAGCGCACCGCTTGGGTGCTGGCGCGATTGT
>MKUB01000115.1:3786-12972 GCA_001898545.1 Sphingomonadales bacterium 63-6 | reverse complement strand
TGTCGGTCTCGAGGCTGGCGATAGGCTCGTCGGCCTTCACGGCCTCGCCGGGCTTCTTCAGCCATTCGCCGACAGTAGCTTCAGTGACGGATTCGCCGAGCGCGGGGACTTTGACTTCGATGGTCATGGTCGTTCTTCCCTGTGGGGGTCAGACTTACTTGCCCTTCGCCTTGGCGGCGGCGGGGGCGGAATGGTCGAGGCCCAGCGCGGCGGCGACCAGCGCCTCCTGCTGTTCCTTGTGCTTGGAGGCGAGGCCCGTGGCGGGCGAGGCTGCCGGATCGCGGCCCGCATAGCAGGCGCGCATGCCCTGCTTGCCCGCTGCGCCGAGGGCAGCTTCGATCTGGCTTTCGACGAAGAACCATGCGCCATTATTGCGCGGTTCTTCCTGACACCAAACCACTTCCTCGAGATTGCCCATCCGCGACAGGCGGGCAGCCAGCGGTTCCCCGGGGAAGGGATAGAGCTGTTCGATGCGGACGATGGAAACGTCTTCCAGACCTTCCTTGTCGCGCGCTTCGATCAGGTCGTAGGCAACCTTGCCCGAACAGAGCACGAGGCGACGCACCTTCTTGTCCTCGATCGCCTTCGTATCGGAGACGATGCGCATGAAGTGGCCTTCGCCCGTGAACTCACTCGCCTGCGACTTTGCCATGGGGTGGCGCAGCAGCGACTTGGGCGACATGATGATCAGCGGCTTGCGGAACGGACGCAGCATCTGCCGGCGCAATACGTGGAAGTAGTTTGCCGGAACGGTGATGTTGCACACCTGCAGATTGTCGCCCGCGCAAAGCTGCAGGAAGCGTTCGAGCCGGGCAGAACTATGTTCCGGACCCTGGCCTTCATAGCCATGCGGCAACAGCATCACCAGGCCGTTGGCGCGCAGCCATTTGGCTTCGGAGGCGGCGATATACTGGTCGATCACGATCTGCGCGCCATTGGCGAAATCGCCGAACTGCGCTTCCCACAGCACCAGTGTCTTGGGGTCGGCGCTGGCGAAGCCATATTCGAAGCCTAGCACGCCATATTCGGAGAGCGGGCTGTCATAGACCTCGAACTTGCCGTGCGGCAGTTCGCAAAGCGGGATATATTTCCGCTCGTCGCGCTGGTCGATCCAGGTCGCATGGCGCTGGCTGAAAGTGCCGCGGCTGGAATCCTGGCCCGACAGGCGGATGCCGAAGCCTTCCATGATCAGGCTGCCGAAAGCGAGAGCTTCCGCCGTTGCCCAGTCGAAGCCCTTGCCGCTTTCGAACATCTCGCGCTTGGCATCGATCACGCGGGCCAGCGTCTTGTGGATCTCCAGATCCGCAGGAACAGTGCTCAGCGTGCGGCCAAGGCTTTCGAACAGCTTGGGTTCGATAGCGGTGTTGATGTTGCGGCGCGCGGTTTCCGGATCGGCCGGCTTGTTCAGCCCGCTCCAGCGGCCACCGAACCAGTCGGCCTCATTGGCCTTGTAGCCCTTGCCCGCGTCGAATTCCTGATCCAGCACGGCAATGAAATGGGCTGCGGTTTCGCCTGCCCAATTCTTGTCGATCACGCCCTGCTCGATTAGGCGCTGGGAATAGATTTCGCTGACGCGCGGATGCTGCCGGATCTTGGCGTACATCAGGGGCTGCGTGAAACTGGGCTCGTCACCCTCATTATGGCCGAAGCGGCGATAGCACCACATGTCGATCACGATGTCGCGCTTGAAGGTCTGGCGATATTCCACCGCCAGCTTGCAGGCGAAGGTCACCGCTTCCGGATCGTCGCCATTCACATGCAGGATCGGCGCCTGCACGCCCTTGGCCACGTCGGACGGATAGGGCGAATTGCGCGCGAATTTGGGGCTGGTGGTGAAGCCGATCTGGTTGTTGATCACGAAGTGGATGCAACCGCCCGTATCGTAGCCGCGCACGCCGGAAAGGCCGAAGCATTCCCACACGATGCCCTGGCCGGCAAAGGCCGCGTCGCCATGGATCAGCACCGGCAGCACCTGCTCGTGCTTGTCCAGATCCTCGCGGAAGGCCTGCTGCGCGCGGACCTTGCCCAGCACCACCGGGTCCACCGTTTCAAGGTGGCTGGGGTTGGGCACCAGGCTCATGTGAACCTTGATCCCGTCGAACTCGCGGTCGGTGCTGGTGCCGAGGTGATATTTCACGTCGCCCGAGCCGCCGACATCGTCAGGGTTGGCGCTGCCGCCGGAAAATTCGTGGAAGATCACGCGATAAGGCTTGGCCATCACATTGGCGAGCACGTTCAGGCGGCCGCGATGGGCCATGCCATAGACGATTTCGCGCACGCCGGTGGCGCCGCCATATTTGATCACCGCTTCCAGCGCGGGGATCATGCTTTCGCCGCCATCCAGGCCGAAACGCTTGGTGCCGACATATTTC
Organism: Sphingomonadales bacterium 63-6; assembly: GCA_001898545.1. GTDB lineage: Bacteria > Pseudomonadota > Alphaproteobacteria > Sphingomonadales > Sphingomonadaceae > Andeanibacterium. The sequence goes on along the minus strand of MKUB01000115.1, from coordinate 10,600 downwards.
TTGCCGAGGAACTTCTCATATTCCTCGCCGCGGATCACGGCCGCCAGGATCGCCTTCTTGCCGATATCGGTGAATTCGATTTCCTTGCCGGACCCTTCCATGCGCGACTGGAGGAAGCGGCGCTCCTCCAGATCGGTGATGTGCATGTATTCCAGACCGACCTTGCCGCAATAATTGGCGCGCAGGATCTCCACCACTTCGCGCACGGTGGCCCATTCGCGGCCCAGGTTGCCGCCCATATAGACGGGCCGGTCCAGCGCATCGCCGGAAAAGCCGTGATATTCGGGCGTCAGGTCCGCAGGCAGTTCGCGCTGGTGCAGGCCCAGCGGATCGAGATCGGCGGCAAGGTGGCCGCGCACGCGATAGGTGCGGACCAGCATCATGGCGCGGATGGAATCCGCGGCGGCCTGCTCGATCGCCCTCTCATCCAGCTTCAGCCCGGCCTTTTCGGCGGACTGCTTCACCACCGCCTTCATTGCGAAGGGGTCGAGCGCCTGGGTCAGGTCATCCTCGCTCGCCACATCGGACAGCGGCCAGCGGGGGTTCTTCCAACTGGGGCCGGGTTGCGGCCCTTCGGAGCCGGAATCGAGCGGGAAATCGTGCAGTTCGTTACCCATGGGAATTCTCTTTGCCGATGTGAGCCCCAGCGCAGGCTGGGGCCTCTTTCGCAAGGCGCGAATTGGTCCTTTCACGGGCCAGGCTTGCGCCGGGCCTCACGCGAGATGCAGTTCGGACGTCAAATCGTGCCATTGCGGGTTCAGTTCCTCAATTTGCCTGATCTTCCATTCCCGTTTCCAGGCTTTCATTCGTCGTTCCGCCACTCTGGCATCATGTAGGTTCTCGAATTTCTCGAACCAGACCAGAAGATGGCAATTATACTTCTTCGTAAAACTCGACACTGTGCCACTTCGATGCTGCCAGACCTTGCGGGCCAGATCGTCGGTCACTCCGATATACAGGACGCCGTCTTTCCGATTGGTCAGCATATAGACAAAGCCGGGCTTCATTCATCATTCACTGTGAGCCCCAGCACAGGCTAGGGCCCTTCCCTCATGACGCGGCGCTTGCCGCGCGAGGTCCCAGCCTGCGCTGGGACTCACGAGGGTTGTTTCATTCACGCCAGTTCCTTCAGCAGTGCGGCCAGCGTGGTGCCGAGTTCGCTGGGCGAGGGGGAGACGCGGATGCCCGCTTCTTCCATCGCGGCGATCTTGTCTTCCGCGCCGCCCTGGCCGCCCGACACGATTGCGCCGGCATGGCCCATGCGGCGGCCCGGAGGGGCGGTGCGGCCCGCGATGAAGCCGACCATCGGCTTCTTGCGGCCCTTCTTCGCCTCGTCCTTCAGGAACTGGGCGGCTTCTTCCTCGGCGCTGCCGCCGATTTCGCCGATCATGATGATCGACTGGGTTTCGTCGTCGGCCAGGAACAGTTCCAGCACGTCGATGAAGTTGGTGCCGTTCACCGGGTCGCCGCCGATGCCGACCGCCGTGGTCTGGCCGAGGCCCGCCATGGTGGTCTGATGCACGGCTTCATAAGTGAGCGTGCCCGAACGGCTGACGACGCCGACCGAGCCCTTCTTGAAGATGGAGCCCGGCATGATGCCGATCTTGCATTCGTTGGGGGTCAGAACGCCGGGGCAGTTCGGGCCGATCAGGCGGCTCTTGCTGCCGGACAGCGCGCGCTTCACCTTGACCATGTCGAGCACGGGGATGCCTTCGGTGATCGCCACGATCAGTTCGATCTCGGCATCGATGGCTTCCAGGATCGAATCCGCGGCGAACGGCGGCGGAACATAGATCACCGATGCAGTCGCGCCGGTGGCGTGCTTCGCTTCGGCCACCGTGTCATAGACCGGGATGCCGATATGGCTGGTGCCGCCCTTGCCGGGAGTGACGCCCGCGACCATCTGCGTGCCATAGGCCACGGCCTGTTCCGTGTGGAACGTGCCTGTCGCACCGGTCATCCCCTGAGTGATGACCTTGGTGTTCTTGTTGATGAGGATGCTCATAAATCGGAAAACTCCACGGCGGAGGCAGTGAATATGAGGCCGGACAGCGGAATGTCGGCCAGCGGTTCGGGAAGCTTCGCGCCCTGCGGGACGAAGCTGATTTCCATTTCGATATGGCCGGGTTTCAGCCCCGGGTTCCAGAAGAAGCGGGCGCTGCCGGGAATGGTACTGCCAGCGTCCTGAGGGTCGCGCACCGCCCAGTCTCGCAAATCTTCCTCGGCGAGGGCGGCTGGCGCTGCCAGATCGTAAACCCGGCAGCCGCTGGAGGCGATGCCTTCCATCTGGACGCCGGAAATGACGGTGAAAAGCTCGCGGCCGGCAACATTCTTACGCCAGATGCCGCCGTCAAGAATGTCCACGGAGGGGTCTTGCCTGGCCATCATGTCTTCGCCGACCTTGACGATCCGCGCGATGGCGCTGTCTGCCGCAGGTTCAACCTGTTCCCAACCCGCAGCCCTGACCGACGCCTGCGCGACGGGGATTGCCTCAATCCCCGAACAGGCAGTGGCGAAGGCGGCCAGAACCTCGCGCGCCGGATAGGGTTCCGGCTCCGCGAGGTCTTCACTCGCTGCGGCCGCTGCGAGGGGAAGAAGGGCTACGGCTAGGATCAAGACAAGCTCAGCCCAGGCTCGGGTCGATGCCCTTGCAGGCGACCAGCAGTTCCTTGACCGCGTCTACCGAGGTCTGGAAATTGGCCTTGGCGGTGTCGTCCAGCGCGATTTCGACTACTTCTTCAACGCCGTCGGCACCGATCACGGCAGGCACGCCGACATAGAGGCCGTCCAGCCCATACTTGCCATCGACATAGACGGCGCAGGGCAGGATGCGCTTCTGGTCGCCCAGATAGGCTTCGGCCATGGCAATCGCCGAAGTGGCGGGCGCGTAATAGGCCGAGCCGGTCTTCAGCAGGCCGACGATTTCGCCGCCGCCCGAACGGGTGCGGGCCACGATGGCGTCGATCGCTTCCTTGCTGGACTTGCCCATCTTGACGAGGTCATCCACCGGGATGCCCGAAATGGTGGTGTAGCTGGTGACCGGCACCATGGTGTCGCCATGGCCGCCCAGCACGAAGGCGTTCACGTCCTTCACCGACACGCCGAATTCCCAGGCGAGGAAAGTGGCGAAGCGCGCGCTGTCCAGTACGCCGGCCATGCCGACGACCTTGTTGGCGGGCAGGCCGGAGAATTCGCGCAGCGCCCAGACCATCGCGTCGAGCGGGTTGGTGATGCAGATCACGAAAGCGTCGGGCGCATGGGCCTTGATGCCTTCGCCCACGGCCTTCATCACGGACAGGTTGATGCCCAGCAGATCGTCGCGGCTCATGCCCGGCTTGCGCGGCACGCCTGCGGTGACGATGATCACGTCCGCGCCAGCGATGTCGGCATAATCATTGGTGCCGGTGATCTTCGCGTCGAACCCTTCGACCGGGCCGCACTGCGACAGGTCCAGCGCCTTGCCCTGGGGCATGCCCTCGGCAATGTCGAACAGGACGATGTCGCCCATTTCCTTCTTGGCGGCGAGGTGGGCCAGAGTGCCGCCGATCATACCGGCGCCGATGAGGGCGATCTTCTTGCGGGCCATGATGCGATGCTTGCCTTTCGCGAAAGAGCGGGAGCGTGGCTCTTCGAATGGCGCGCGCCCCGCATCCCGCGAAAAGCGAACGCCCCTGTGTTGGCACCGCCCTAGGCCCGCTATTTTGCTTTGGCAACCGCCAAAAGCCGCCAATTCTGCTTATTTCGTGATAACAGTTCGCAATATCAATTGTGCTGGAAATTGGGCGCAAAAAGCCTATGCGAAACCGGTATATAGCCTTGCATGCAAAGGCGCATCCGGCCGCCCTGATAGGGGTTGCGAATGTCCGCAGGATGAACCTGCGAAGCGACGGAAAAAAGACTGCTGGAGGTAACTTCGTCCGGTTGTCGGCACGCATCAACCGGATGGCGCAAATCCGATGAGGCCGGGCCGGGTCAGCCGACCAGGCGGAAGCTGGTCGGTTCCTTCTCGCGTTCCTGCGCCAGCAGGGTGGCGGCGAGATAATCGGGCACGGCGCGGCTGAAGTAATAGCCCTGGCCCAGCGTACAGCCCGCGTCGCGCACGGCGCGCACCTGATCGATGGTTTCCAGCCCTTCGGCCACGATGTCCATTTCCAGCCGCGAGCCGAGTTCGGCCACGGCGCGGATGATCGCATCGCTCTTGCGGCCGACATTGGGGCCGGACACGAAGCTGCGGTCCACCTTGATCTTCTTGAAGGGGAATTTGTTGATGTAGCCGAGCGAGGAATAGCCCGTGCCGAAATCGTCGAGCGCGAAGCGCACGCCTTCGGACGAAAGCTTCTCGATGAAGCGGGCGGTGTGGTGGTTATCCTCCAGAAACAGGCTCTCGGTCACTTCCAGCTCAAGGCGCGAAGGATCGAGCTTGGCTTCCTTCAGCGCGTTGAGAATGCCCAGGGCCGAGCCGGGGGCCTTGATCTGCACGGGCGAGAGATTGACCGCGATGGTTACTTCTTCCGGCCATTGCGCGCAGGCCTTGGCCGCCTGAGCGGTGATCCAGTTGCCCAGCGTGATGATCACGCCGGTTTCCTCGGCCACGGGGATGAATTCGTCGGGCCGCAATTCGCCCTTTTCCGGGTGGAACCAGCGCACCAGCGCCTCGAAAGTCTTGATCCGGCCTGTTTCGAGATCGACGATCGGCTGGAAGAAGATCGACAATTCATCGCGCTGGATCGCCGCACGCAATTCTGCCTCGATTTCCTTGCGACGCATCAGGTCGCGGGTCATCGAGGCATCGAAGAAGCTGGTCTGGTTCCGGCCGTTGACCTTGGCGTGGTAGAGCGCAAGGTCCGCGCTCTGCATCACCGTGTCGAGGTCGGTCCCGTCATCGGGCATCAGGGCAATGCCCATGGATGTCCCGATTTCCAGCCTTTCTCCGTCGATGCGATAGGGGCGGGAGATTTCCTCCAGCAGGTTGCTGGCCAGTTGCTCGCTTTGCGATCGTGTATCCACTTCGCAGACCACGATGAACTCGTCGCCGCCGAAGCGGGCCACCGTGGCCCCGTCCGGCGAGGTTTCCCGCAGGCGCCGCGCCACTTCGGACAGGACGTGATCGCCCACCGGATGGCCCAGCGTGTCGTTCACTTCCTTGAACTTGTCGAGATCGAGCCAGAACAGGGCGAGCTTCTGATCGTCCCGCATGGTCATCAGTTTCTCGACCATTTCGTGGTTGAGCCCGGCGCGGTTGGAGAGGCCGGTGACGACATCGGTGCGGGCCAGATCGCGCATCTTGTCGGCCATGCGCTGGCTGGTTTCGGCCGCAGCGACCGATTCCCGCAGCACGTTGAACATGTTGAAGGTAACGGCCGCCATGGCCGGAATCAGCAGCGTGGTGGTGACCGCAAAGACGATATAGATCGCCTCCGCCCGGATAGCCGCCACGATAATCAGCGGGGCGAGCGAGAGAACCATCTGGCCCAGCGCGATCATCGGCAGGCCCGCATTGCGAGTGGAAGTGCCTGCGCCATAGGCAATGGCATAGCTTACCATCAGCAATTGCTGCGGCGTATCGAGGTCGAACCAGATGGTCAGCGCCGCAACGCCGCCGGTCAGGAAAGCGAAGCTGAAAGCCCCGGTTTCATACAGAAGTTCAAGCAGCCTTGCATCGCGCCGGTCGCTCTCCGGGCCGAAACGCGCGGCGACAGCGACGCGAAACACACCCACCAGCGTAAGCAGCAGAGTGCCGATCATGATGGCCCTATTGCCGGACATGATCGCCACGGTAACCGCCGCGCTGATGCCGCACAGGGCGCCGATCGCCAGGCTGGATGGCTGGGTATAGAGAGAGGAGACGAGCTTACGGCGCACGCGATCATCCAGCGCATCGCCGGACATCGTTCGTGCAAGGAATTCCTTGACCTTAAGTATCGGTCGTCTCCCGATCGTCACGCGCCCGGGGATAGACGCAAAGAGGTCACCGAATGGTTAAGATGAGACTTACCAGAACCTTAGGGATTATCGGGGCGGCGTGCCCCCTATGCGTCAGTCCGGTTATTCAGCCCGGCCCGCCGGACTTTTCGGCCCGGCGCGCCAGAATGGCCGCCATGCGCCGGTCCAGTGCGCGGCACACGCCCAGCCACCAGCGATAGGTGCTGCGGTCCCCGGCGAAGAAGGCGCGTTCGGCCTGATTGCGCGCATGTTCGGCCGCGCCGATGCCATGCTTCGCGAATTGCCGCAGGGCGGCGTGGAGCACTTCCGGTTCAGGCGCGGGATTTTCCACCCGGACCCGGCGAAGGGCGCCTTGGCGGGCCTGCACCTGGCCGGCATTGTCATTGGCGGGAAGGGCCATCCTGGCGCGGAGCAGCGAATTGCCGAGGCCCGGAACCCGCCGGCCTTCGGCTGCGGCGAAATGGATCGTCATAGGGCAGCACCTTCATCATCCTGGCGGCGCAACGGCTCATGGCCCGCGCTCTGCCTGGAACGGGGATAGACCGCCAAGCTGAAGCGATTGTTCCTACCCATGGTTTCCGAAATCTAAACCTTTGAAACTCGCTGATTTGTGCGATTCCAGCGGTGAAACGAGCTCAGGGCTTGCCGATCCACTCGCCAGAGCCGCGATATTGGCTTTTCACCTCTCCGCCGCCCGGCAGGCGATTGCCCGTGTAGAGCGCTTCGCCGCCGCGTTCCTCGATCTGAGTCGAATAGGCCGGAGCAGGTGCGATGGCCTGCGCCGCCGGGGCACCATTGCCCGTAATCGCGCGCTGCGGGGTTGCCGCTGCCTGCGGTGCAGCGGCCAGCGATGCTTCGTAACGGCGGGCCC
>MKUB01000115.1:0-3763 GCA_001898545.1 Sphingomonadales bacterium 63-6 | reverse complement strand
CGGGCCAGCTCCACCGGATCGGCCAGAGCCGCCGGATCGGAAAGAACGCCGGGCCGGTGCCGCTGGGGCAGGGGCTCGCCGCCGAAATAGGCCTGGGTAAAGGCCGCCGGAAGCCCCGCCGCGCCGCGCCAGCGATAGAAGGTGTGGGCGCCGATAGTGGTGATATTGTTCAGGCTGTCCGCCCAATAGGGATGGATCTGCACCGTATGGTAATGGGTGGCGAGGCCGACCGGGCGATAGACCGAGCCTGCCAGCGCCGCCATGGCCACGCGCTGCGCCCGGTCCCAGAATTTGCGGGCAGGCGCGCGGGCCAGCGAACCGTCGCAAGTGAAGCTGAACTGGCACCCGGTCGAGCGCTCGGACCCCTGGAAGACAACGCCGCATACCGTATCGGGATAGGCCGGATGGGCCACGCGATTGAGCACAACCTGTGCCACGGCGCGCTGGCCGGAATCGGATTCGGTGGCGGCCTCGTAATAGATGGCCATGGTCATGCACTGGAGCGCGCGGGCCTTGTCCACCGCGCTGCCCCTCAGTGCAATCGGCCGTGCGGCGGGTTCGCCCGGAATATCTTCCGTTACGATGGCGGAACTGCCCGAACCGGCGAAAATGGCTGCGTTCTGCCGGGCGGCAGGATCGTCCGCCAGATAATAGAAGGCGGAGCCGGGAAAGCTCTCGCCCGGAATTTCAAAGCCCATCGGGTTGGCGGCCTGCGCTTCCTCGCTGCCGAATCCGGGCAGGGCGCGCCATTCCGCGGGTGCGGCGAAGGCAGGCACGGCCAGTGCCAGCCCCAATGCGGCCAGCTTCCGCCAGGGGTGCCGCGCATGCGTTTTTGCCCGCAGGAAACTGCGGGGCGCCGGGGTTGCGGCGGAAACATCGAGGGTGGCGGAACGGGACAAGAAACTCTTTCGATTGGCTGCGTAAATCGCGCCTTGGCGCGTATCGGCCAATCCCGCCGAGCGCAGCCATGAATTCGGGTTCGTACCGAAGCGGCACAGGGCGCAGATAGGTATTAAGAGTGAACGCCGGGTAACCGGGCCCTCTTGTCGTGCCCGGCAGCGGGGCCTATCGCTGGCCCCGCGTCATGGGTTGCCTGCGTAAGCAGGCCGAAGAGGGAAGCAGGTGAGGAAGCGGCAGTTTCCGAATCCTGCGCTGCCCCCGCAACTGTGACCGGGGAGCCGCGCGCCCACATGCCACTGCACCCTCGCCAGAGGGAGCGGGAAGGCGGGCGAGGCGGTATCGATCCGGCGAGCCAGGAGACCTGCCCGTGAAGCGTCGTTCGGCCACGGGCGGGGTGTACCGATGGCAAGCGCACTGGCCTGTGCCGGGTAACCGGCGCGCGCCTTTCGCCATGGACGGCACTTGTGTCGCGGCGGGAGGTTTGGTGCGCAACTATCTGGTTTCTCTTATGGTTCTTCCACTGCTGGCGGGCTGTGCCCCCGTGCCTAAGCACGTACCGGCCGTGGGCGGGCCTACTATCGTGTCGCTCAATCCCTGTAGCGATGCGATCCTGGCGGAAGTGGCCGCGCCGGGCCAGTTGCTGGCCATATCGCATTACAGCCACGATCCCGCCGCAACCTCAATGGACCTCGCCATGGCCCGCCGCTTTGCCGCAACCAGCGGCGCGGCGGAAGAAGTCTTCGCGCTGAGGCCGGATGTAGTGGTGGCGGGAAGTTTCCTGCCCGGCGCGACCCGCCGCGCTTTCGAGCGGATGGGCATTCGTGTCGAAACGCTGGATGTCGCGCATGACCTTGGCGAGAGCGAGGCGCAGGTGCGCCAGCTCGCGGCGCTGGCCGGGCGTCCGGCGCAAGGCGAGGCGCTGATCGCGCGGATCGAGGCAGCGCTGGACAAGGCGCGCCCCGCGCCCGGCTCCGTTCCGGTGGATGCGCTCGTCTGGCAGCAGGGCGGGATCGTCGCCGGGCCGGGCAGCCTGATCGCCGATCTGCTGGCCCGCACCGGCTTTTCCAGCCATTCCGCCGCGCGCGGATTGGGGCAGGGGGCCTATCTGCCGCTGGAACAGGTGCTGGCCGACCCGCCCGATGTGGTACTGGCGGCAGGCGGCGAACGCGCGCTGAGCCATCCCGCGCTGAAGGGGTTGAAGGGCACACATTATGAGAAGCTCGACCCCTCGCTGTTGTTCTGCGGTGGACCGACCATAGAGCGGGCTGCGGAGCGGCTGGCCGAGGTAAGGACCAACGTGGGAGCGCGTGCTTCGACAAGCTCAGCACGAACGGATTTGGAGCGGCCCGGAAAACCTCCGCTCGTCCTGAGCTTGTCGAAGGACATGCGCAAAGGGCCGCAGACATGACCCGCCCCGTTCCCCTGCTCCTCCTCGCGCTGGCCATCGCCTTGCCGCTCTCGCTCCTCGCCGGGCGGGTGTGGATCGATCCCGCCAGCACTCCCAATGCGGCCCTGATCCTGATGGATCTGCGCCTGCCGCGCGCCTTGCTGGCACTGGCCATCGGTGGCGGGTTGGGTGCTGCGGGTGCCGCGATGCAGGGCTATCTGCGTAATCCTTTGGCCGATCCGGGCCTGTTCGGTATCGCGCCGGGCGCGGCCCTGGGGGCGGTGGTAAGCCTGCTGTTCGGTTATGCCGCGTCGGCGTGGCTCCTGCCGCTTTTCGCTCTTGCCGGGGCGGGCGGGGCAATGGCGTTGCTGGCGCTGATCGCCGGGCGCAGCGGGGGCATAGGGTTGTTCACGCTGGCGGGCATGATGATCGCCAGCCTGGCAGGTGCGCTCACCTCGCTCGTCATCAGCCTTGCCCCCAATGCCTTTGCCATGAGCGAGATCGTTACCTGGCTGATGGGCGCGCTGACGGACCGGAGCTGGGAAGATGTCTGGATCGCCGCGCCGCTTACCCTGGCGGGTATCACCCTGCTGCGCGCGGCGGGCCCGTCGCTCGATGCGCTGACGCTGGGCGATGCGGCGGCGCGCTCGCTGGGGGTGGACCCGGCGCGGTTGCAGGCGCTGCTGGTACTGGGCGTGGGGCTGACTGTCGGCTCGGGCGTGGCGGTGGCCGGGATCGTCGGTTTTGTCGGGCTGATCGTGCCGCATCTCGTGCGCCCATGGACGGATCGGCGGCCCGCCTCGCTGATCGTGCCCAGTGCGCTGGCGGGGGCCCTGCTGGTGCTGCTGGCCGATTGCCTGTGCCGCATCCTGCCGCTGGTCAGTGAATTGCGGCTGGGCATTCCCCTCAGCCTGATCGGGGCGCCGTTCTTCCTCGCCTTGCTGCTGAAGATGAGGAGAGGGCTGGCATGATGCTGACGGCTGAAAAGCTCACAGTGGAAATGGGCGGAGCCACGCTGCTTCATCCCCTGAGTGCCAGCCTGAATCCCGGCACGATCACGGCGATCTGCGGGCCGAACGGCGCGGGCAAATCCACTTTGCTGGCGGCGCTGGCCGGGTTGACGAAACCCTCTTTGGGGGAAGTGCTGCTGGATGGCGTACCCCTTGCCGCCATGCCAGCGCGCCAGCGGGCCCGGGCGATCGGCTATCTGCCACAGGCCGGGGAAGTGGCTTGGGATGTGACGGTGCGAAGCCTCGTCGCGCTGGGGCGGCTGCCCCATGGGGATGAGGGCGCGGTCCCCGTGGTGGCGGCGCTGGCGGCCTGCGATCTGGACCGGCTGATGGAGCGGCGGGTTTCGACCCTTTCGGGCGGAGAGAAGGCGCGGGCATTGCTGGCCAGAGTGCTGGCGGGGCAGCCGCGCTGGATATTGGCGGACGAGCCGCTGGCCGCGCTGGATCTGGCCCATCAGCTCGCTTT
>MKUB01000114.1 GCA_001898545.1 Sphingomonadales bacterium 63-6 | reverse complement strand
CGCCCAGAGTAGCGCGGACGCGGGCGGCCTCGATGGCGAGGGTGAGCAAATTGGATCCTCCCCCTTGGGGGAGGGGGACCGCCGCAGGCGGTGGAGGGGCAGTTCCGGATAGGGCTATGCCTGCCGCATGTGCCCCTCCACCACCCTGCGGGTGGTCCCCCTCCCCGTTTCGGGGAGGATTTTTGGCGGCTGCAGTCAGTGCCGCCAGCGCCGCCCGCACCCTGGCCTCATCCCGCGCTGCCTTTACCGCAGCAATCCGCGCGATCTGGCTTTCGCGTACCGCGTGATTGTCCACTTCCAGCGTCTCGATCCGCTGCTCCTCGGCAAGGCGGTATTTATTGACGCCCACGATCACGTCCTCGCCCCGGTCCACGCGGGCCTGGCGCGCTGCGGCCGCCTGTTCGATCAGGCGCTTGGGCATGCCGCTGGCGACGGCCTGGGTCATGCCGCCCATCGCGTCCACTTCGGCGATCAGCTTGCCCGCATCCTCCACCAGGGCGGCGGTCAGCGCCTCGACATAATATGAACCGCCCAAAGGATCGGCCACCCGAGTGATGCCGCTTTCCTCCTGCAGGATCAGCTGGGTGTTGCGGGCGATGCGGGCGGAAAAGTCGGTCGGCAGGGCCAGCGCCTCGTCCAGCGCATTGGTATGCAGGCTCTGCGTCCCGCCCAGAGTGGCGGCCAGCGCCTCCACCGTGGTGCGGATGACGTTGTTATAGGGGTCTTGCTCCTGCAAGGACACACCGCTGGTCTGGCAATGGGTGCGCAGCGCCTTGGACTTTTCGCTTGTCGCGCCCAGTTCCTCCATCACCTTGCACCACAGCACGCGCGCGGCGCGCAGCTTGGCCACTTCCATGAAGAGGTTCATGCCGATGCCGAAGAAGAAGGACAGGCGCGGGGCGAAGGAATCTATGTCCAGCCCGGCTTCCATGGCGCGCTTCGCATATTCCTTGCCGTCGGCAATGGTGAAGCCCAGTTCCTGCACTGCCGTCGCCCCGGCCTCGTGCATGTGATAGCCGCTGATCGAGATCGAATTGAATTTCGGCATCTCGGCAGAACAGAAGGCGATGATGTCGCTCACGATCCGCATCGATGGTTCGGGCGGGTAGATGTAAGTGTTGCGGACCATGAACTCCTTGAGGATGTCGTTCTGGATGGTCCCCGATAGCTGGGCGCGCGGCACCCCCTGTTCCTCGCCCGCGACGATGAAGAAGGCCATGATCGGGATGACCGCGCCGTTCATCGTCATGGAAACGGACATTTCGGCCAGCGGGATGCCGCCGAACAGCAGTTTCATGTCCTCGACAGTGTCGATGGCAACGCCAGCCTTGCCGACATCGCCCACTACGCGAGGGTGATCGGAATCGTAGCCGCGATGGGTGGCGAGGTCGAAGGCGACGGACAGGCCTTTCTGCCCGGCGGCGAGGTTGCGGCGATAGAAGGCGTTCGATTCCTCCGCCGTGGAGAAGCCCGCATATTGCCGGATGGTCCAGGGCCGCACGGTATACATGCTGGCATAGGGGCCGCGCGTGAAGGGGGCGAAGCCGGGCACTCCGGGGTCGGCTGGCGCATCCTCTGCGGTGTAGAGCGGCTGAACCGCGATCCCTTCCGGCGTATGCCAGGTTAGATTCGCACCTTTGGCTTCCTTTTCCGCGCGGGCCTGCCAGTCGGACTTGTCAGCCATGTGCGGGTGTTTCCATGATCTCGGTCAGCACGCCGCCCATATCCTTGGGATGGAGGAAGAACACCGGCGTACCATGCGCTCCAATGCGGGTGGGGCCCAGGATGCGCTTGCCTTGTGCCTCAAAGGTGGCGCGGGCGGTGGCAATGTCAGGCACTTCGAAGGCGAGGTGGTGCTGGCCGCCTTCCGGGTTCCGCTCAAGGAACTTCGCGATGGGCGAGTTCTCTCCCAGCGGCTCCAGCAGTTCGATCTGAGTGTTCGGAATGTCCACAAAACACACCGTCACACCCTGTTCGGGCATGGGGAAGGGGTTGTAAATCTGGGTGGCGCCCATCACATCGCGCCAGAAGGCGATGGAACGGGCGATAGAAGGCGTCGCGACGCCGACATGGTTGAGCGGCCCCAATTGCATCTGTCAGCCCTAGCGCGATGCGGGCTGGCGGGGAATGGCTAACGCGATTCCTGTCACTTTCCTTGCATGGTTCGGTTATAGGCGCGCCAGATATACCGACCTAAACGGTGGAGCGATTCGATATGGGTTCCTTTTCCATGGTGCACTGGCTGATTGTGGCCGTGGTGGTGCTGATCCTGTTTGGCCGGGGTAAGATCTCCGAAACGATGGGTGATTTCGGCAAGGGCCTGCGCAGCTTCCGCAAGGGCATGGCCGAAGAAGACGAGAAACCGGCGAGCGCCCCTGCACAGCCGGTGGCGCAGATCGCCGCCGATCAGGCCGATGCCGCCAAGACCAACACCGAAGCGGCCGACCGCACTCCCTCCGGCAACTGAGCCGCGACAATTTGCCTCACGCCTGTCGGCCCGTTGGGGGCTGACAAGCGGCGCATCGGGCCTTAAGGGCTTCGGCGATGCGAGCCTTGCGCGCCTTGATCCTCGGCAATCGCCGCGCCGCCATTCTGGTGGTGCTGCTGGCCCTGTGCATGAAGGCGCTGATCCCGGCCGGATACATGGTGTCCGGCGGAACGGACAGCATCACCGTCACCATCTGTAACGGCGGCGGGGAGGGTGGCCCCACTCTCGCCACTATCGAAATTCCCGCCAAGGGCATGACTTTGGGCGGGGAGGGCGATCACGGCAAGGGTTCCGGCAAGGATGGGGGGCAGTGTTCCTTCTCCTCGCTGACCATGGCGGCCATGGGCGGGGCGGATGCGCCGCTGCTGGCCCTGGCGCTTGCCTTCATTCTGCTGCTGGGCCTGCTCCCGGCCATTCGCCTGCCCTTCGCGCGGGCCGATCATCTCCAGCCGCCTTTGCGCGGCCCTCCGGCCACGGCCTGACATTTCCGAACTGAAACGTCAGCCGAACCCGGCGCTGTGTCCCCATGGGGCGCCGCCGGTCTGCCGGAGCATTTTCCATGTCGATCATTCCTGCCTGCCCCAAGGGGCGGGAGGGGCCGCACCTCCGCAAGGAGGTGGCCCCGCGCGCCGATAGAGGCGCATCCTCGTCACTCGCGTCCCGTCCGGAATTGCGGCCATGAGCGGGGAGGGACAGCCGCAGCCCGCCGAAGCGGCGCGCACTTTCCGCATGATCCTGTGGGTGGCCGTGGCGCTGGTCGCATGCCTCGGCCTCGCCGCGTGGTTCGGAAGTGGGCACAAGGGGCCGGAAACCACCGATTACGGCAATGCCGTGGGCGGGTCGTTCCAACTGGTCGCGCCCGATGGTTCCACCGTGACCGAGAAGGATTTTGCGGGCGAGCCCTATGCGATCTTCTTCGGCTTCACACGCTGCCCGGACGTGTGCCCCACCACGCTGTCGCGCATGGCACGGCTGCGCCAGCAGATGGGCGCTGAGGGGGACAAGTTCCGGATCATCTTCGTCTCGGTAGACCCCGAGCGTGACAGACCGGCGGATATCGGCGCCTATGTCGATCTGTTCGGCACGCCCATCGTCGGCCTCACCGGCTCCGACCACCAGATCACCCAAATCGTGAAAGCCTGGCACGTCTTCTACCAGAAGGTGCCCCAGCCGGGCGGCGACTACACTATCGACCATACCGCCTCGGTCTTCCTGATGGACCGGGCGGGCAAGCTCCAATCGATCATCGACCACCATGAAGCCGAAGCCTCGGCGCTGGCCAAGCTGCGCCGGCTGGTGAGCTGATTTCCAGAACAACAAGACACACCCGCAAAGGGAAATGAGGGACATAATGACCATTCGTACTCTTCACCTGGCCGCGACGGCCTCCGCCATCACCCTTTCCGCGATCGCTAGCGCTGCCCATGCGCAGGAAAGCGGCGCTGACGATGACATCATCGTAACCGGCAACAAGCTGAGCGGCGACTTTGGCGCCAAGTCCGGCATTCCGATCGAACGCGTACCGCAAAGCGTGCAGATCGTGACTGCGGAGGAGATCGTCGAGCAGGGCGCCCAGTCCATCGGCGATCTGCTGCGCAATGTGCCCAGCGCCAATGCGGGCTACTCGCGCGTGGGGGCCTATCAGTCCTTCAGTCTGAAGGTGCGCGGCTTCCTGGCGGACCAGATGCGCAACGGCATCCGCCAGCGCTATTACGAGGATGTGGACGCCTCGGCCCTATCCAATATCGAGCGGGTGGAAGTGCTGAAGGGCCCGTCCGGCGTGCTCTATGGCCAGTCTGCCGTGGGCGGCATCGTCAGCATCATCACCAAGCAGCCGACGGAAGAAGGCGCGGCCAGCATGGCGGTGACCCTGGGCAGCTATGACCAGAAGGTGCTGACGCTGGATGCCACCACAGGCCTTGCCCCCGGCCTTGCGATCCGCGTGACGGGCGAGATGGAACAGTCCGGCACCTTTGTGGACTATCAGGACCTCGACCGGCTCAATGCCGGGCTGAGCCTCGCCTGGAACCCGGCGGATAATGTGTCGGCTCATCTGGTGGCCGAATATGTGGAACGCGATACCAAGCGTCATCCCGGCCTGCCGATCCCCGGAACGGTGCAGAGCAACGGCGTGAGGGATCTCGATCTGGGGCTTAATCTGGGCGAGCCGACGGTGGATACGCAGAAAGCCCATGCGCCGCTGGTGCAGTTCTGGGTCGATCTGGGCCTGGGCGGCGGCTGGACGGTCACGCCTCGCTTCCAATATCAGGAATTCAACACGCTCTTCACCCAGATCCGACTGCGCGCACCGCAGGCCGACCTGACCACCATCACCCGCAATGGCCGCCAGGGGCATGAGAACGATGAATATTACATCGCCCAGCTCGACCTCACCGGCTCGCTGAAGACGGGGCCGATCACCCACAAGCTGCTGGCCGGTTTCGAATATGGCTGGGAACGTGGCCGTTTTACCCAGAGCAATTTGACCAATGTGACGCCGATCGACGCGCTGAACCCGGTCTATGCTTACGACACGACTGTGCCTGCCAGCACCTTCGCCTTCGACAATTTCTACAATATCGACGGACAGGCGCTCTATCTGCAGGACCAGATCGATCTTACCTCGAAATGGAACCTGATCGGGGCGGTGCGCCATAGCTGGATCGATGCGAGCAGCGGAAGCATCGGCAGCGCGCCTTCCGCCCAGGCGGCCACCAGCAATACCATCTGGCAGGTAGGCACTACCTACAAGCTGAGCGATGCCCTGTCGGTCTATGCCGGATATAATACCGGCTTTGACGTGGAATCGAGCGCTGGCGCTCGCGCGGCGGATGGCAAGCCGCTGAAGCCGGAGGAATCGAACCAGGCCGAGATCGGCCTGCGCCTGCGCAGCGGCACTTTCCGGGGCAGCATCTCGGCCTTCCAGATTCAGCGGGTCAATACGCTGACCACCGATCCGCTCAATCCCGATTTCAGCATCAATGTCGGCAAGCAGCGCGTGCGCGGTGTGGAGGTGGAGGGCGAATGGCAGCCTCTGCCGTGGTGGACCGTCAATGCCGGTTACGCCTATCTCGACGGCGAGATCGTGAAGAGCAACGATGGCGATCAGGGCAAGCGCATCGGCGATGTGCCCGAGCACAGCGTGACCCTGCATACGAACGTGACTGTGCCGGGCACGCAACTGACCCTGCGCGGCGGGCTCAACCATTTGAGCAGCCGGGTGCTGGTGAACGGCAGCGATGTGGAACTGCCCGCCTATACGCTGGTCGATCTGGGGGCTGGCTATGATTTCGGCGTGTTCCGGGCGGACCTCATCCTGCGCAATGTGCTGGATGAGCGCTATTTCACCGCGTCGGGCAATGCTTTCGCGGTGATGCCGGGCGATCCGCGCACTGTCAGCCTGCGCCTTGGCGTGAACTTCTAAGGGGCAGGCGATGGCTTCGGCGGCAATTTCCGGGAAGAACGGTTCGGCGATGGAGCGCTCCAGCGAGGGCAGCCAGCCGCGCGGCTATCGCGCGGTTTGGCGCTGGCACTTCATCGCTGCTTTGTGGACCGCGCCGTTATTGCTGATCCTGACGATCAGCGGTGCGATCTATATTTTCGACCGGCAGATCGATGGCTGGTGGAACCGGGACAGGCTGGAGATTGCCGCCGAAGGACAGCGCCTGCCGTTCGCCCGGCAGGAGGTGCTGGTGCGCGATGCCTATCCGGGGGCAGAGCCGGTGCGCGTGCGCCTGCCGCGCGATGCGGATGAGGCCAGCGTGTGGAACGTCGCCCTGCCGGATGGGCGCGCTCTGGATGTCTATCTCGATCCCTATCGCGGGAAAGTGACGGGCACCGCAGACCCCGATCTGCAACCCATGGTGGTGGTGCGCAAGATTCACGGCACCTTGCTGGGCGGCGAGACGGGCAGCCTGCTGGTGGAACTGGTCGCCTGCTGGACATTGGTGATGATGGCCACCGGCATCTGGCTTTGGTGGCCGCGCCGCTGGAAGCTGACGGGCGTGTTCGTGCCGCGCGTGGCGGCGGGCGGGCGGCGGATGTGGCGCGATCTGCATGCCGTTCCTTCCGTGCTCAACGCCGTACTGGTGATCCTGCTGGTGCTCACCGGTTTGCCATGGTCAGCCTTCTGGGGCGTGCAATTCGCGAAGCTGGGAGACTATGTGCCGCTGATCGCGCCTTCGCCCAATTTCCACGGCGCACCCCAGATCGATCCGGCAAAGCCGGTCGATCCCCATGCGATGCATGAGCAGCATCGGCACCGTCCCGATCCGGAGGAAGCGAAGCTGCCCTGGACCATTCGCAACAGCCCCGCCCCACAGGGCAGCGGATTTGGCGCAGCGGGCATCGCCGATATGGAAAGGTTGCTTCCGCTGTTGGACCGGAAGACATTCGGCGAAGGGGTGCGGATCTTCTACCCCTATGGATCGCGCAGCGTCTTCACGATCAATTACATACCCGACAAGGCGGAAGGCCAGCGCACCATCCACGTCGATCCGGGCACGGGCCGCGTCATCGCCAATATTGGCTGGGCCGATTACAGCCCGGTCGCGCAATGGGTGGAATGGGGCACGATGCTCCATATGGGTCTGCAATATGGGCTGGCGAACCAGCTGGCCAATCTGGCCGTGTGCCTGGTGCTGGTCGGCTCTGTCATGGCGGGCCTCATCCTGTGGTGGCGCCGCCGGCCCAAGGGATCGTGGGGCGTGCCAGCCGTGCCGGAGGGGCAGCGTTTCCCGGCCGGGCTGAAGGCATTGGTCGCGGCGCTGGCGGTGCTGTTTCCGCTGGTGGCAGCATCTTTCCTGCCTGTGCTCCTCTGGTCCGCCTGGGACCGGCTGAGGGCGCGCGCCCAGTGATGCAAAAATGCTACGGCGCGGGGGATTCGCCTCGCGCTGCAGCATAAGTTCCCATTTGAAACCAATCTGTCAGAAAAGTCACAGATCCGTCCCTGAACTGACCCGCGCATTTCAAAATCCCTCGCCAATGCCGCGCTGCAACAAAACCATGAGGGACCAAAAATGCGATTCCACAAGCTTCGCGCGGGCGCGTTCATCGGCGCCAGCCTGACCTGCCTCGCGCTGGCCAATGTAGCCCACGCTGAAGACGCAATTGCCGAAAGCGATGCCTCCGCGAACGAGATCGTCGTCTACGGCAAGGGCGAGACGCGCCAGGTGCAGGAAATCTCTTCGGAGGATATCGTCACTCTGGTGCCGGGCACCAGCCCGCTCAAGGCGATCGAGAAGCTCCCCAGCGTGAACTTCCAGGCTGCCGACCCCTTCGGCAACTATGAATGGTCCGCCCGGGTCTCGATCCGCAGCTTCAACCAGAACCAGCTGGGCTTCACCTTTGACGGTATCCCGCTGGGCGACATGACCTATGGCAACCATAACGGGTTGCACATCAGCCGCGTGATCAGCCCGGAAAACGTGGGCCGCGTGGAAGTGTCGCAGGGCGCGGGCACCCTGGGCACCCAATCGACCAATAATCTGGGCGGGACGGTGGAAACCTTCTCGCGCGATCCGGAAGATCATTTCGCCGCCGATGCCGCCGTCACTTATGGCAGCAACGAGACGATGCGCGGTTTCGTGCGCCTCAATGCCGGTAGCGCCAATGGCGCGCGCGGCTATGTCAGCTATGCCTATGGCTCGACCGACAAATACAAGGGCAAGGGCACGCAGGACCAGCACATGGTCAATGCCAAGCTGGTGGTCCCCATCGGCGCGGCAGAAGTGGATGGCTGGGTCAGCTATTCGGATCGCCGCGAGCAGGACTATCAGGACATGTCGCTCGATATGCTCGATCGCCTGGGCTACGATTCCGATAACCTTTATGGCGATTGGGCGCTGGCCATCAAGCTGGCCGACATCGCCAACAATATCGACTCCTTCAACAACACCACGGGCCTGCCGGGTGCGGATGGCCTTTCGGACATCACCGGCCTTGCGCCGAGCAACCCGTCGGCCGGCAAGGTATTTCCCGACAATTACAAGTCTGTGGACGATGCCTATTACGATGCGGCTGGTCTGCGTAAGGACTTCGTCGCCTCGCTGGGCGTCAAGGCGCCGCTGGGCGACAAGGTGAACCTCTCGGTCAAGGGCTATTACCACAACAATCGCGGCATGGGCCTGTGGGCCACGCCCTATGTGCCGAGCCCCAATGGCACGCCGATCTCGGTCCGCACGACCGAATATGAGATCGACCGTGGCGGCATCTTCGGCTCGCTCGACATCGATCTGGGCAGCAATCAGGTCAGCGTCGGCGGCTGGTACGAACATAATGAGTTCAACCAGGCCCGCCGCTTCTATGCGCTGGGCAGCCGCACCGATCCGGGCTTCTCGTTCCGGACCTATCCGAAGAACCCGTTCTACACCCAGTGGGAATTCGACTTCACCACTGATACGCTGCAATATTTCGTGGCCGACAAGATCGACCTCGGCGCGCTGAAGGTGAATCTGGGCTGGAAGGGCTTCAAGGTAACCAACGAAGCCGATGCCGTGGTTCAGGCCACTTATCCGGAAGGCAAGATCAAGGCGGAAGACTGGTTCCAGCCGCATGTCGGCCTGGTCTATGAACTGAACGACAATGCGGAAGTCTTCGCTGGCTTCACTCAGTCCACCCGCGCCTATGCCTCGGCAACCACCACCGGCCCGTTCTCGACCAATCAGGCCGGTTTCGACGCGATCAAGAACACGCTGAAGCCGGAAAGCTCGGACACTTATGAGGCCGGTCTGCGCTACAACACGTCCAGCTTCAACGGCGTGGTTGGCGTCTATCTGGTAAACTTCCAGAACCGCCTGCAGTCGGTTGCAGTCGGCTCGTCCATTCAGGGCAATCCGAGCGCGTTGCAGAACGT
>MKUB01000113.1:4418-9572 GCA_001898545.1 Sphingomonadales bacterium 63-6 | reverse complement strand
GCCGAGCGGATAAACCGCATGCGCCGCGCCTCCTCTTCACCATAATGCCTGCGCCCCTTTGCCCCGCCGAGTTCGGCGGGCCGGGGATCATGGATCAGCCCTTTGCGTTGATAGAACCGGACGGTTTCCACGCCGACCCCGGCGCCGCGGGCGAGTTCCGAAATCGTCATTGCCATCGCTTGACTCCGTACCATGGTACGGAAGCTATAGGCTGATTCACTATGGAACAGCAATCGACCAAACCCGTTGCCCAGCTTCACCGAATGGTGATGGAAAAGCATGTCTGCCCCTGGGGGCTGCGCGCGAAATATCTGCTCGAACGCCAAGGCTACCGTGTGGAAGACCACCACCTTACCACGCGAGCAGAAACGGACGCGTTCAAGGCCCTACATGGCGTGAAGACCACGCCGCAGACCTTCATCGATGGACAGCGCATTGGCGGCTATGACGATTTGCGACGCTTTTTCGGCCTGACCGTACGTGACCCCGCCGCCAAGACCTATCGCCCGGTGATCGCCGTCTTCGTCATCGCCGGGGCGGTGGCCCTTGTTCTCAGCCAGTCATTCTTCGGCAGCCCGCTGACCTTGCGCGCGCTCGAATGGTTCATCGCTTTCTCCATGGCGATCCTGGCCATGCTGAAGCTGCAGGATGTGGACAAATTCGCGACCATGTTCATCGGCTATGATCTTCTCGCACGCCGTTGGGTTCCCTATGCCTTTATCTATCCCTTCGCTGAGGCGCTGGCCGGAGTGCTAATGGCTGGACGATTGCTGCCCGGGCTCGCCATCCCGGTCTCGCTATTCATCGGCACCATCGGCGCAGTCTCGGTATTCTACGCGGTCTATGTCCAGAAGCGGGAACTGGAATGCGCCTGCGTGGGCGGATCGGGGAAGGTGCCGCTAGGCCCGATCTCGCTTCTCGAAAATGTGATGATGGTCGCCATGGCGATCTGGATGATGTTCCCGGCGCATTGAGCCGGATTGGAGTTTCGACAATGAAACATGCCCTCTTTGCCAGTCTCTCCTTCATTGCCATCGTCACGACCGCGCCTGCTTTCGCCCAGGAAAGTCATGAAGAGCACGGCGAGCAGCAGATGGACCACAGCCAGATGGATCATGGCTCCATGATCCATGGGGAGATGAATTCCGGAACTATGGACCATTCCGGCATGAACCACGGGGCGATGCAGATGGGCCCCGCTGCGGAATGGAAACCTGCCGAAGGATCGGGCACGGCACGCTTACCCGCAGCCGAAGGTGCGATGCATGGGCTGCATATCGGCAGCGGCGACTGGATGGTGATGGTCCATGGCGCGGTGAGCGCCCAATATTCCGACTTTTCCGGCCCGCGCGGCGATGACATGTTTTATTCCACCTCCATGCTGATGGTTGGGGGCGAAAGGCAAACCGATTGGGGCCGCATCCAGTTGCGCAGTATGCTCAGCCTCGAACCGCTGATGAAGGCTCGCGGCTATCCCAACCTCTTCGCAACAGGGGAAACCGCGGATGGCGAGCCGCTGGTGGACCGCCAGCATCCGCACGATCTGTTCATGGAACTGGCGGCGCGAGTGGATGTGGACCTCTCCGACAATGCCACTATCTTCCTCTATGGCGGCCCCGTGGGGGAGCCCGCCATCGGTCCGTCGGCCTTCATGCATCGCGGATCGGCCAGCAACAATCCCGAACCGCCGATCACGCATCACTGGTTCGATTCCACTCACATCACTTATGGCGTGATGACGGCAGGCTATTCCTCGCGCTTCTTCCAGCTGGAAGGTTCCGCCTTTCGCGGGGCCGAGCCGGATGAGGAACGCTGGGGCATCGAAACGCCCAAGCTCGACAGCTGGGCTGCGCGCGCCACGCTGACCCCCTCCCCCAATTGGGCGCTGCAGGTCAGCCATGCCCGCATCGAACAGCCCGAGGCGCTGCACGGCAATCAGGATGAAGCGCGGACCACTGCCTCCATACAATATGCCAATGGCAAGGGTCTGTCGGCCCTCGCCGCTTTCAGCGCGAAGAACCGCATTCCAGGCGACACTCTGACGGCGTGGCTGGGCGAAGTGAACTGGGACATCGACAAAGCCAATTCGCTCTTCGGCCGGGTCGAGAATGTGAATAATGACGAGCTGATCCCGGATCATGACGATCCGCTGCACGACCAGCCTTTCCGCGTAACCAAGTTCCAGGCGGGTTATGCCCGCCATTTCGCCTTGGGCAGCGCGCTCAAGCTGAGCCTTGGCGGTGCGGTTTCCGCTTTTGCGAAGCCATCTGCACTTGATCCCTATTATGGCAAGGACCCAATGGGCTACACATTGTTCGCCAAGCTATCACTGGGACGTTGAGACCGATGCTGTTTTACGAGGATCTGGAAGTCGGCACCACCATCCGCTTCGGGCGCTATGCAGTGACCCGGGAGGAAGTGCTGGAATTTGCGAGTAAATACGATCCTCAACCGTTTCACTTGTCGGACGAGGCGGCGGCACTGACCCATTTCGGAAAAATCGCCGCCAGTGGATGGCATAGCTGTTCAATGACCATGGCGATGCTGGTGGAACACCACGCCATCATGCCCCGCGCCGCGCTGGGTGCAATGGGCGTGGACGAATTGCGCTGGCTGCGCCCGGTCTATCCCGGCGATGTGCTGAGCTGCGAGATGGAACTGCTCGAAAAGCGCCTCAGCCGATCAAAGCCCGGCATCGGCATCCTCAATACCCGGACGACGACTTTCAATCAGGATGGGCAACCGGTTCTTTCCATGAAGCCCATCACTCTGATCCGGACCAGAGGACAGGAATAAGTGCCTTATTGGCGGTTGCACTGAATCTCGCCGCTGCGCTGATACACAACCCGTTCGTGATCGTCGCGCACGGTGATCCGTCCGGGGAACGTCACGCTTCCCAATTCTGCCTCCGGGACCGGACCGACCGGCTCCAGATCAAAGCTGTTGGCGAGCCCGTCATGCTCCACATGAGTCCCGAATAACAACTTTGCGCTACCCTTGTCCGAGGCAAAGCGCCGTACTTCCTTGCGGATCTTGAGGTAACCGGCATCCTCCATGGCAATTGCCACAGCGCCCACCCCGCCCCCTTCAGGGGCAAAGGCGCAACTCGTGCCGTAAAGCTGGTGCTTCTCGATATCGGGCAGACGAATGGGTTCCAGCTCGATCGGAATTGCTTGGCCCGCCAGAGCCTTGTCCACCGTCTTGCTGTCGATGGTTTGCCGCTTGTCCTTCGGCTCTTCTCCGCAAGCTGACAACAGCAGGACAGCCAGCGGCAACATCATGATTCCGCGCATCAATGCCTCCCGAACAGCTTTTCGACTTCCGCCATGGAGAGCTTCACCCAGGTCGGCCTGCCGTGATTGCACTGGCCGGAGCGCGGCGTCTGCTCCATTTCGCGCAACAGGGCGTTCATTTCGGCTACTGAAAGCGTGCGCCCTGCCCGCACCGAACCGTGGCAGGCCATTGTGGCCAGCACGTGTTCGATCTTCTCATCAAGCAGCAATGCATCGCCGTTGAGCGCCAGATCATCCGCCAGATCCTGCAACAAGGCATGAGGATCGGCCTTGGCGAGGACGCCCGGCATTGCGCGTACCAGCATCGCGTTCGGCCCGAACCGTTCGATCAGCAGGCCCAGAGCGGCGAATTTTTCGGCATTGTCTTCCAGGCGATCGCAGGCTGGCTCATCCAACTCCACCACGTCAGGGATGAGCAAAGCCTGACTGGCGGCAACCTTGTCACCAGCGCCTGCCGCGCGCAGCCTTTCCAGCACGAGCCGTTCATGCGCGGCATGCTGATCGACCAGAACGAGTCCGTCGGCCGCTTCTGCAACGATGTAGGTGTTCGCTACTTGCCCGCGCGCAATGCCCAAGGGATAGGTGGCGGCATCTTCGGACAGTTGCTCTGCCTCTTCGGCGCGCCCCATTGGGGCAGGCGCCTGTGGCACGAGGGCTTCGGCTTCAAAGGCGCGCCATGCCTGCCCCGCCTCGCTCACGCTAGAAGGTCGAACGGCGTTGGAGGAGCCAGCGCTCCAGTCTCTGCCCCCGAATAGAGAGCGCAACGCTGCAGCCGGTTCTTCCGATGGAGAAGGTTGGCTGAGTGGTTCCTGCTGCCAGCGCGCCATAGCGCTTGCATCCGGCGCCTGTGCGCTACGCTTGTCGCCCGTGGCCAATGCCTGCCTCAGCCCGGATACGATAAAGCCGCGCACACCGGAGGAATCGCGGAAGCGGACCTCGGTTTTTGCGGGATGGACATTCACGTCCACATCCTCGGGCGGCAGATCGAGGAACAGCGCCAGCACCGCATGCCGATCCCGCGCGAGCATGTCTGCATAGGCGCCGCGCACCGCCCCGACCAGCAGCCGGTCTTTCACCGGGCGGCCATTGACGAACAGATATTGATGATCGGCCACGCCGCGATTGTAAGTCGGCAGTCCGGCGACCCCGGACAGGCGCATCGCGCCGTTTTCGACAGGGCGCTCTATATCCAGAAGCACCGCATTTCCGGCCAGTTCCCGCGCAATCAGCTGCGCCACGCGCTCCTCCGCCGTCTCTCCGGCCTGAACAGCAAATATCCGCCTGCCGCCATGTTCGAGGCTGAAGGCGATATCGGGACGAGCCATGGCGAGGCGGCGAACCACATCGAGGCAGGCTGCATATTCGCTGCGCTCACTGCGCAGGAACTTCCGCCGCGCGGGAATCTTCGCAAATAATTGCTCGACCCGAACGCGTGTTCCCGGCGGCAGGGCGGCGGGCCCTTCCTCGATCACGGCGCCATGATCGATCACGCGCTTCCAGCCTTGATCCTCCCCCCGCACGCGCGACTCGAGCGTCAGGCGAGCAACACTGGCGATGGATGGCAGTGCCTCTCCACGGAAGCCGAGGGTAGAAACCTGCTCGATCGCTTCGTCCGGCAGCTTGGACGTAGCGTGACGCTCCAGCGCGAGTTCCATGTCTCCGGGGCTCATCCCGCAGCCATCGTCGGTTACCTCGATACGCGAAAGTCCGCCTTCTGCGATGGTTACCGCGATCCGTCCCGCCCCGGAATCTATCGCATTCTCGACAAGTTCCTTGAGCGCGGCAGCTGGCCGCTCCACCACTTCGCCTGCAGCAATGCGGTTGATAAGAGTTTCGGGAAGGCGGCGAATTTGGGGCATCC
>MKUB01000113.1:806-4345 GCA_001898545.1 Sphingomonadales bacterium 63-6 | reverse complement strand
TTGGCCTTTACCCGGCGCTTGCGTTAAGCAGCCGCGACCCCTCGTTGCGGCGCAGCGGCAATCTTCATAACAGAGCCCTTAAAAGGGTTGGAAACAATACGGATTTCCTTGATGAGTTCCTTCTTTTCGAAATTCTTCAAGCTCGGCTCCCAGAACATGGCCATCGATCTGGGTACTGCCAACACGCTGGTCTATGTGCAGGATCGGGGTATCGTGCTTAACGAACCGTCGGTGGTCGCCATCGAAACGATCAATGGCGTCAAGCGCGTTAAAGCCGTTGGCGACGATGCGAAAATGATGATGGGCAAGACGCCCGACAACATCGATGCAATCCGCCCCCTGCGCGACGGTGTGATTGCCGACATCGAAATCGCGGAAGAGATGATCAAGCACTTCATCCGCAAGGTGCATGGGAAGAAGAGCCTCCTGCGCTATCCCGAAATCGTCGTCTGCGTGCCCTCGGGCTCGACTTCGGTGGAACGTCGTGCAATCCGTGACGCGGCCTCGAACGCGGGCGCTTCCGAAGTTTTCCTCATTCTCGAACCGATGGCCGCGGCAATCGGTGCCGACATGCCGGTGACCGAGCCCGTCGGATCGATGGTGGTGGATATTGGCGGCGGCACGACCGAAGTCGCCGTGCTCTCGCTGCGCGGCCTTGCCTACACCACCTCCGTGCGAACCGGCGGTGACAAGATGGACGAAGCAATCGTTTCCTACGTCCGCCGACACCACAATCTGCTAATCGGCGATGCAACTGCGGAACGGATCAAGAAGGATTACGGTATCGCCATGGTGCCTGAGGATGGCATCGGTGAAACGATCACCCTCAAGGGCCGCGATCTGGTGAACGGCGTTCCCAAGGAAATCACGATCAATCAGGCCAACATCGCCGAGGCTCTCTCGGAACCGATTGGTGCCATCGTGGAAGGCGTGCGCATCGCGCTGGAAAACACTGCCCCTGAACTTGCAGCGGATATCGTTGATCAGGGCATTGTCCTCACGGGCGGCGGCGCCCTCATTCGCCGCCTGGATGAGCATCTGCGTGAAGAAACCGGCCTGCCGGTGAGCATTGCGGAAGATCCGCTATCCTGTGTCGCCCTTGGCACCGGACGCGCGATGGAGGATCCGATCTATCGTGGCGTGTTGATGACCGCCTGATCAATCAATCCGCCGGGGGGCAGCTCATAAAGGCCGTCCGCCGGCCCAATAAGGAAACAGGCGCATGGCGCCGCCGACAAATCGCCGCACGGGCCATTCGAAGAAGGCGCAGTTCAGCGCCTTCACCGGATATCTCATGGCCGCGCTCGGCGCCCTTGTCGGTGCCGGGCTGCTCGCATTTTCCATCTGGAAGCCGAATGCAATGGCCTCGCTGCGGGCAGAGGCAACAGATCTGACTGTCCCTGCCGGCAAGGTGGGCGCCGCCGCGCGTTCCGACAGCCAGGGCGTGATCGAAAGTGTGGCCGGCTATTTCGACGCCGCCAACAAGAACGCCCGGCTAAAACGCGAGATGGAAGAGGCGCGCGTGCGCCTGGCGGAAGCCAAGGCCATCGAAGCGGAAAATGCTCGCCTCAAGGCGCTGCTCGGCCTGCGTGAGGAGGAGGTCAAGCCGATTGCCTTCGCCAGGCTGATCGGATCGAGCTCCGCCAGTACGCGGCGTTTCGCTTATCTATCTGCCGGCAGCGACGATGGCGTCAAACCGGGCATGCCCATCCGCTCGCCCATGGGCCTCGTGGGCCGCGTGCTAGAAGCGGGGGATGGAAGCGCACGCGTGATGCTGCTGACTGACACCGCCAGCATGGTTCCAGTGCGGCGCAATACCGACAATGTCGTGGCCTTTGCCGAAGGGCGGGCAGATGGCACCCTGCGCCTGCGGCTGATCAATCTCGGCATCAATCCGCTAAAGAAGGGCGATGTCTTCGTCACTTCCGGCGCAGGCGGCATTTTCCGGCCGGGAATTGCAGTGGCGGTGGTGGAAAAGGTCACCCACGATGGGGCCCTCGCCCTGCCCCTCGCCAATCCGGCCGCGACCATCCATGTGGCAGTCGATCCAGTATGGGTTCCGCAAGCGGCGGACGTGATCGCCCAGCCCGCCCCCGGAGGGCCGCAATGATGGTTGAGCGCCGCGAGGGCGCCCGCATGTCACCAACGCATCGCGACAGCTTCGGCAAGACCATCAACCGCGACCATTCGGTCATTCTTGCCCACGCAGTGCCGCTGCTTACGATCCTGCTTGGATCGCTCACGCCGATACTGCCGATAATCGCCTCGGGCCCGGTCATGCCGCCTTTCGGCTTCATGTTCCTGCTCGCCTGGCGGATCGTAAGGCCCGGCCTGATGCCGCCATGGATCGGCCTGCCGCTTGGCGCGTTTGACGATCTCTTCAGTGGCCAGCCCTTCGGCAACGCAATTCTATTATGGTCGGTTGCCATGCTGGCCATGGACGCAATCGAAGCGCGTTTCCCCTGGCGCAGCTTCTGGCAGGACTGGGCCACGGCATCCGGCATGATTGCGGCCTATCTGGTGCTCGGCGCGATTGTCGCGGGCGGCAATTTCGAACCGCAGCGTTTCCTGCTGCTCATTCCGCAACTGGCCTTCAGCATTCTGCTGTTTCCGATCGTCGGGCGTATAGTCGCCTTTTTCGACCGCGTGCGCCTGTTCCGCATCAAGGTTATAGGCTGACGGATATGGCCAAGCCACGCAATTCAGCCGGTTCCTTGCGGCATTCCTTCCAGCGCCGCAGCTTCCTGATTGGGGGCATACAGGGCGGCGTCGGTCTGTTGCTGGCAGCCCGCATGGGTTATCTGGCCGTCGCAGAGAACGAACGCTACCGTGTGCTCGCGGAATCGAACCGAGTGAACCTGTCGCTGATCCCCCCTCGCCGGGGCTGGATTCTTGACCGACACGGCGCGCCGCTTGCCTCCAACCGTGCCGATTTCCGTGTGGATATCGTGCCTGACCGAATGCGCGATTCCGTCCAGGAGATCGAGACGCTTGGCAGCCTGCTCAATCTCACCCCTGTCCAGGTCCAGGACCTAAAGGACAAGCTTTCCGACGCGCGCGGTTTCCAACCCGTCGAAGTCGCCAGCGGCCTCGACTATAATCAATTCGCGGCAGTTAGCGTCCGCCTGCCCGATCTGCCGGGGGTCGTCCCCCAGCGCGGTTTCTCCCGCTATTATCCCACCGGTCCCTCGGTCGGGCATCTGATCGGATATGTCGGCGCGGCTTCGGCCGATGAATATGAAAAGGAAAGGATTCCTCTCCTCGTCACGCCCGGCTTCAAGCTCGGCAAGGACGGCATTGAGAAGCAGTTCGAGCAAACTCTGCGCGGCCAGCCCGGCGCGCGGCGGGTGGAAGTCACCGCCAGCGGCGAGATCGTGCGCGATCTCGAAACGCGCGAGGACGTTCAGGGCAAATCGATCAAGCTGACCATCGATGGTCCCCTGCAGGATTATGCCGCTCGCCGGCTCGGTCTGGAATCTGGTTCGGTCGTGGTGCTCGATTGCCTCACCGGGGATTTGCTGTGCATGGCATCCATGCCC
>MKUB01000113.1:474-783 GCA_001898545.1 Sphingomonadales bacterium 63-6 | reverse complement strand
GGACGGCATTTCCCATCTGGAATGGCAGATGCTGTCCGAAGACGATCATGTGCCCTTGCGCAACAAGACCCTCGCCGGCCTCTATCCGCCCGGATCGACGGTCAAACCCATGGTTGCGCTCTCGTTTCTGGAAGCAGGGTTGGCGCCAGAAGAAACGGCCGTCTGCTCCGGTGCGCTCAGGGTAGGCAACTCGCTGTTCCACTGCTGGAAGCGCGGTGGCCATGGCCCGATCAACATGCACCGGGCGATCGAACAGAGCTGCGACATCTATTTCTATCATTTCGCCCAGAAGATTGGGATGGATGTCAT
>MKUB01000113.1:0-463 GCA_001898545.1 Sphingomonadales bacterium 63-6 | reverse complement strand
CACGGCGCCTTGGCCTGGGGCAGAAGTTCGATCTCCCCTTCCCCAACCAGAGTTACGGGACGGTGCCCGATCCAGCCTGGAAGCTGAAGAAGTACAAGCAGGAATGGCAGCCCTATGACACGGTGAATGCGACCATCGGCCAGGGCTACATGCTGGTGAATCCCACACAGATGGCTGTGATGGCCGCGCGTCTCGCCACCGGGAACGACCTGTCGCCGCACTTCCTCGTCGACGGCAAGCGCCATGAAGGCGCACCGCTCGGCGTGCCACTCGATCATCTGACGGTGATCCGCAATGCGATGAAGGACGTGGTCAATGGCGCCGGCACCGGGCGGGCAGCGCGCCTGTCTGTCCCCGACGTGCTCATGGCAGGCAAGACCGGGACGGCGCAGGTACGCCGCATCACCATGGCCGAGAGGCGCGGCGGCGTGCGTTCCAATGCCTCGCTCCCGTTCAAGCTGCG
>MKUB01000112.1 GCA_001898545.1 Sphingomonadales bacterium 63-6 | reverse complement strand
ATTCAGGACTGCCCAAGGATGGCACGCCGATCAACGTGCCCAAGGTTTGAGGAGAGAACCGATGAAACACGCACTTCGCCTTGTGCTTGCAGCGGCGCTTCTCGCACCGGCAGCCACGGCTTTCGCCCACCATTCCTACGCCATGTTCGACATGAGCAAGAGCGTGCCGCTGGAAGGCACGGTGGTGAAGTTCAAATGGCAGAACCCGCACGCCTTCATCGAGATCGATGTGCCGGTGAAAGGCCAGACCGAGCGCTGGGCCATCGAAATGACCAGCCCCAACAATCTCACCAATGAAGGCTGGAAGCGTACTACGCTGAAAACCGGCGACAAGATCACGCTGAAGATCCATCCCCTGCGCAACGGCAGCAAGGGCGGCAGCTATGTCGCGGTGCGCAAGGCCGATGGCTTCATGCTGGGAGACTGGAAATGAAGCGCCTCGCACTGACCGCTTCGCTGGCACTGCTGCTCGCCGCGCCAGCTGCGGCACAACTGGGCGGAGTGACAGCTTCCCCTCCCCCGGACGGGCTGCAGGAAGGGCAAAGCGCTGGCTATCCAAAGGGACGCTATGGCGCGCTGGATGCCCTGCCCGATTGGGGCGGCATCTGGTTCGGCCAGTTCCGCGCAGGCGATGCCGGCGCCGGGACGCCCAAGCTCAAGGGAGATTTCAAGGCCCGTCACGAAGCCTATCGCGCTGATGTGAAGGCCAATGACGGCGTGGTGAAGCGTAGCAAATCCAATTGCTCGCCGCCCGGCATGCCGGGCATCATGCAGACTTTCCAATATCCGTTCGAGTTCATCTTCTCGCCGGGCCGGGTGACGATCAACCAGGAGGCCTGGATGCAGACCCGCACCATCTGGACCGACGGACGCACTCATCCTCCACTGGAAGAGATTGATCCGACCTTCATGGGCCATTCGATCGGCCATTGGGAAGGCGATACGCTGGTCGTCGATACAATCGGCGTCAATGACACGCTGGACCTGCAGCGCGGCATGGGCCATTCGCCCGCCTTGCGCATTACCGAGCGGATTCATCTCGACCCGGCCGATCCCAATGTGCTGCTGAACGAGATGGTGCTGGACGATCCCGAAGCGCTGGAAGAGCCGTTCAAGCTGACGGTCCGCTATGGCCGGGATCGCAACGGCATGCTGATCGAATTCCAGTGCAGCGAAAACGATCGCAATCAGATCGACGAACACGGTAATACGATTTTCGACTAACCCGCTGGGCAAGGGCCCGCCGCTGGACGCAGAAGCCGGCGGCGGGCCCTTGAATTTCCTCTCAGGCCGCGCGCGGGCCGAACAGAATGATTGCGGCCCCGCCCAGGCACACTGCGCCGCCGATCAGATCCCAGCGATCGGGCCGGGCGCCTTCCACGGCCCATAGCCAGGCGAGCGCGGAAACGATGTAGACCCCGCCGTAGGCGGCATAGGCGCGGCCCGCGTGATCGCTGTCGATCAGCGTCAGCAGCCAGGCGAACAAGGCGAGGGAGGCCATGCCGGGCACCAGCCAGAGGGGAGATTTATCCATCCGCAGCCACGCCCAGAAGGCGAAACATCCGGCAATCTCGGCAAGAGCAGCGAAAATATAGGCAAATGCGGTCATGCCCCGATCATAGGGTTCGCACCTGCCCGAGAAACAAAAAAATGGGCGCGGCCGGAGTGACCATGGCCGCGCCCAGTACGACCCCGCTGGGAAGATGGGGTCGGGAGAGTCTCGTCTAGAAAGTCTTTTTCACGCCGACGCGGAACTGGCGGGGTTCCACGATGCGGCTGTTGCGTCCCTCGATCCCCTCGGCAGGTTCGCCGGGGAAGCGGGTGACGTAGAAATAATCGATGTCGTCGCCCTTGGAATTGAGCGCGTTCAGCAGTTCGCCATAGACTTCCCAGCCCTTCAGGACCTTGCTGGTGGGTGTCCAGGCGGCGCGCAGATTGACCAGCGTCGTGGCTTTTCCGCGCTGCGAATTGTCCTCGATCAGGGGGTGGGGGCCGAGATAGCGCAGGCGCGCGGCCGCGTTCCATTCACCGAAGATCGCCGAAACGCCCAGTTCCGCGGAGCTTTCCAGCGCCCCGGGCACATAATTCTCGCCCTCGGGCAGACCCACATAATGGGCGCTCGACCCGGTCAGCACCCCGTCAAAGGCCAGCCAGTGATTGGGTTTCCAAAAGGCGGTCAGTTCATAACCGTGGCGCACACCGGGGTCGCTCGGCTCCACCGCGCCGCTATCGCCGACATAAATCAGCTCGCTCTCGATCGAGCTCCACCAATAGACGCCGGTGAAGATCAACCCGCCCTTCTCGACGCGGAAACCCAGCTCCTCGAAATCGCCTTCCACCAGGCCGGGGGCCGGATCGTTGGGATTGGTCACGCCGCGCGCGTCGTTGGAATGGAAGCCCTCACCATAATTGGCATAGAGGGCGATGCCGTCGGCGATCTGGTAGTTGATGCCGATCTTGGGGGCGAAGCTGTCATCCTTGACCAAACCGCTCCAGCCGGCCTCGCCGCCAAGATCGGTGGTGCGGAAGCGATACCAATCGTTGCGGATACCGCCGATCACCATCAGCCGGTCGATCGGCTGCCAGATCGCCTCGGCATATAGCCCGGCGGAGGATTCCTTCACGGCGAAGGCTGTCTTCACATAATCGAACTGGCCGTTGATCGTATGGTCCAGCCCCACCGGATCGATCGAATCTTCCCGCAATTCTGTACCGACCCGCAGCTTGAGCTTATCGGAGACGGTGAAGTTGCGCTCGATGCGGCCGCCATAGGACCACATCTTTTCATATTGGCGCAGCTGGTCGCCGTTCACAGGATCGTCGAGGAAATAGGTGAAGTTGGAGAGAAGGCTCCAGTCGTAATGCTGGGCCCAACCGGTCAGGCGCCAGTCGTCATCCTCGTAATTGAGCGTGAAGGTTTCGCGCTCGGTCCGCCCGCGCAGGGTCTTGTCGAGTGAGCCGTAGCGATCCTTCACCAGCCAGCCCACGGTGCGTTCGGGCAGCTGCTCCGTGGGTGCCCAGGTCGCCTTGTAAATGTTGAGCGATGCCTTGATCTCCCCAACGCCGAGCGGGGCGGAATATTTGATGAGGCCCGAATAGCCCTCAAAATCTTCTGGTAGTTCCCACGGGCCGTCATTGAGCTTGGCCTGCCCGGCTACCAGCAAATTGCCCTTGCCGACCTCCGCCGAACCACCAGCAACGACACGGCGATAGCCATATTCGCCCACTTCGAAAGCTGCGAAAGGCGCCATCTTGTCGCGCGTGGTGATGAAGCTCGATCCGACGAAGCTGAAATCGCCCGTATCGGCACGATAGGGACCCTTGCGATAATCCACCCGTTGCACGACTTCGGGGATCAGGCCATTCACGTCCAGATATCCCTGGCCATGGCCATGGGTCCGGAAGTTCATCGGCATATCATCGATATAAAGCGCGAAATCCGTGCCGTGATCGAGGTTGAAGCCGCGCAGGAAATATTGATTGGCCTTGCCGCCGCCCGAATGCTGGGTGGCGATCAGGCCCGGCGTGGCTTCCAGCAGCTCACCGGGACGCAGCAGTGGGCGGACATCGATATCGGCCCCCGCCACGCCCCCTTCACTGGCGGCAATCGCCTGGCCGATGCGTTTTTCGCCGCGACCATAGACGATGATTTCGCCGTGCCAGGTGACGGCATTGTCCGGTGTATCCTCCGCGCCCGGCCCATCTTTCGGTTGCGCTGCGGCAGCATCAGCAGAAGCATCCTGTGCCCAGCCGGCGGTAGCGGTGCAGAGCAAACCTACTGATGCCACACCTGCCAGCAAGCTCCGGCCATGGCGGGACAATGCGACAAAATTTTTGGACAAATCCAGTTCCCAGCTGTTAGTTGCGTTTTGCTTGCAGGTCGTTTGGGGAACCGCCTGCGCCGTTCCAAGTTAATTACGGTAATCAAGCGTTACATCGCGTTACATCCGCTTGGATGCGCGGAAATCGGGGGTTTTCTCATTGGACGACATGGCCGCAGAACAGACCGGATCGAGTGCTGGCGATGGTGCCGCATTCGCTGCCGAGGTCGCGCGGGTTAAGTCCAGCGGAGTCTTGGGCGACGGCGGACGACTGGCGGAACTGTTCGCTTTTCTTGCGGGGCGTGGGCCTTCGGCGGAACCGGCGACGCAGATCGAGATTGCGGAGACCGTGTTCGGCCAGGCCGCCAGCGAGAATGACGATGCCACTGTGCGGGTCTATATTCACCGCCTGCGCAAGCGCTTGGAAGATTTCTATGGCCAGGATGGCGCGGAGGATGCCCCCGGCAAGCTGACGATACCGTCCGGCACTTATGCGCTGCGCTTCCTTGCGGCGGAGCAGCCCCGGCCCCCACTGCCGATGCATCGCGATCCGCGCAAATGGGCCGTCTGGGCATCGCTAGCCGCGCTTGTATTGCTGCTTGCCGTGGCCTTCAGCCTTGGCCGCGCGACCGAGAAAGGCGCGCCGGAAGTCAATCCGATCTGGCGGCCCTTCCTCGAATCGGACCGGCCGATTGTGGTGGTCATGGGCGATTATTACATCTTCGGCGAAATCGATCCGATGAACCCGGAAGCGGGCCGTCTGATTCGCGATTTCTCGATCAATTCGAAGACCGATCTGGCCCGTGCGCAGGAATCCAACCCCGCCCGCTATGAAATGACGGAAGATATGGGGCTGAATTACCTGCCCTTTTCCTCCGCCTATGGCCTGACCGAGCTGATGCCGATCCTGACCCAGCATCACAAGCGGGTGACGATCATGCCCGCATCGCAGGTGACCAGCGACACGTTCCAGACAAGCAATGTCGTCTATATCGGACTGATCAGCGGGATGGGCCTGCTGGAAGACGTGAATTTCATGAATTCCGGCTTCTCGGTGGGCGAAAGCTATGACGAGCTGATCGATGGCAAGACGCGCAAATCCTATATCAGTGGAGAGGCCCTGAGCCTCGCCTCCGCGCGTTATTACCGGGATTACGGTTACTTTACCGAATTCACCGAACCCGGCGGCGCCCTGGTGGCCGTGGTGGCCGGTGCGCGCGACACGGGCCTGAGGGGAATATCGCGTATCTTGGCCGCGCCAGATCTGCCCGGGAAAGTCGAGACGCTGGCGAAGGATGGCAAGGGCTTCGAGACTCTGTTCGAAATTACCGGCCAGCAGGGCGCGGATCTGTCCGACAGGCTGGTAGTGGCCTACCGCCGACCGCAGTAGCGCCTAGTCTTCTTCCAGTAGGCTGGCGGCGCGCGCAAGCAGGTCTTCCGCGCGCTTTTCCAGCACCTCGTCATAGCGCACCTTGGGGATCGCCACCGAAAGTGCGCCGACAACTTCGCCATTGATCCGCACCGCACGCCCGATGCCATTGATGCCGAGGCTGTATTCCTCCTCGATATGGGCAAAGCCGCGCTGACGAAATTCTGCCAATTGCTTGCGCAGTTTGGCTTCGTTGATGATCGTATTGGGCGTGAACTTTTCCAGCTTCACCTCGGCGAAGTAGCGGTCCAGCTCCTCGTCGCTCAGCGCGGCGAGCACGGCCTTGCCAGAAGCCAAAGCATGCATCGGCAGGCGTGTGCCCGTAATCACCGCATAGCGCAGCGCCTGTTCGCTCATTTCCGTGGCGATGGGTTCGATTTCCCAGCCATGGCGCACCCAGAAGCTGGCAGTCTCATTAAGCTGGATGCGCAGGGTCCGCACCAGTGGCGCGGCGCGTTCCAGCAAGGAGAAGGCACCGCCCTTGGCCTGCAGCCGCTCCAGCCCGGGGCCGGGCGTATACCGCCGGCCCTCGCGCTGTAGATAGCCCCGATCCGCCAGAGTGGAGAGCAGATAGGACAGGCTGCTGACGGGGATGCCCAGCGCATTGGAAATTTCCTGCGCCACCAGCGGCCGCCCGGCGGCGACGACATATTCGATGATATCGAGTGTCCGCGTCGCCGATTTGACGCTGCTGGACTGGGCCCCCGCCTTCGCTTCCATGGATTACGCGATCCGCGAGTCCGCGATGTCCGCGCCTTCGCGCAGAGCACGCAGTTTCTTCCAGGTCACGGCCGGGTCGATTTTGCCATAGCCCGCGAAAGTGCCGAAGCCGCAATCGCTGGAAGCAATCACGCGATCCTTGCCCACAATGGCTGCGAACCGCTCGATACGCTGAGCAATCAGCTCCGCCGTCTCGATATAGTTCGAGCAGCTGTCGATCAGGCCGGGGGCCAGGATCTTGCCTTCCAGATCGGCCTTCTTCCAAACAACCCATTCATGCTCGTGCCGCGGATTGGCCGCTTCGAACAGGATGGTTGCAGGGCGCGCGGACAGGACGATGTCGATAATCCGTTCCAGCGGAATGTCGAAATCGTGCGGACCTTCATAATTGCCCCAGCACACATGCATGCGCAGCTTTTCCGGCGGAATGTTCTTGGTTGCTTCGTTCAGCGCTTCCACATTGGCGCGGGCGATCTTGAGGAATTCTTCCTCGGTCAGGTCCTGATAGCCGGTGTGCCGGCTCATCGCCAGATCGGGGCAATCGAGCTGAAGGTCGAAGCCAGCCTCCACGATCGCTTCATACTCCGGCTGCATCGCCGCCACCAGATCGGCCAGATAGGCTTCGTGAGTGGGGTAATACTGGTTCGGCTGGAAGGCCGTGATGAGCCCGGGCGAAGCCGAGTTCATGAATGCTGCAACGCCGTGTCCGTGGCCGGCCAGAGCGGTCTGGAAGCGGCGAATGTCATCGTGCAGCGGCTGGAGATTGACCAGCTTCACCGGCGCGATGGCGCTGGCGCGAGTAAATTCCTGCGCGCCCATGATAGCGGACAGTTTGTGAGCCAGTTCCGGCACTTCGGCCAGATCGAGCGCGGGCTTGCGCGGCGAGTGGCCGCCAAAGCCCGAGAGACGCTCAATAATATAAGTCGAATAGCCAACCTTGCCGAGTTCGCCGTCGCTGACGACGGAAACCCCTGCTTCGACCTGCTGGACCACAGCCTCGTTGACCGCTTCCTGCACGACGCGGTCAAATTCCTCCACGTCATAGGGATCACCCTTGTCCCGGGCGAGCAGCAGGGGAACAAGTTCGGGCCCGCGGGGCAGGCTGCCGACATGGGTGGTTTTGATCAAGATCTGGGCTCCTTCAAGTCAGGACGCCCATGTTTCATATATGCGAAATGAACGCAAGTGTGAAAGAGCGGCGCGAAGCCCGCTCCTCCACAAGAAATCCTGCCTTGTTCAGACGAGAGCGCAGCCAACGCTTTCTATCTTACCATCCTTTAGATGGTAATGAATGTATTGCCGCATTTCCTGCACCTCTCCTGTCCGGATCGGAAAGAATTGAGCCATTCCGTTCTCCAGCAGAATTTCAGGTGTCAGATCGGCAATGCCTTCGATCCGGACGATCCCTTCCACGGCAGCCATCTCATCGGAGCTGGCGAACCGTTCCACTTCCACCGTTTCCTTCACATATTGATGCAGGAAACCGTAGAAATCCTTCAATTGCTGGCGATTGGTGATCTCGATTCCGAAAAACGCCATGCGCGGGTTTTCCGCATAGAAGTCAAACACGGCATCGTAATCGCGCGCGTTGAAGGCCGCGACATAGCGTTCATAATCCTCTCGGGTCATTCCCGGTCCCTCTCATTTTAAGCAGCATCCTTGCCTCGCTTTGTAACGACCGTTAGAAAACCGGCAAGGGAGAGGTACCGATGGCGACAGGTTCTGCAGAGAGTTTCGATTACATCGTGGTGGGCGGCGGCTCTGCCGGCTGCGTCATGGCCGCGCGGCTGAGCGAGGATTCGCGCAACAAGGTTCTCCTGATCGAGGCGGGCGGCAAGGATGACCACATCTTCCTGCGCATGCCCCTGGCTTTCCTCAAGGCCATGCCCGATCCGCGCTTCAACTGGACCTACTGGACCGAAGAAGAGCCGCATCTGAACGGGCGCCGCATGCCTCTGCCGCGCGGCAAGGTGATGGGCGGCTCCGGTTCGATCAACGGGATGTTCGCAATGCGCGGCCACCCGCTGGATTACGATCAATGGGCCCAGATGGGTGCGCGTGGCTGGTCCTTCGCGGATGTGCTGCCCTATTTCCGCAAGATGGAAGACAGCTGGCGCGGGGAAAGCCAGTATCACGGCAAGGGTGGCCCGGTGGCCGTTCGCCCGATCGATTCGCCCTTCCTGCTGCACGAACCGATGATGGCCAGCGCCAAGGCCGCCGGGTTCGAGACGACTGAGGATCTGGCTGGCGACAAGCCGGAAGGCTTTGCCCGGGGCGAGCAGACCGTGGACGCCAATGGCCGCCGGGTGAGCGGCGCGACAGCCTATATCAAGCCTGCCCTTGGCCGCCCCAATCTGGCCGTGCGTACCGGCACGCTGACCCGGCGCGTGGTGTTCGAAGGCAAGCGCTGCGTCGGCGTGGAAGTCGATACTCCAAACGGCCCCGAAGTGATCCGCGCCAATCGCGAGGTGATCCTCTCGGGCGGCAGCTATAATTCGCCGCATCTGCTGATGCTTTCGGGCATCGGCCCGGCGGAACATCTGAAAAGCCATGGCATCGAAGTCCTGCATGACAGCCCCGGCGTGGGCCGCAACCTGCAGGAACATCCTACTGCCTCGCTCGAATGGGATGCGACGCAGCGCGTGACTTTCATCAACCAGCTCCGCTGGGACAAGCTCGCCTTCAATGCCATCCGCTGGGCGTTGACCGGCAAGGGGCCGATGGCTTCGCAGGTAAACAGCTGCAATGTCGTGGTGCGCACCAGCGACAAATATGACCGGCCCGATCTGCAGATCATGGTCAACCCCATCCGCTTCGACGCGCAGACGTGGTTCCCGGGTATCCGCAAGGAGCAGGAGCATGTCTTCTGGGCGGGACTGGTGCAATTGCATCCGGAAAGCCGGGGCTGGGTGGAACTGAAGAGTGCCGACCCGCGCGATGTCGCGGCGGTGACGCTCAATATCATGGCAACCGACAACGACCGTGCGCAGATGCGCGAGGCGATCCGCACTGCACGGCGCATCTATCGTTCCGGCCCGATGGCGGAACTCGTCGGGCGGGAACGCACTCCGGGCGAAGTGGTGCAGAGCGATGACGAGATCGACGCCTATGTGCGTGAGACTTGCTATGTCGGCATGCATCCCACCAGCACTTGCTCCATGGCCATGGGCGAGCGCTCCGTCGTCGATAGCGATCTCAAGGTGATCGGGGTGGAAGGGCTGCGCGTGGTCGATTGCTCGGTCATGCCGACAGTGCCGGGCGGCAACACCAACCTGCCGGTGATGATGCTGGCTGAAAAGGCAGCGGATATCATCAAGGGGCAAAGCCTGCCGCGTGCCGAACTGAGCGAAGGAAAGGCGGCGTGAGCCGTACCCCTCAGGAAGAGGCGAACCTCAAGCTGGTGCTGGACATGTTTGCCCAGGTGCTGAACCCGATGGATTCCAGCGCGGTCGATCGCTTCATCGCCGATGGCTATATCCAGCACAATCAGTCGGTCCAGCCGGGCAAGCAGCCGCTCAAGGACTTCCTCGACATGATCAAGGGCCAGACGCCCGATGCGGTCCACGATGTGAAGCGCGCTTTCGTGGATGGGGATCACGTCACGGTGCACTATCATGTGCGCCGTTTCCCCGGCGATCTGGGCTGGGCCGTGATCGACATCTTCCGGGTGGAAGATGGCAAGGTGATCGAACATTGGGACGTGATGCAGGACGTGATTGAGGGTGGCCCAAACCCGATTTCACCGTTCTGACAAGATAAGCCGCTTACCTCGTCTGGCTTGGCCGGCGCCGGGGCGAATGAGGAAGCA
>MKUB01000111.1:7206-9975 GCA_001898545.1 Sphingomonadales bacterium 63-6 | reverse complement strand
GCGCAGCCGGAGCGCGCTGCTCGACCGGGATCACATCGCCAACGACCTGAAGATCGGCTGCGGAAATCTTGCCGCCGCGATCCACGAGGTTGAAAGCGAGTTCCTGCCCTTCGGCAAGACCTTCCAGACCAGCGCGTTCGACCTGGCTGATGTGGACGAACACGTCCTCACCGCCGCCTTCCTGCTGGATGAAGCCAAAGCCCTTGCCGGCATTGAAGAACTTCACCGTACCCTTGCCGGTACCGACGACCTGGGCGGGCATACCGCCGCCGCCGCCACCACCGCCACGCGGGCCGCCGAAGCCACCACCGCCGCCGCCGCGCGAGCCGCCGAAGCCGCCACCACCGCCGCCACGAGGTCCGCCGCCAAAGCGATCACCACCGCCGAAACGGTCGCCACCACCAAAACGATCGGAATCGCCGAACCGGTCATGGCCGCCGAACCGCGGTCCGCCATCCATGAAAGGGTCAAAACCGTCTTCGCCGATATGATCCCTCTTGTCGCGTCCCCGGCCGCGACGACCTCTGTCAAAACCCATGAAACCTAACGTACCTTCACTTCGTCACCTACGTTTCGCGGATGCGAGACACCCGGCTGCGCGGACGAAACGCGCCGGATGCGAGGGCGGACACCCCACTCCCGCCCTGCAAACATTTCCCACTTATAACGCAGTTTGGTTTTCTGTGCGAACGATTTAAGCGATTCCGTCTTGACTGCGATATTCCGGTCGCGAAGCCCCGTTTGATGCGCTTGCCAGCAAGGCGGCGCTTGGGCACAAGGCGCCGCATTATGGATATTCTCGCGCTTCTTTCCGATCCTTCCGCATGGGCCGCTCTGGTCACGCTCATCATTCTCGAGATCGTGCTGGGGATCGACAATCTGGTCTTCATCGCGATTCTTTCGAACAAATTGCCCGAACATCAGCAGGCCAAGGCACGCCGAATCGGCCTGATGCTGGCGCTTGTGATGCGTATCGCGCTGCTGATGCTGATCGGCTGGATCGTGACCCTGCAGACGCCGCTGTTCGACCTGGGCATTTCCGGGGCGCCGGGTGAGCATGGGCAGCCCAGCTTCGAAACCGCATTCTCGGGCCGTGACCTCATCCTCGTGGCGGGCGGCTTGTTCCTCTTGTGGAAGGCCACCAAGGAAATCCATCACAATATGGACCCCGAAGGTGGCAGCGGTGAATTGCTGGACCACAATAAAGGCGCCGCGCAGATGGCCTTCGGCGCCGCCATTGCCCAGATCATCGCGCTCGACCTCGTCTTCTCGATCGATTCGATTCTCACGGCCGTCGGCATGACGGACCATGTGCCGATCATGGTCACTGCCGTTATCATCACCGTGGGCCTGATGCTGGTGGCAGCCGATCCGCTTGCCCGCTTCATCGAGAAGAACCCCACTCTGGTCATGCTGGCCCTCGCCTTCCTGGTGATGATCGGCCTTGTGCTGATCGCGGATGGCTTCGGCTTCCACGTGCCCAAGGGCTATGTTTATGCCGCAATGGGCTTCTCCGTTGCCGTGGAGGGGCTCAACATGATCAAGCGCAATGCCCGCGTCCGGCGCGCATCCAAGGAAGGAGCCGCCGAATGAGCGATTTTCGCAAGCTGGACGATGCGGTCTATGCCAGCCCGCAAATCGGGGTGGCTGACATTGCCGACGCATCCGCGCTGGGCGTGACGCTGGTGGTGAACAACCGCCCCGAAGGCGAATCGGACGATCAGGCCACAGGCGCGGAAATAGAGGCCGCTGCCCATGCCGCCGGGATGGATTACATCGCCATTCCCGTGACGATGCAGACCCTTTCGCAGGCCGATGTCACCGCCATGGCCCACGCGCTGGACGAGGCGAAGGGCCCCGTTCTGGCCTATTGCCGCAGCGGCACCCGCTCCACCCTGCTCTGGTCTCTGGCGGAAGCGCAACGCGGGCGCGATCCGGAAGAAGTCGCCGCTGCCGCAGCGGCGGCCGGATATGACGTATCGCCCGTGCGCGCCGCCATGGATGCGCTTTACGCCGCCAGAGGCTGAGCCCGCACAATGAACGGCCAGCTGCTCGTATTTGCGGGCTCGCTTGCCGGAGTACTCTTCCTCGTCCTCGTCGCGAAATATCTGGGCCTGGGCAGCGATGCCCGCATCGCGGATGAGGCAGAGGCGCGCGAATTGGCCGACAATGCCCTGTGCGGCTTTTCCGCCAGTGAGATAGTCCTGGCATCGGGGGGCAAAGGCGCTCTGCTGCGCGATGGGCAGGGGCGGATCATGCTGCTGGCTCCGCATGGCGCACAATTCGCGGGCCGTTTGCTTGATCGAGACACAGCCGTGTCACGCGATGGAACCTGCTTGACCCTGACGCTGTCCGATCGCACCTTCCCACCCGTAAGCATGGATTTCGGCCCCGAAGCCGAAGCGTGGGAAAGGCGCATTACGGCGCCGGAGGGTTGAGCGGTGCCTGATTTCGATCCCGTCACTTACGCCGTTCCCGCCTTCGTCATTCTGGTGTTGGGCGAGATGATCTGGGCGCGGCTGCGCGCACGGCAGGCCTATGAGCCGCGCGATACGGCCATCTCGCTCGCCTTCGGGCTGGGCAGCACCGTGGCGGGCGCACTCACCGCCTCACTGGTGCTGGCGATGCTGGTGAAACTATATGATTATCGGCTCTTCACAGTCGGCTGGCAGTGGTGGGCCTGGGCCCTGTGCTTCGTGCTGTACGATCTGGCCTATTACTGGTTCCACCGCTTCGGCCACCGCGTCCGCTGGTTCTGGGCCAGCCATG
>MKUB01000111.1:0-7164 GCA_001898545.1 Sphingomonadales bacterium 63-6 | reverse complement strand
TGCGACAGACCTGGACCGGCTTCATCGCGATCAGTTTCATTTTCCGCCTGCCGCTGGCGCTGATCGGGTTCCACCCCGCCATGATCCTGTTCTGCGGCGGGCTGAACCTGATCTATCAGTTCTGGATTCATACCGAGGCGATCCACCGCATGCCGCGCTGGTTCGAGGCGGTGATGAACACCCCGTCCCACCACCGGGTGCATCACGCGACAAATCCGCTCTATCTCGACCGGAACTATGCCGGCACCTTCATCGTCTGGGACAAATTTTTCGGCACATACCAGCCCGAGCGCGGCGATATCCGCATCCGCTATGGCATCGTGAAGCAGCTGGGCAGCTTCAACCTGCTATGGGCAATATTCCACGAATGGATCGGTATAGCACGGGACATGTGGCAGGCGCCCTGGCGGCACAAACTATCCTATCTGCTGCGCGAACCGGGCTGGAGCCACGATGGCAGCCGCGAGACATCCGACGCGATCCGCGCGCGCTGGATGGAGATGCAGGGGCCGGAGCAACAACCCTCCCCCCAATCGGAACCGAGGCCGGACAAATAAAAAGGGGAGCCGAAGCCCCCCTTCCCTTACTCTATTCCGGCGCGGCCCCGTCAGGGCTTTTCGATCGCGTCGATCAGCGGCTGCAGGCCGTC
Organism: Sphingomonadales bacterium 63-6; assembly: GCA_001898545.1. Taxonomy (GTDB): domain Bacteria; phylum Pseudomonadota; class Alphaproteobacteria; order Sphingomonadales; family Sphingomonadaceae; genus Andeanibacterium. The sequence goes on along the minus strand of MKUB01000111.1, from coordinate 6,515 downwards.
GCCATATTTCTTCCAGCGCTGCACCGCCGTCTTGTAGATCGGCTTGCGCACCTGGGCGACGCTGGCGGTCTTCACCGGGCGGCTGGACTTGTGGAACTCCAGCATCTTCTCGTCCCAGTCGAGGCCGAGGAATTCGATGATGCCGCGCGCTTCCTTCTCGGTATCGGCCACGACATTCTCATATTCCACCACCTTCAGAACGCCTTCGGGCAGCACGGCTTCCCAATGCTTCATCAGGGCGTCGTACTGGCGGTAATAGCGGCCGAGTTCGCCCATGTCATAGCTGTGCGGCATGTCGTCCTTGAACAGCTTGGTGAAGGCCGAAAGACAGGAATCCACCGGATCGCGGCGCGTGTTGATGAACTTGGCGTTCGGGAACAGCACGTGCAGCATGCCGACGAAGAAGTAGTTGGTCAGCAGCTTGTCGGTGACGATCCGTGCATCGCCCGCATTGCGGAACATCGCCTCCAGATAGCCTTCGCCCAGCAGCTTGAGCTGATTGGACTTCAGCTCCTTCATCATTTCCGGAAAGCGCGAGAGCGAGGGGAAACGGTCCCGCAGGCGGTGGAGGCCCTGGGTGAAATACTTCACCTCGCCCGCGCCATAGACTGCCGGATGGCTGGCCAGGATCTGTTCCACCAGAGTGGAACCGGATCGCGGCATACCCACGATGAACAGCAACCGCTCGCCCGGTAGCCCTTCGAAGCCGTGATTGGCGAGGAAGTCCGCCGTGAACACGTCCTTCACATCGGCGAAGAACTTGTGCGTCTCTGCTTCATCATAATTCAGCTGCGAACGCTTGAGCTTGCCGCCGGCGATATAATGTTCGAGCGCCTTGCCGTGCTCGCCATTGTCGTCCAGCGCCTTGGCATAGGCATAATGGAGCGGCAGCACGAGTTCGCGATTATTGCTGGTGAAATTCTCCGCGATCTTGGTCAGGCGCTCATAGAGGTCCGTCTCTTTCGAGTAGTCCACCAGATCGTTGAGATTGGCATAGGCCCCCACCATGCGGGGGTTCAGCTCCACGCCCTTGAGAATCTGCGCCCGGGCTTCATCCAGCCGGCCGACGGACTTGAGCGCCACGCCATAGAGGTTGAGCGTTTCCGGATTGGAGGGCGCCAGTTCGGCCGCCTTGGCCAGCAGATCCACCGCCTCGTCATACCGATCCGTTTCGTGCAGCACCATGCCCAGCACGGTCAGCGCCTCCGCCTCGTTCGGATCGTCCGTCAACACGATACGGCAGGCGCGTTCGGCGGCGGCAAAGTTGGTGCGCTTGCACTGCAACCGCGCGGTGAGGATCAGCGCCCGCTTTTCGCGCGGGGCGATCTTCAGCACTTCGCCAAGCTGCCGCAATGCCTCCACATCCTTGCCGTCCGCCGCATAGAGCGAGGCGAGGTTCACATAGGCATCCACATATTGGCCGTTCTGCCCGATGGCCTTGCGCAGCGCATGTTCGGCCTGCTCCGTCTTGCCCATCTCGCGCAGCAAAGTGCCGAGATTATTATAGGCTTCCGGATAGCGTTCACGGGCCGCCAGCGCATTCTGATAGGCGTCGATGGCTCCATCGATATCGCCCGTGCGGCGCAGGGCATTGCCCAGATTATTATGGGCTTCCGCGAAATTCGGCTGCAGCTCTATCGCCTTGCGATAGCATTCCGCCGCTTCCTTCATATTGCCGCTGTCGAAGCGCGCGATACCCAGATTATTATGCGCCTGCGGATTGCGCGGGGAGAGCGTGATCGCTTCCTGCAAGGCCACGATGGCATCGGCCAGATTGCCGTTCTGCCGCTGCAATTCGCCAAGGTTGGAATAATAGGCGGCGTTCTTCGGGGACAGCTTCACCGCGCGCTTGAGGCTGGAAATGGCATCCTTCGGCTTACCCTGGGCATTGAGGGCCACGCCGAGAATGGAATGCGCATCCGCCACGCCGGGCCGGAGCTTGATCACCTGGCGGCAGACATTCTCAGCCTGCTTGTAGCGCCCGGTACCGAACAAATAGCCTGCGATAGTGATCGCCTGCTGTTCGGACATCTTCATGGTGCCCTTCTCAACCTTCTGGATCACTTCCTCAAGGCGACGGTCTGTCATGGCCTGCTGCATGGGCTTGCTTTCGTCACTTCCTGTGTTTTGCCGGGCCCCCGTTCGGGGATTGGCGCCGATATCGGCCGATAGGATCTGGACGCAATCCTTTGATACAGGCGCAATGTGGACAAATGCGCGGGCCTGTCAGGATTGCGTCGGGCGTGGAGGGCATTGGCGGCCTTAAAACGCGGCTCGCCACCAGCCCTCAAAGGGCGGTGTCTCCGGTTTCGCCGGTGCGGATGCGCAGCGCGGACTGAAGATCGAGCACGAAAATCTTGCCGTCCCCGATGCTGCCCGTGTTGGCGGCCTGCTGGATCGCCTCCACCGCGCGGTCTGCGAGGGATTCGGGCACGGCGACTTCCACTTTTACCTTGGGCACCATGTTGGTGGCATATTCGGCCCCGCGATAGATTTCGGTCTGGCCTTTCTGACGGCCGAACCCCTTCACTTCGCTGGCCATCATTCCGGCCACACCGATCGCGCCGAGCGCTTCGCGCACGTCGTCGAGCTTGTGCGGCTTGATGATCGCGATGACATATTTCATCTCAATCCTACTCCTTCCCCTCCGGCCAAGCCGGTTACCCCCCTACCAAAGCAGCAAGCTGCCCCCGCGTCCAGTGAAGCGCGCCAGAATATGAACCTCTGCGCGTGAAGCGGGCACAAAAAAGGGGCCGGAGCGGCTGGCTCCGGCCCTTGTTCAGTTTGCGTTCGCAGGAGGAACGTCGTGAGGCGGGACCGGGGGAGGAGAGGAGGAGCCCCGATCCCGCCAAACTTGTGATCAGTTGTAGGCGCGCTCGCCGTGTTCGCCGATGTCGAGACCTTCGACTTCGACTTCCGGCGAAACCCGCAGACCGACGACCATCTTGACGATGAAGCCAGCGATCAGAGTGCCGATGGCAGCCCAGCAGATGGCAACCGCAACCGCGATGATCTGGGTGACGACCTGCGAGGACATCACGAAGTCGTCGCCGCCGGGGCCGCCCAGAGCGGGCGAGTAGACAACACCGGTGCCGATGGCGCCGACGATGCCGCCGATGCCGTGGATGCCGAAGGCGTCCAGCGAGTCATCGTAACCCAGGGCAGGCTTGAGCTTGGCAACCGCGAAGTAGCAGACCACCGAAGCGACCACGCCCAGAACCAGGGCGCCCATCGGGCCCGAGTTACCGGCAGCCGGGGTGATGGCGACGAGGCCGGCGATCACACCCGAGCAGAAGCCCAGCGAGGAAGCCTTGTGGCCAGCCAGCTTTTCGACAACCATCCAGGCCAGGGCCGCAGCGGCAGTGGCAACGAAGGTGTTGATCATTGCAAGACCGGCAGTGCCGTCGGCTTCAAGTTCCGAACCGGCGTTGAAGCCGAACCAACCCACCCACAGCAGGCCCGTGCCAACCATGGTCAGCGTCATGCTGTGCGGCGGCATGGGTTCAGTCGGGTAGCCCTTGCGCTTGCCGAGAAGGTAGGCGAGCACCAGGCCCGACACACCGGCATTGATGTGCACAACGGTACCACCGGCGAAGTCCAGGGCGCCCATGTCGAACAGCAGGCCGCCGCCGGCCCACACCATGTGAGCGATCGGGAAGTACACGATCGTCAACCAGATGGCGGTGAACAGCAGGGTCGCGCCGAACTTCATGCGCTCTGCCGTGGCACCCAGAACCAGCGCGGCGGTGATCGCGGCGAAGGTCATCTGGAAGCTGACGAACACATATTCGCTGATCACTTCGTCAGAGAAAGTGGCAGCGGTGGTGTCGGGCGAAACCGAGGAAAGGAACAGGCTGCCCGAGCTGAGGAACTTGCCAAGGAAGCCTTCCATCGGGGTCGGGCCGAATGCGGTCGAGTAACCCCAGACAACCCAGATCACCATTGCCAGGGCGGCAGTGGCGCCGATCTGGGTCATGGTGGAAAGCATGTTCTTGGAACGGGTCAGGCCGCCGTAGAACAGGGCGAGGCCGGGCAGGATCATCAGCAGAACGAGGACCGTGGAGGTCATCATCCAGGCGTTGTTGCCGGGATTGGGAACAGCGGCAGCCGCTTCCGCAACCGGGGCCGGCACAGCGGCGACGGCAGCTTCAGTGGCGGCCGCGGTGGCGCCGGCTACCGCCTCGGTAGCCTCCTGCGCCCAGGCGGCAGTAGCGGCGAACATGGACGCGCCAAGCGCGCCGACGCCGCAAGCGAGTTTGCGGATCATAGTAGTACCCCTCAAGTGATGCGGCCGGCTCACAGCGCGGTATCCCCGGCTTCGCCGGTGCGGATGCGCGTTGCGGAAGCGAGATCCAGGACGAAGATCTTGCCATCGCCGATGCTCTCGGTGCTGGCCGTCTGCTGGATGGTTTCGACTACCTGGGCGGCGATCGCGTCGGTTGCGGCGATCTCTATCTTCACCTTGGGCAGCATATTCGTGGAATATTCCGCACCGCGATAGATCTCGGTCTGACCTTTCTGCCGCCCGAAGCCCTTGACCTCGGAAACGGTCATGCCTGCGACGCCGATGGCGCCGAGAGCTTCACGCACCTCGTCGAGCTTGAACGGTTTGATGATGGCGATGATGAATTTCATCTCAAACCCCTGTCTGCTTACCGGCGACACTCCCCGGCTGAGATGAGGGTTTGCAAACAGCGTGCCAAATGAGGGATTCCGGCACTTAAGGCAGGATTTACGATTCTTTCCCGGTGGTTAAGCACAAGGCCCAGCCCGAATCTTGGGCAGATGCCTATTTTTTAGGCAGGCCATTCCTTGCACCGGGGGACAACGCCTGCCGCCTTGTCGTGCAAATGTTCGCAAGCACGCTCCGCCAGGAATGACAGGTTATCTGCGACGCTATTTCCGGTTGCTGCCCAGCCGCGCCACTGCCCAGATCGGCAAATGGTCAGACGCCGCCGAGGCCAGCGCGCTGTGATGGACGCCGTGGTCCACCACTTCCCAGCCGGGAGAGAAAACGATCCGGTCCAGCGGCGCGAGGGGCTGGCGGCTGGGGAAACTGCGGCCGGGGGCAATGGGTTGCCAGCCCTCGCCGAATTCGCGGATGCTGCCGCCGCGCAGGGACCATTCGTTGAAATCGCCCAGCATCACGGCGGGGCAATCCTCCTCGCAGGTGGCGATATCGCCCGTCACCGCGCGGATCTGATCGCGGCGGCGTATGCCGGACAGATCCAGATGCATGCCCACCACGCGCAGGCGGCGCCCCTCAAGCGCCAGTTCGGCCCGGACCGCGCCGCGGGGCTCCAATGTGGGCAGGCGGACCGCATGGGCGCCCAGCACCTCGAATTGGCGGCGGACCAGCACCGCGTTACCGTGCCAGCCCATACTGTCCGGCCGCATGGCGAGATGGGCGATCACATAGCCCTGTTCCTCCACCAGCGCGCGCGGCAGCACCGAGGCGCGGCGGCCGAAACGGCGATCCACCTCTTGCAGGGCGACGATATCGGCATTCACTTCATGCAGGACAGACAGGATGCGATCGGGATCGCGCCGCCCATCCGTGCCCACGGCCTTGTGAATATTGTAGCTGGCGAAGCGGATTTCCAAGCGGCTCAATCCTGAGGGATAGTGGAAGGGTCGCCCGCGATATAACGGTCCGTCGTGCGCACGGGCAGGCCATCTATACTGGTGCGGCGGGTCTTGTGCTTGCCCGCCCATTCCACAGGATCGGCCTTGGCATGGACCTTGAGCAGGGTCGGCCGTTCCCGCTCCAGCGCCATCAGGGGCACGCCATAGCCGCAGCTGGTCTGGACGCTTTCCACCTCAATATCGAAGATCTGCCGCGTGCCGGGCATCAGGATGAAATGAGCGGAAAGTTCCTCCCAGTCCCGGTCCCACGGCACCACCGGGCGGCCCTGCCCATAGATGCGCAGGATCAGCGCGGGTTGCTGGAAATTGCAGAACATCACGGTGATGCGCCCGTCTTCCAGCAGATGGGCATTGGTCTCGTTCCCCGAGCCGCCAAGATCGAGCCAGGCCACCCTCTTGGGCGAGAGGATGCGGAAGGCATCGTAGCCCTTGGGGCTGAGATTGATCCGCCCGTCCTTTGCCGCCGTGGCGACGAAGAACATGGGTTGCCGCTCTATCATGGCGACATGGGCGGGGGTGAGTGCGTCGAAGAACTCGGCCATGCCGGAAAGCTAGGCAGTCAGAGGCGGGGCGGCAAGCGGAGAGGAAGGTAGATTCCCTTCCTGGCCCGAAAGCAATAAGCCTGCTTCCGCCAGCCGCCCGCCAGCACTGTGAACCTTACCGTTCCTTGGTGGCGCCGAATTTCAGCTCGGGGTTCTTTTCCTGCTGATAATTCACATCCCACACCGACTTGGCGAGGAACACCATGTCCCCGTCGCGATCGCGCGCGAGGTTGGCGCGGTTGAACTGCTCGAAGCTCTTGAGCGCGTCATCCGTGCCCTTGACCCAGCGCGCCGTATCGAAAGGCGAAGCCTCTAGCCGCGCCTCTA
>MKUB01000110.1 GCA_001898545.1 Sphingomonadales bacterium 63-6 | reverse complement strand
CGTCAAATCGACGCTGATCGCGGCGCCCTTCGGCCTGATCGCGCTGGCCATTGCCATCCGCGCCGCGCCGCGCGCGGCCGCCATTCTGGCCGAGCGGGCAAAGGAAGAACGAGCGGCGGCGGGCGAGATTATCGCCGCCGCCTGACCTCGCTGCATCCGTTAGTGGGCCTTCACGACACCGCAGGCGATGCGGCCGCCGGCATTGCCTGCCGGATCGGAAACATTGTCGTCCGGCCCGGCGTGGACCACAATGGCCGTGCCGTCCGCATCGTAGATATCGGCCAGCACTTCATCCTTCGTGCCCCGTAGAACCGCGGAGATCGATCCGGTGCCATCCGCCGCGATAGTGGCATTGGGCAGATCGCCCAGATGCGAGCCTTGCGGGTTGTTCATGCCATGCTGGCGCATGCCGGGGTTGAGGTGGCCACCGGCGGAAGTGAAGGCGGGCGCCTCGCAGGATCCGGTGGTATGCAGATGCACGGCATGCACGCCCGGCGAGATGCCCTGAAGCGAGATTTCAACCGACATCTGATCCCCGCTGGCGAAGAACAGCGCCTTGCCGGCGGGCGTGCCGTCCGCGAGGAGCAGCGTGGCCGCGCCCATCGGTGCAAGCGGCTTGGAAGCGCTGGCGGGCTTGGAATAGCCGCCGGACTGGCAAGCCGCCAGAGCGGCGATCAGGGCAATCGGGGCGATGATTTTTGTGGTTTTCATGACGTAACTCCTTGCGCTGCCTGAACACTCCTAACGCAAGAATGCCGCGATGGCTCCGAAACTTCACGTCTGGGCAAATATCCCGGCTTCGGCCATGGCGGTGACAAGCGCGGAAATGGCCGCGCGGGCCTGTGTATCCACGGTTGCGCCGCCGGTTGGGGCAGCGGGTTTCGCGGCTGCGCGCCAGCCGCCGCGATAGAGCAGCATCTGCCCGGTGGCGCGGTTCATCAGCCGCATTCCGTCACGCGGGGCGGCGAATATCCATGTTCCCGCGCTCCAGCAGGCCAGATATCCTGCATGGCCTGCCCATGCGCCGGAAGGGGCATTGCCCGCCAGCCAGCATCCGCCCGGCACGGGGGCGGAAGGCGGGGCGTTGCGTTCCCCCTCGATAGCGGGGTGTAGCAGGGCGTCGATCAGCACATGGGCTTCATTGACGGAGAATTCCTTCTGCGCCTGTCCCGCGAGCATGGCTGTGCTGGGGGCCGCGCAGGCTTTCCGGCTCGCCCGCGGAATAGAGCATGGCCTGCGCGCCATTGGGGAAAGTCACGCGGCGCAGGCTCGGTTCATAGGTGGGGCGCAGATCGGGCGGGCAGCAGGCGAGGATGCCGCTTTCTCCCTCCACCATCACCATGCGCGCCTCCCCCAGCGATGCGGCGACCAGCGCGATGCGGGCAGCGGGGTCGCCCTCCGCCACGGACCGCACCCATTCGGCCCCGGCCCGCGTCTTGCCGAAACCGCGCCCGGCCATCACCAGCCATACGCGCCAGTCGCCCGGCGGGGGAATCTGCCCGGCATGGGCCTGAAAGGTTGCAAAGGCATAGGGCAGCGCGTCCCGCTCCGCCGGGGTCAGCTTTTGGCAGAGGCGGGCCAGATCCTCCGCCTGTGCCTCGCACAGCCAGCCGCGCGGGTCGTCATTCGGCATTATTGGCTTCCGCCGCACCCGCCTTGGGGGCTGGGCCTTCGATCAGCGGCGTTTCGGCCTCCTGGCGGGCCAGCACCTGCGCGCGCATCGCGGCGATCTTGCGTTCCAGCGCGGCGCGAATTTCGGCGGCGGAAAGATGGGCACGCTCTGCCCGGGCCTGTGCCGCCCCTTCGCGGTGGACGCTCAGCAGGCGGAAGGCATTGGCATTGTCGAAACTGCGCACGCCCATTTTCGCGCCGGGTGCGCGCTTGATTTCCCCTTCGCGCAACCGGCCGAGCAGTTCCATTTCCAGATTGTCATATCCCTCGCACAAGGCATCGCGCCACTGGCGGGCGAAATCGGGTTTCTTGCGGCGGGTGTCATAGACAGTGGAGATGGGCACCCCGGCCTTGCGCGCCGCCCGGGCGACGTTGGAGGTTTCGGCAAGGGCGGCCAGGAAGGCGCGGCGCCAGCTGGAGGCAGGAGGAGTGGCGGCACGGCGCGCGGCGGCGCCGGGCCGGGAAGTCGGCTCGGTCATGGTTGGGGTCCATTTCTGAGGGGGAAGGGCCGTGTGGCCCCGACTCGCACTATCGCGATGTTGATCTTTCCTAACCTTATAGCGTCACGATGTCAATAGAAAAGTGCCATATGGGTTATTCAGTTTGGCTTGTCGCGGTTCGCGCCCTCGCGTAGATGGGCGCAAGCCTTCGCCACCGCTTCGTCATTGCGAGGGGCAGCGCCCCGAAGCAATCCAGGGCGTTGCGCGCAAAGGCCATGGATTGCTTCGCTTCGCTCGCACTGACGGGCATCAGGAAAGCTGCGGGAACCCATGCTGCGCCGCCTTTACGAATGGACGATGGCCAAGGCGAGCCATCCGCATGCCGAATGGTGGCTGGCGCTGTTCGCCTTTGTGGAGGCCAGCTTCTTCCCCATTCCGCCGCATCCGGTGCTGGGGCTGATGTGCCTGGCGGAACCGAAAAAGGCCGTGCGCTTCGCCACGATCGCCACGCTGGCTTCGGTCGCGGGCGGCGTGCTGGGCTATGCCATCGGCTGGGGCCTGTATGACACGCTGGGCAAGCAATTGCTGGACTGGCTGGGCCTGACGGCCAGCTTCCCGGTGGCGGCCTGTTATCTGCGCGAATACGGGGCGGAGATCATCATGATCAAGGGCGCCACGCCCATCCCCTTCAAGCTGCTGACGATCACCGCCGGCTTCATTCACATGAATCTGCTGACCTTCGTGCTGGCCAGCATCGTCTCCCGCTCGATCAGCTTCATGATCGTGGGCGTGTTGTTCCGCCTGTTCGGGCGCTCGATCAAGGCCTTTATCGACAAATATCTCGGCCTCGCCACGGCGGGCTTCGCGGTGCTGGTGGTGGCAGGCTTCCTGGCGGTCACCCTGCTGGAAGGCGATGGTTCGGGGGCAGTGAAGGCCAAGTGCGAGGCGGCCACGACAATCGCCTGACCGGGCAATAGGCTGGACGGGCGAGAGGCGCGGCGGGCCGGGGAACTACCCCCGCGGCCCGCTCATTGGTTCGGGTGAAAGGAGCCTTTATGAGCCATATTGCGATCATCCCCGGCAGCCTGCGCAAGGAATCCTACAATCGCCGCCTTGCGCGCGCGATTGCCCATCTGCCCGCCACCGAGGGGCATTCCTTTGAAATTGTGGAGATCGGCGATCTGCCGCTTTACGATCAGGATACGGATTCCGACCAGCCGGAACCGGCCCGCCGCATGAAGGACCGCATCCGCGCGGCGGACGGGGTGATCTTCGTGACGCCGGAATATAACCGCTCCATCCCCGGCGTGCTGAAGAACGCCATCGACCACGGATCGCGCCCCTATGGCGATAGCTGCTGGGGCGGCAAACCGGCCGGTGTGCTGGGGGTTACACCCGGCATCAGCGGCACGGCCATGGCGCAGCAGCATCTGCGCAACGTGCTCGTCTCGCTCAACATGCCCGCCCTGCAGCAGCCCGAAGTCTTCCTGAAATGGAGCGACGACCTGGTCGATGAAGATGGCCGGGTGGGCAAACAGGCGCATGACCTGCTGGAAGGCTGGATGAAGGCCTTCCTAGCCCATGTGGAGCGGCACAAGGATGCGGACATTCCCCAATTCAAGCAGAAGTAAGGGCTTTCCTTCCACTTGCCTTATAAGGGCAGGCGGATCGCAAGATGGAGCATCGCCTGCATGAATGTACCCGCCCCCCTGATCCGCCCGGCGCGGGTGGAAGACAGCGCGGCAATCGCGGTGCTGATCGACCAGCTGGGCCATCCCGGCAGCAGCGCCGAGGATGTCGCCGCGCGGCTGCCCTTGATCGAGGCGGCGGGCATGGATGCGCTGGTGGCCGAACTGGACGGGCGCGTGGTGGGCTGCCTCACCACCTCGATCATGCCGGTGCTGCATCGCCCCCGACCAGTGGGCCGCATTTCCATGCTGGTGGTGGAGGAAGGACAGCGGGGCAAAGGCATCGGCCTTGCCCTGCTGCGTGCAGGCGAAGCGGCGCTGGCGGCGCGGGGCTGCGCGATGATCGAGGTCACCAGCAATAATACGCGCAAGGACGCTCATCGCTTCTATGAGCGGGAGGGCTATGAGGCGACCAGCCTGCGCTTTGCGATCCATTCAGCCGACCATTGATCCTTCGCCTAATCCTGTTGACCAGACTGCCTGCGTGATTTAGTTTCCTAGTCAACAAAAGGCGGGGACATGAGCGATCCGGCACAATTGACCGATCATCTGGGCTATTGGCTGCGGCAGGTGTCCAACCATGTCAGCCATGCCTTCGCGCTGCAGGTGGAAGAATGCGGCGTAACGGTGGCGGAATGGGTATTGCTGCGCAAATTATGGGGCCGCGATGCCACCGGGCCGAGCAGGCTGGCCGAGGAAACCGGGCTTACGCGCGGGGCAGTGAGCAAGCTGGCCGACAGGTTGCTGGCCAAGGGGCTGATCGAACGGACCCCCAGCACCGAAGATCGCCGCGCGCATAGTCTTGCCCTGACCGCTGCGGGTGCGGCGCTGGTTCCCCGGCTGGCGCAGTTGGCGGACCGCAATGAGGAACATTTCTTCGGCCATCTCGATAGGGGGGAGCGCTTGATGCTCGAACAGGCGCTGCGCGGGATCGCACAGCGGGCCGGAATGCGGCTGGTGCCGGTGGAATGAATTGCCCTTTTAGGAGCGAGCGATGCTGAACGAAGATTTCCGGCTGACAGCGCAAAACTGCATGCAGGCCGCACATAGTGGGGCGCTCAGTTTTCCTGAGATCGTCGGCACTCTGATGCAGGCCGGATTTGAAGGCTATACGGTGGATTTCCGCTGCGGGGAGGTAACCTATTATCATTCCTCCGGCGCAATTGCGCGCTTTGCCGACGCCCTCGGCGAAGGGAAAGTGGCCGAGAATTTCGGCGTGGAGGAAATTCGCGCTGCAATTGCCGAGGCGCAGGCCCTGCTGCCCGGTTACACCTATGCCGGTTTCTGCCAGAAGGTGCGAAGTGCGGGCTGCGCAGCCTATCATGTATCGATTGTCGGACGGCGCGCGGTCTATTTCGGCAAGACGGGGGAGTGCCATGTCGAATATTTCCCGCAGCAGGGTTGAGGCATGAGCGCGCTCGCCCCCCGGCTGCGTTCTGCGCTGCAGGAAGTGGCCGATCCGGCCCGTGCGCCTGCGATGCAGGCCTATATGAAAAGCGCCATGCCCTATCTGGGCGTGCCGACCCCGGCGCGGCGGGCGGTGTGCCGCGATCTGTTCAAGGGGCTGGAATTTGCCTCCACGGCAGAGTGGCAGGCCGAAGTGCTGGCGATCTGGCGCGGGGCGGAGTTTCGGGAGGAACGCTATTGCGCCATCGAGCTGGCAGGCATCCGCCAGGCGCGCGCCTTCCAGCATATGGATGCGCTGGCCATGTATGAGGAGATGATCGTCACCGGCGCGTGGTGGGATTATGTCGATCCGATTGCCGGGCAGAACCTGCTGGCGATCCTGCGGGCCGATCCCGCGCCGATGAAGCAGGCCATGCTGGAATGGGCGCAAGGGGAGGATATGTGGAAGCGGCGCAGCGCGATATTGTGCCAGCTGCTCGCCAAGCGGGAGACCGATCTCGATCTGCTCTATGCCGCCATCGCGCCGTCGATGGCGTCGAAGGAGTTCTTCCTGCGCAAGGCCATCGGCTGGGCATTGCGGCAATATGCGCGGATCGATCCGGCGGAAGTGATCCGCTATGTCGCCGCGCATGACAGCGAGCTGAGCCCGCTCTCGAAGCGGGAGGCGCTCAAGCATATTGCCTGAGCGCCTCGCGGGATCATTTGGCTGGAGTCGGGGCGGAGGCCAGCCCCAGCGCATCGCGCATGATGTAGAAAATGTCGGTCTGGTCGAGCAGGCCGGTGACATTGAAGGCGCGCGGGCCATAGGCGGCGACGCGCAATTGGGTGCCGGTGTGGCCCATGGAGCTGTCCTCGCTATTGCCATAGCTGACCGCCATGACTGCCCCGTCCTTCGTCATCAGCGCCTGGGTCAGGCCGGGGGCCTTCTCGTCGGCATAGACGATCTGCCCGGCATGGGCATGGTCGGCCGTGACGATCACCAGCGTGTTGCCTTCCTTGCGCGCGAATTCGAGCGCCACCTGCACGGCCTCGTCCAGATCAACCGTCTCGCCGATCTGGCCGCAGGGATTGGCGCCGTGGGATTCCTTGTCGATCGAGGCGCCTTCCACTTGCAGGAAGAAACCCTTGGGCGCAGGCGAAAGCAGGTCGATGGCCTTGCGCGTCATCGCGGCCAGCGTGGGCTGGTTGGCCGGGCGCGCGGCATTGGCCTCGCACGAGACGGGCGGCAGGTCGATATTGCCGTGATAGCTGGCGCGCGGGCCCTTCCAGCGCACCGGCATATTGCCTTCCGCGAAGAGGCCGAGCAGCGGCTTCTTCTGGTCGGCCCCGGTCACGGCGGCCAGCCCGGCGGCATCGGTCACCACGGCAAAGCCGCGTTCCGCCGCCTGATCGAGCAGGCTCTTGCCCTTCCATTTTCCGGCAGTGGCGCTCTGGCGGAAATATTTCGCGCCGCCGCCCAATGCCACGTCGGGGCGGGTATCCAGCAATTGTTCCGCAATCGATCCGCGCCCGCCATTTTCCAGCGCGTCCGCCGGGCAGGCCTTGGTGGTTTCCTGCGGGCCCTTGCAATCGCGATCCGCCACATGGGCGATCTGCGCGCCGGGCGTCGCGTCCTGGATTTCGGCAGTGGAAACATTGCCGGTGGCGAGCCCGGCCTTGCGCGCCAGCTCGATCAGGCTGGCATGGGCCTGCCCGCGAATATCCACGCCGATTGCGCCGTTATAGCTCTTCACGCCGGTGGAGAAGGCCGTGGCGGAAGCGGCGGAATCGGTGACATAGACGGGCTTCCCGGTCTCCCGGTCGAGCGAGTAATGGGTATATTGCCCGCTCACCGGCAGGGCATCGATCCCCTTGAAATAGCCGCCGGCCCCTTCGGCATAATTGCGCGCCAGGGTGATTTCGGAATCGCCCATTCCGTCGCCGATCAGCAGGATCACATTGCGCACCGGCTTGCCCGCATCGGCACTGGCCATGGCGGCATAGGCGGCGCTCAGATCGCCCGGCAGGCGGCGCGCGCCATCGGGCTGGCTGGGGTCGGCAGAGGCATGGCGGGGCAGGGCGGACAGGTCTTCTGTCTGGGGGTTTTGCGCCAGCAGAGCCTGCGGCAGGGCCGCGCTGAACAGCAGCGTGATCGCGAAGAAGGGATATTTCATGAAGGGAGCCTCGAGCGCCTGATAACTGGCGCCGGCCTTGGCCCCGCTGTGTGACACCCCCGTGTCACAAATGCCGAATTCCGACCCCTACCAGTGATTTCCAGCGGCCACGGCGGCGAGTTCCGCCGGAGTGCTCTTCCGGCCCAGCACTTCGTTGCGATGGGGAAAGCGGCCGAAGCGCGCGACCATGCGGTAATGCGAACGGGCGAAGGACAGGATGAAGGCATTGCCCAGCGCGGCATAATAAGTGAGCGAGGCGATCTGGTCCGCCCGGCTTTCCCCATGCATCAGCGGCAGGCCCAGGAATTGCCGTTCCTGCAGGGTCAGCCCCTTGTCCCAGCCGCGCGCAAGAGCTTCCACGCAGATGGCATGGGCGAGCGGATCGAAGGCGAAAGCCTCCGCCGTGCCGCGATAGAGATTGCGGGGCACCTGATCGAACAGCAGCACTGCCGCGCGGGCCGTGAGCGGATCGGTCAGGAAGCTGTCCGCGCTCTGGGTGAACAGCGCCAGCAGATCGGGCTCAAACCGGCGGCGCAGCGCCTCGTCCACTTCCGGCCCGCCGCCGAACCAGTCGCGCGGGCCGAGTGTGTGGAACCAGAAATGCAGCAATTCTGCCGCCCAGCGGCGCGGAGCGGCAGCCATGCTCCAGATCAGCCCTTGGGCTTGGTGTAAGGGACGAATTCCTTGAGGAAGACCGCGCCGGAATACATGCCGGTGGACTGATCCACGGTGTACATCGTGTCATTGGTGCATAGCTGGCTGCCATTCACCCGGTCGATCACCAGAATGTCCGTGCGGCGCAGCTGGCGCGAATCGGTCGGCCGCGCGACCCATACCGTGTCGCCCGCTTCATAGACGATGGCGGTGCGATCGATGATCCGCATGCCGTCCTGGCGCATGGTGTTGATGCAGCTCTTTGCCTCTCCGGCGGTGCGGCCCGCGATAAGCTTCTGAAGCTGGGCTTCACCCTTTTCCGCCGCGGTCTGCTTGGCGCTGACGGCGCCGCCAGTCAGGGCAAGAGTGGAAATGGCGAGAGCAGTAATGATCTTGCGCATATAAATCTCCGTAAGATAACGGCACCCTTATCACCGGCAGGCTTAATACAGGCTGACGGTATAGATGCTTATAAGGGTCCTGCCTGAAAGACGGACTCGCAGTGTTGGAACCTCTGCAATATTACGCCTTTTCTGGTGTCTGCGCCTGATAGCGCGCCCTCAATTGTCTCTCTGAACCAGCTGGGCGGTCATTCCGTAAACCCACGTAGGTTTCCTAAGTCCGGGGCTTGGCCCGGGAGCGCTGGCCAGCCTGAGCCACCCGGACCTTGCGCGACCATTGCCAACGATCCCGGCGTTCGCCGGGATGAGGGATGGGCAAAGAGCGCCATCACGTTTTCAAGCGATGGACGCCCCGATCAGGCCGTGCCACCCACCGTCAGGCGGTCCACCAGCAGGGTCGGCTGGCCCACGCCCGCGGGCACGCCCTGTCCGGCCTTGCCGCACATGCCGATGCCGGGGTCGAGTTCCAGATCGTTGCCGATGCCGGTCACGCGGGTCAGCACGGTCGGCCCGTCGCCGATCAGCGTGGCGCCCTTGATCGGCGCGCCCAGTTTGCCGTTCTCCACCAGATAGGCCTCGGTGCAGCTGAAGACGAACTTGCCCGAAACGATGTCCACCTGCCCGCCGCCGAAGCTCTTGGCGAAGATGCCGCTCTTCATGCGGGAGAGGAGTTCTTCCGGATTGTCGTTGCCCGCCTTCATGAACGTATTGGTCATGCGCGGCAGGGGCGCGTGCTGATAGCTTTCGCGGCGGCCGTTGCCGGTGGGCTCCATACCCATCAGCCGGGCATTGAGCCGGTCCTGCATATAGCCCTTGAGAATGCCGTCCTCGATCAGCACCGTCTCGCCGGTGGGGGTGCCCTCATCGTCGATGGAGAGCGAACCGCGCCGGTCATGGATCGAACCATCGTCCACCACGGTCACGCCGGGGGCGGCCACACGCTCGCCGATGCGGCCGGTGAAGGCGCTGGTGCCCTTGCGGTTGAAATCGCCTTCCAGCCCATGGCCGATGGCTTCGTGCAGCAGCACGCCGGGCCAGCCGGGGCCGAGCAGCACGGTCATTTCGCCCGCAGGCGCGGCCACGCTGTCGAGGTTCACCAGGGCCTGGCCCAGCGCATGGTCGATCGCTTCGTTCCAGGCGCTTTCCACGAACAGCCGGTCATAGAGGTGGCGCCCGCCGATGCCGTAGCTGCCAGTTTCGCGCCTGCCGTTCACTTCGGCCACGATGGAGACGTTGAGCCGCACCAGCGGGCGCACATCGGTGGCGATGAAACCGTCTGCGCGCACGATCTCCACCACCGACCAGCTGCCTGAAAGGCTGGCCGTAACCTGCGCCACGCGCGGATCGCGGGCGCGGGCGGCAGCGTCGATCTTTTCCAGCAGTGCGACCTTTTCGGCAAAGGGCACCAGGTCCAGCGGGCTGACATCGGTATAGAGATGGCGGTTGTTGAGGCGCGGCGGCGCGGCGGGGCTGCCCGTCGTCGGATCGAGCAGTTTCAACGTCTCGCCCGCCCGCGCGATGGCGCTGGCGGAAATGTCGTTCGCATGGGCAAAGCCGGTCATCT
>MKUB01000109.1:3824-10199 GCA_001898545.1 Sphingomonadales bacterium 63-6 | reverse complement strand
GTGCATCTGGGCGTCGCGCTCGGCCTGCGGCGCAATGCCTTGTTCCAGAGCGAGCAATGGTCGATCACCATGCTGCGTGCCGTGACTTTCGGCCTGCTTCTGATCGTCGTCGATGTCACCCTGATCACGCTGCTGGGATCGATTGGCGGGGCCACGGTGCTGACCTTCGTGTTGCTCTTGCCATTTTTCTATCTTCCGTGGCGCAGCTTCGTACAGCGCTGGGTGGCAGGGGCGACGCCGGTTGAAAATCTGCTTGAGGCAACTGCGCATATCGCGCTCGTCGATGACCCGGACGAACGCGCGCGGCAGTGGGAGGACATTCTGGTCAAGGCCTTCTCTCCCCTCGATATTGCCCCCTCATCGACAGGCACCGAAAGGTCCAGCATCGTCGATGACGGGATCGGCCTGCAAATCCCCGCCATCATGGGTTCGCCTGCCATGCTCGTGCGTTACAAGGCACGAGGAACGCGCCTGTTCCAGACGCGCGACAGGCAGTTGAGCGACCGCCTGGTCGATCTTGCATGGAGCCTGAAGCGCCAGCAAGACGCTTATAAACAGGGCGTGACGAACGAGCGCAGCCGGATCTCGCGCGATTTGCATGACGATCTCGCCGCCAGGCTGGTTTCAGGCCTCAATATTGACGATCCGGCACAGTTGAAGGGCGTATTGCGCGCATCGCTTGCGGAAGTGCGCAGCATCGTGGCCGCCGAAGAGGGTGGGCCGGCGCCGCTTATCGATGTCCTCGCCGATAGCCGGGCGGAGGCCGCCGAACGGCTCGAAGCCGCGGGCATCGATCTGCACTGGGCAGTGATCGACGCGCCGGGGGTGCTTGAGCCGGTGCAACGCAAGGCGCTGGTATCGGTGCTGCGAGAGGTGATCACCAACACTATCAAGCACTCGGCAGCAGATCGCCTGTCGGTGCAGACCCAGGTCGACAACGGCCATCTCTATGTGGTGGCGGCCGATAACGGGCCATCGTTTGACGGGACGATAGGGCAGGGCAACGGGCTCAGGAACATGGCCGCACGAATTGCCGCGGTAGAGGGCTATTTCGACTATGCTGGCACGGAGGGCACCGGATTCCGGGTCAGCTTCAATTTGCCGATCGCGCCATGACAGACAGCACCGCACCGCGCGTTCTCATCGTCGATGATCTTGGGCCAGCGCGCCGGCTCATGGTCGATGCCGTCACCACGGTCTTCACGAAAAACGGGATGGGGGCGCCGATCATCGTGGAAACCTCCTCCTTCACTGAAACCACCGTTCTTCTCAACCAGACCTTCGACTTCGCATTCGTCGACCTGCATTTGCCGGACGGGCAGGGATGGGATCTCATTCGCAGCCTGAAGCGGAATGCCGACATCATCGTTGCGGCCGTGACCGTGATGGACGATCGCCGCAGTGTCGAAGCCACGCTGGCGGCCGGTGCCGATGGCTATCTCATCAAGGATGCCGAGCCGGAACTCCTGCATTTTCGGATCGAGCGACTGATAGCGCGGGAGCCGTCCCTCTCGCCCGCCATAGCCCGGATGGTCCTCTCGCGCTTCCGCTCCAGCGAGCAACTGGCCGACGATCCGCTGACCGAGCGTGAACGCGAAGTGCTGTCACTCGTCGGTCGCGGGCTGCGCGCCAGGGAGGTGGCCGAGCAGTTGCAGATCAGTTCGCATACGGTGCGCGATCATCTCAAATCGATATATCGGAAGCTCGATGTATCCTCGCGCGCCGAAGTCGCTATCGAAGCACAGAAGCGCAATCTGACGTGAGGGCTCCGCGCATGCGTGGCATAGCGAGGTCGTCGATCCAATAATCGTCCAAAGCAACTGCGAGCGGGGGTATTAACGGGTCTTGTAAATCTGCTGATCACGGCGGCGCTTGATAATGTCCACGCGATCCGCCAGCGCTCTGTTATATTCCCCGGCATAGCGCGCAAGTTCGGCGAACTCATCGCCGCAAGCATCATTTATGATGAACTCCTGCCATCCGACCCGGTGAAGGTAATCGTTGTCGAACAGCTCGGTGAGTGTGCTGTCATCCTCCTGGCCCCATATATAAAAATCTCCGGTGTCAGATATCCGGGCCAGCGGCTTTTGCGGCCCTTCCTCGTTTCTGACAGCATCCAGTCTTGCCAGTGGTGCATCTCGGATAGCCGAATCCGTTGTTACGCATTCTTCCGTGAAGTCCAATTCATCAGGGATTCGTATTTGCTTCTCGATCTTGGCGTTATTTGTCCCATTTTTGCTCGGCGATTGCTGGCATGACAGCAGCCCAAACAGGATCAGCCCACTAGCCAGAATATTTTTCCCAAAAATTCCCATAAATCGCAGGCTCCGCCCAATTGGCTGAAGAACAGCCAGGATTTCTTCGCTCGTAACCTCGTCGATCGGCAAATCGGACGGGGATGGGGCGGAGCTCTCGAATGTGCGGCATCGCTGCTGGCGATGTCGGGAATTCTTGACCCTGTCTTCGATGCCGTTGAGCAATTCCATCATCCAAGTTTCGGAAAGTCCGCAAAAAAGCTGCGCCTGACAGGAGGATTGCGCAAGCTTGGAAGGTTACCCGGCTGACACGTTCTCGCCTGCAGGATCAAATCGGTAGCCGTAATTTCGGATCGTCCGAATCCAGCCGCTCTCAGAATCCCATCGCATCTTGGCGCGAAGCCGGCGGATATAGACGTCCACCACATTTGTGAGCGGGTCTGAGTCATATCCCCAAACCTTGTTCAGGATGCGCGTCCGGCTAAGCACCTTGCCGCGCGAGCTCATCAGCATTTCGAGCAATTGATATTCTCGTCCCGTGAGTTCGACCGGGCAATCGTCCAGCAGGACGCGCATCGAGTCCCGCTCCATTCGAACATTGCCGATCTGCAGGACACTCGGCGTTTCCGCCGCGAAACCATCCTTGCGCCGTGCAAGCGCCTCGATCCTTGCAAGCAGTTCGTCAAAATCGAACGGTTTGGTCAGATAATCGTCGGCTCCGCCGCGAAGGGCCCCGACCTTGTCCGCCGTATGATCCATTGCCGTCAGCATCAGGATTGGCGTGAAAATGGAGGCACTGCGCAACTGGCGGCATATTTCCCGCCCATCGAGGCGCGGCAACATGACATCAAGAATGATGACATCGAACTTTTCGAGCGTTCCCCGCGCCAACCCTTCGTGACCATCGAAGGCCACGCTGACGGAATAGCCTTCGGCCTCAAGACCGCGGAGTACGAACCGGCATACTCGCTCGTCGTCTTCGACAAGTAGGATCTGCGTCATGCCGCTGCCTTCCGATGGGTGTCCTCGGGAAATTCCAGAATGACACGGGTTCCGCCATTCGGTGCTGTAGCCAGATAGGCGCTGCCGCCATGTGCCTCCATCAGCGCGCTCACAAGACTGAGGCCAAGCCCTGATCCCTCCCCTCGAGTGTCGCCGCGCCTGAACCGCTCGAACAGTTCCGGGGCAATGGATGGATCGATGCCAGGACCGTCGTCGGTCACCACGATACTCGGGCGCCCGTCAATCATGGTGACCTCAATCTCGACCTTCACGGCGGGCTGACAATGTCGCATGGCATTTTCAATGAGCGCTGCAATCGCTCTGCGGACTCGCTCCGGATCGATCAGGGCCACACATTCAGGCCCTTGCAGAACGGATACGGACCCGCCGGCTTCGTTCGCCAGGGTGCTGAAATCACTGGCGACCCGGCTGGCGACATCGTGCAGGTCCAGCCTTTCGCGTTCCAGCGGCAGCGAGCCGGTTTCGGCGAGCGCAATGACGAACAAATCGTTCACCATCCTGCCCAGATCACGCGTCTGCTCCAGGATGCGCCCAAATACGTCGCTGGCGTCGAAATTGGAGTTTTCCGCTGTGCGCAGGGCAACTTCGGTTTCCCCCCTGATGATGGTCAGAGGGGTACGCAATTCGTGGCTGACATCGGCAAGGAAAGCGCGGCGGCGTTCATCCGCCATGGATAGTTTGGCATTCGCCAGCCGCAATTGCCGTGTCCGCTCCGCTACCTTCTGTTCAAGGTCGATCTGCGCATCCTGAAGCGTCTTTTGTTTCTCGGCGAGCGATTGGGCCATCAGATTGAAGGCCGCCGCCAGCCGGGTCAGTTCGTCGGAGTCAGAAAGCTCGATCCGATAGTCGAGATTGCCCTGGGCGAAGGATTGCGCGCCTCGTTCCAGGGCAACCAGGCCGGGACGCAATCGCCGGTGCAACAGCGTATGGACGGTGGCAGACATGCCGACGGCCAGAAGGAAGCCGATCAAGGACGCCCCCACCGCCAGTGTGATCAGCCGATGGGCATTGGCCGTACGTTGGGCCACAGTCGTTCCGCCTGCGCGGATTTCCCTCTGCAGGGCGGACGTCAATGCGGACACGGGAGCTGAAAGCCGCCGGAGTTCCCGCATCCCGGCGGCCGAACCGACTTCCCGCATCTTCAGATCGACCTGTTGCATCAGCTGCGGCAACTGCGCGAGATACTCCTGAGCGACCTTGCCTTTCTCCTCGATTTCCAGGGCGACGGCGCGATCATGCTCGGTCAGGGCGGGCAGCTCTGAGGATTCGCGCAGCAAATCCTGCAGCTTCCTCGTGCCCCTCTCAAAGGCCTGATCGGCATCGGGCCCGGCATTGCGAAGCTGCTGATATCTCAGGACCTGAAGATCGTAGATGCTCCTGTCCAGCTGCGTGAAGACACGCACGCGCTCATGCGAGACCCGGGCGGCATTCAACACCCTGCTTGCCGTCGATGCGATGAAAAGCAGTAGTCCTGCGAGCAGGGCAGTCGCAATTAGTCCAGCCCAAGACGCAGCTTCAAGCTTGCGTCTCAGACTATGGGTTCCGATGTTATCGATTGGCGCCATTGCCTCTCCTATGCGCCACTTGTTTGTGACGTCCCGGCTTTTGCTGAGCAGTATGCCTGATTTTCAAAGGCTTCCAACCGTTCGCCCGGCTGTCATCTGATTTTAATCTTTCAGCAAGCCAGACTTCATTCTCCGACCAT
Organism: Sphingomonadales bacterium 63-6; assembly: GCA_001898545.1. Lineage (GTDB taxonomy): Bacteria > Pseudomonadota > Alphaproteobacteria > Sphingomonadales > Sphingomonadaceae > Andeanibacterium. Next base: position 5,216 of record MKUB01000109.1, on the reverse strand, counting down.
CTCGTTTTCATCAGCGTCGCCTAGCGTCCGGCCCATCGACCACGGGGAAAAAGTCCCGGGTCGGAAGTTCGCCCGAAATGACGCGAACTCAGGATGAGAGGGGATCGAATGGCAACTGCGCTGATGAGCGCTGCAAGGTGTGGCGAACAGGCCCCGCAGTGCCCCCTCCTGCCCGTCAAATCATGCACCAATTGCTGCCGCGGCTTTCGGCTGGCGTGTCGGCCTCTCGGGGTCACGCATCAGGCCGTCGCTCGGCAGCGGGGGACCAATCGAATCTGTCGGCCGCCTAGCGGCACGCCAGATTACTGCAGGGGGAGGCAAATTGTGATTTTGAAGACAACTGGGGTATATAAGGCATTCCTGCTTACGAGTGCTGCTTGCACGATCGTGATCGCTGCGCCTGCATCCGCGCAAAGCGAGCCGAATGGGGACTGCGCAACTAATACGGGCAGTGCGTCGTGCGGTGAGGCCGCAAGCCAAGCCTCGGCCGCTGGCGCTTCGGAAAACGCGATCATCGTCACCGGTTCGCGCATCGCCCGCAAGGACTATTCCGCCAATAGCCCGACAGTCACAGTGGACGAGAGCTTCTTCAAGGAATCCTCGACCGCCGCGGTGGAAGAGCAGCTCAACAGGCTGCCTCAGTTCGTCGTCGCGCAGTCCTCGAGCACCCTCAACGGCGTAGCCGGCACCGGGGGACCGGTTGCTGCAGGCACCAGTATTCAGCCCAGCGCCACCAGCACGCCGGGCGCGGCGACCGTTTCGCTGCGCGGCGTTGGCGCCAACCGCACCCTGGTGCTGATCGACGGCCGTCGCGGCACGCCGGGGAACGCCAACGGCACGGTCGATGTGTCGACCATTCCCTCGGCGGCGCTTCAGCGCGTTGAGATCATCTCGGGCGGTGCTTCCGCCACTTATGGCGCCGATGCCATCGCCGGCGTTACCAACTTCATCCTGAAGAAAGACTTCGAGGGGCTCAATCTCGACGGACAATTTGGCATCAGCGACGAAGGCAACGGATTGGAGTACCAGCTGTCCGGGATCGTCGGCAGCGATTTTGCTGACGGGAAGGGCAATGTCAGCCTGGCGATGTCATTCAACTCCCGCGCCGAATTGTTCCAGCGGGACAATCCGAACTACCGGCGCCTCTGGGCCAATCCGGACACCAACATCGGTTCGGCTGCCGCTCTGGGCGTAGGACGCCCGGGTGTTTCGGGCCTGTCTTTCCCGGCCAACCTCGTCAATCCGACGACCGGCGTCCCGCTCGCGAACCCGGCCCTTGCGTGCGAAAATTCGCCGCGCGGATGCGTCATAACGGACTATTTCGCCGGCGCCACGCCAGGCGTACCGAACAACATCACCTCGGTGTATCTCAACCAGGATGGGACGCTGTTT
>MKUB01000109.1:0-3782 GCA_001898545.1 Sphingomonadales bacterium 63-6 | reverse complement strand
CTCCAGCCATGGTCGGATCTCGACGAAAAGAACGGCTATTACTTCAAGACGCTCTCGTCGGGCGTGCTCGCCGCGATAACCACCAACACGGTGCAAACCGTTCCGTCGGATCGCTACAATCTGCTGGCGCGCGCCAATTACGAGATCAACGACTGGGTCGGCGTATTTGCGCAGGGGCTGTTCAGCAACAGCTCGACCTATACCCAGCTGGAGGCGAGCGCGGCGAGCGACCTGTTCATCCCGTGGGGCTCGGGCAAGTACACCGGGGCTGTCCCCGGCGTCAGCCCATCGAGTGCCGTCTACCAGAATCCGAACGTACCCTCCGCCGTCATCGCCACGCAGAGCGTAGTGGACGGGCAGATCGTCACGAGTTACGCTCCAAATCCGGCGTTCAACAAGATTTACAACGGCATTCTGCCCTGCGCGACCATGGGCAGCGCTGGTTACAATCCAACCGGCTGTACCAACACCGAAGTGTTCCAGGACGTGGTGCCCGACAGCATCCAGAACCTGCTCAACGCCCGTTCCAACCCGAATGCACGCGTCCAGCTGGCCGGCCCGCTTCCCAATCCGCGCCAGAGCTATCAGGACGTGACGACCTACACCTTGATCGCGGGCTTCGAGGGTTCCGTGCCCGGCACCGACTGGACTTGGGAAGCCTTCGTCAACCATGGCGTCGCCCGGACGGTCAGCCGCCAGACCGGCTATTATTCGCTGAATCGCCTGCGGGCAGTCATCACTGCGCCGAACTTCGGCCAGAACTTTACTGGCACCGGCAATGTATACGGGAACGGATCGGGCGCTACGACGGCGACCTGCAAGTCCGGACTGAACTTCTTTGGCGGTTACGAAGGTATTTCCCAGGATTGCCGCGAGGCGATTGCCGAGGACAATACCAGCATCGGCACTTCCCGGCAGACGATCGCCGAAGTCAACGTACAGGGCGGACTGTTCGACATCCCCTGGACTGACGACAAGCTCCGCTTCGCTGCCGGTGCCAGCTATCGTGAGCTGCGTTATTCGTTCCTGCCGGCGGCCGGAGCTTCTGCCGGACGGGAATTCCAGGACAATATCATCGGCGGTCCGTTCAACACGATCATGGAGAACACCGGGATCGATGCCAAGGAAGTCTATGGCGAATTGCTGATCCCGGTCGCTGCAGACCTGCCGTTCGTGAAGAGCCTTAACCTCGAAGTCGGTGGCCGCATTTCGAAATACAGCCCGGGCGGGACCAGCTACACCTATAAGGTTCTGGCAGACTGGGAGGTCACTCCATGGCTGCGCCTGCGCGGTGGTTACAACCGGGCCGAGCGTACGCCCAACATTGCCGAACAGATGCTTGAGCGGCAGACCGGGATCTCGATCGATGCAATCGGCGATGCCTGCTCGACGCGTAACGGCAATACTTTCTCGGCGAACCCGAACACCAACACGAGCAACGCGCTGGATGTTCAAGCGGTCTGTCTGGAGCTGATGGCGCGCGACAATGGTGGCATTTACGCACCCATCGTCAATTCTGACGGAACACCGAATACCAACAGCTACTACAACCCCGCCGATGCCCAGTCGCGCCAGGGGACCGGCTCGATCTTTTCCAACTCTCCACGGGTCGGAAACGCGGTCTACATTCGCGACTATAATCCTTCGGCCACGCCGCTGCGGTCCGAAAAGGCGGATACCTGGACATTGGGCGCGGTCATCAGTTCCCCGTTCGAAAGCGGCCTGTTCTCGCGCCTCAATCTGACGGTCGACTATTTCAACATCACCATCAACGATCCGATTTCGGTGCTCGGGGGAGGCGCGCAACTGCTTCGTTGCGTCAGCCCCAAATACAACCCGGCCGCCGCAGGTGTCGCGGCAGGCGCGACCAGCGCGGCCGATTTGAATAACGCTGAAATCCGCGCACGGGCAAAGGCCGCGATCGACAATGCGGAATCGACCTGCGCTGACGTATTCCGCTTCCGGAGCGACGGCGTGGGCGGCGAAACCGGTGGCTTCAGGGTCAACGACGTCATCAGCACTTACGGCAATGAAGGCCAGATCAAGGTATCCGGTATCGATGCCAACCTGAACTGGAGCTTCCCGGCTGGCCCCGGCCGAGTGTCGGTGAATGTCAACGGCAGCTATACGCTCCACTCCAAGATCCGGGCCTTCGACGGTCAGCCCATGATCGACTATGCCGGCACGACCGGAACCGGCGCACTGGGTGTGAGCACGGGGTCGTCGTTCCGCTATCGCCTGTTCTCTGTCCTCGGCTACAATTGGGGTCCGGCCTTCGCCTCGCTCCAGTGGCAGCACATTCCCAAGACCGAGGATGGCGGGGAAGCGCAGTACCTGAATGGTCTGGCTCCCGCAGGAACCGATAATAGCGGCCTTCCGGCTTACAATCTGTTCCACTTCAACGCGAGCTATCAGCTCAACAAGGAAGTGCGCCTGCGGTTCGGCGTGGACAATGTCTTCGACATCAAGCCGCCGATCACCGGGATCGACACCAATATCGACCGTTCTCTCGGGGAACTTCCGGGCGGCAATTACAGCCTGTTCCACGACGTGCAGGGCCGGCGTTTCTCGTTCGGTGCGAGCGTCAGTTTCTAATCCATTTGCAAACAAAGGGCCGGGGCAAAGTCCCGGCCAAGGAGACTTACATCATGCGCAAACAGCCTCGCCTGTTTCTTGTCGGCGCGCTTCTATCCGGTACCTTCCTGCTCGGCACCGCGTCAGGCGCCGCAGCCCAGGATCACGCACATATGGACGCGGGTGCGGAAGCACCTCGTCCTATGGCGAAGAAGATGCGCTGGTCGGATCCGAAGGCGTGGCCGGACGGCAAGGTGCCTCGTGCAGGCGATGCTGTAACCATCGGGCAGGGTCAGAACATTGTCCTCGACGTCAGTCCGCCCGCTCTGCGCAGCCTGACTATCAACGGCAAGCTGGCTTTTTCTGACGAGCGCGACCTCGAGCTGAAGAGCGAATGGATCTTGCTGGCCCGCGGCGAGCTCGAAATCGGTAGCGAGGCCAAGCCTCATACGCGTCAGGCGACGATCACGCTGACCGACACGGTGCCGGGTGAAGACATCAACACCATGGGTGACCGCGGCATCATGCTGATGGGCGGGACGCTGAACCTGCATGGCAATCGCACGAGCAACACCTGGACCAAGCTCGCGAAGACGGCCAATGCCGGTAGCACGACGATCGAGGTTCTCGACGCGAGCGGCTGGCGCAAGGGCGATCAGATCGTCCTCGCCTCGACCGATTTCGATTCTAAGCAGGCCGAAGAACGGACCATTACGGCAGTCAACGGCAACACGCTGACGCTCAGTGCGCCGTTGAATTACATGCACTTCGGCGAAATCACTTTCGGCGTCGATGAGCGCGGCGAGGTCGGCCTGCTCAGCCGCAACATCAAGATCCAGGCTTCGGAAGACGCCGAAAAGAGCTATTTCGGCGGGCACATCATGGCGATGGCCGGCTCCAAGATGTATGTCTCAAGCGTCGAACTGACCCGCATGGGCCAGAACATGCATCTCGCCCGCTACCCCATTCACTGGCACATTCTCGGTGAAGGGCAGGGGCAGTATGTCCGCAATTCGGCGATCCACAATACATACAGCCGTTGCGTGACCGTGCATGGGACGAACAACCTGCTGATCGAGAACAACGTGACCTTCGATACGGTGGGTCACTGCTTCTTCCTCGAAGACGCGGTCGAAACCGGCAACCAGTTCATCCACAATCTCGGCATCATGACCAAGTGCCATCCCGACGGAAAGCCTTGCATCCCG
>MKUB01000108.1:3219-13395 GCA_001898545.1 Sphingomonadales bacterium 63-6 | reverse complement strand
AGGCCCGGGCTTCATTCCCCGCCAGCGCACCGCTTTTGATCGAAAGTCTGGATTTTTCGCTCGTCTATCGGGTGACAGAGGATCAGGGCTGGGAAGAAGCTGCCCAGATACTTATCGCATCGGCCCGCAGGCTGGAACAGGCTGGCGCCGGCGCATTGGCGATCTGCGCCAATTCGATGCACAAGGTCTATGACGAGGTTGCCGCTTCCGTCGATATTCCCATCTTCCACATCGCCGAATGCGTGGGGGAGAAGATGAAGGCCGATCGCGTGACCACCGCTGCGCTGTTCGGCACGCGCAATGTCATGACCGAAAGCTTCTATCGCAAGCGGCTGGTGGCGCATGGGGTGGACCTGCTGCCGCCGGACATGGACTATGTCGAGCAGCTTGACCGGATCATTTATGACGAGCTGATGCTCGGCAAGGTCACCCGCGATGCCGAACGCAAGCTGAAGACCATGATCACGGTGAAGGAACAGGCGGGCGCTCGCGCGATTGTGCTGGCCTGTACCGAGCTGGACATGGTGGTGGACGTGGATGCCAATGTCCTGCCCATCTATGACAGCCTGCGGATTCATGCGGAAAAAGCGGCGGAATGGATTCTGGGCGAGGGGTGACACGGCGGGTAAGTGCGGCGTGGCTTGCCATTGCCGCGCCGCTTTCCTAACTCCCCCTCCAGATGACCGGAACCAGCACCACCCGCGCGCCTTATGCGAGCGACCCGTTCCGTTCGCGCGGGCGTGAATTCGCGGAGGAACGCGCCGGCGCGCGCGGGCCCCGCAATGAATTCCAGCGCGACCGGGACCGGATCGTCCATTCCATCGCCTTCCGCCGCCTGCGCCACAAGACGCAGGTGTTCATCTCGCCCGATGGCGATCACTATAGGGTACGGCTGACCCATAGCCTGGAAGTGGCGCAGATCGGTCGCGTTATTGCCCGGGCCCTCGGCCTGGACGAGGATCTGACCGAGGCGCTGTGCCTTGCGCATGACATTGGCCATCCGCCTTTCGGCCACGCCGGCGAGGATGCGCTGGATGCCGCCATGGAACCCTATGGCGGCTTCGATCACAATGCCCAGTCCTTGCGCACGCTGATGCGGCTGGAAAGCCCCTATTGCGGGCATGACGGGCTGAACCTGACATGGGAAACGCTGGAAGGGCTGGCGAAGCATAATGGCCCGGTCGCCGCGCCCGGTTGGGCCATGGCGGAAATCGACGCCGCCTTTCCGCTCGATCTGCTGACCTGGCCCTCGCTTGAGGCGCAGGTCGCCGCTCTGGCGGACGATATCGCCTATGACAATCACGACATCGACGATGGCTTGCGGGCCGGTTTTCTGACGCTGGACGATCTGCTGGAACTGGATTTTCTGGCGGATCAATGGCGCGCGGTGGAACGGCGTTTTCCCGGCGCCCCGCGTGACCGGCAATTGCGTGAAATGGTGCGCACCCAGATCGGCCTGATGGTGAACGATCTGTTGGACCAGACCCGCGCCAATCTGGATGGCATCGGCAGCGTGGAGGAAGTCCGCGCGGCTGGCCGGGCACTGGTGGCCTTCTCGCCCGATCTCGCGGCTGAGGAGCGGCGCCTGAAGAAATTCATGTATCAGCGGCTCTATTACCATCCCGAGCAGCTTGCCACGGCGGAGCGTTCGCGTGAGGTGATCTCCCGGCTGTTCGCAGCCTATTCGGAAAAGCCCGAGCTACTGGCGGACGGCTGGCAGGAGGCCCTGCCGGAGCAGGAGCCCCAGCGTAGCCGCCACATTGCGGATTTCATCGCCGGGATGACCGATCGTTACGCCACCGATCAATATGCCTGGATTTTCAACGAGATACCGGAAGGCCTCTCCAATGTGTGACGCAGCCACGGTGCGCGCGGCCCATGGCTGATCCGGTGAACCTCACCCTCGTTGGCGCGACTGGCCTTGTCGGCCGGGCGGTGATGGAAGAAATGGTGGGGCGGCCAGATTTCCGCTTCACGGCCATCGCTCGCCGCGAAGTACCTTTGCCCAAGGGCGCGCGGATGGAAATGCGCCTCGCCCCGGTCGATCAATGGGACGATGTGCTGCGCGAAATCCAGCCGGAAGTGGTGGTCTGCGCACTGGGCACTACCTGGCGCAATGCGGAAGCCTTCCGTGCGGTGGATGAAGGGCTGGTGCTGAAAGTGGCCGCCGCCGCGAAGGAAGCGGGTGCGCGGCACTTCATCATGGTCTCCTCCGCCGGGGCCAATTCCGCCGGGCGCAACTTCTATCTCCGGGTGAAGGGCGAGACGGAGAATGGGCTTGGCCGGATGCAGTTCAGGCGGCTGGATATTCTCCACCCCGGCCTGCTACTTGGCACCCGGCAAGGCGATTTGCGGGTGGGAGAAGGGCTGGCGCGGCTGGCCAGTCCGCTGATGGATCTGGCGCTGCGGGGATCGTGGCGCAAGTTCCGCTCCATTTCCGCGCATCGCCTTTCGCAGGCCATCCTCGCGCTTGCGCTGGAGAAGGCGGGCGGACGCTTCATCCACGATCATGACAGCCTGATGCGCGCTGCGCACCGGCTGGAAGTGAAGGACCGTCAGGAACAGGCCGGAAGGAAGACGTAATGAAGCAGACCGCACCTGCAGCCGCCCGTAATCGGGAGCCCATCGCTCAGGTGCTGGCGGAGGAATTGCCGCAGGGCGGGCTGGTTCTGGAAATCGCGGCGGGCACGGGCGAACATGCAGTGCATTTCGCCGCCGCTTTCCCGGCGCTGCAATGGCAGCCGACCGACCCTGACGCTGCCGCCCTGCAATCCATCGCTGCTTGGCGGGAGGAAGCGGGCCTGCCTAACCTGCGCGCGCCGCTCGCGCTGGATGCCGCCTCCGCCGAATGGCCGCTCAGCGCCGCCGATGCGGTGATATGCATCAACATGATCCATATCAGCCCCTGGGCTTCGGCGGAGGGCTTGTTCGCGGGCGCGGCGCGGCTGCTGGGGCAGGGCGCTCCGCTGGTGCTCTATGGGCCTTATCTGGAGGATGGCGTGGAAACCGCGCCTTCCAACCTGGCCTTCGACCAATGGCTCAAGGAGAAAGATCCGCGCTTCGGCATTCGCCGGATCGAGGATGTGGATGCGCTGGCCGCGCGGCAGGGCTTTACACGCACAAGGCGAGTGGAAATGCCCGCCAACAATCTGATGCTGACTTATCGTAAGGGGTGAGCCGGCGCGCCTTTTAGGGCGGCGCCAGCTCTTGCCGGATCACTTGTTAATCGCGTCCTCACCCGACTGGCCGACGGATTCGATGTCGCGCCCCAGGCCCTTTACCGTGTTGCAGGCCGAGGCGGTCAGCGCGATGGCGGCGAGGCCGGCGGCGATAACCATTTTGCGAAGCATGGGTAGTTTCCCTGAATGTTGATGCCGAATCCTATCGCTTCGGCAGCATTGACGAAAGATGACTAAAGCGCGGCTTCCTTTTCGGCCAGCCGTGCAGCTTCCAGCCTTCTGCGGTGCAGATGATGCTCCCGCCAGGCGATTACCAGCCCTGCGGCGATGATCATCGGTGCGCCCAGCCAGGTCGCGGTTGGCGGCAATTGGTCCCAGATCAGCCAGCCATAGAGGGTCGCCCAGATGAGCGATGAATAATCCATCACGATCACGCTGGCCACGGCACCATAGCGCAGGGCGGCCGTCAGCAGCAGTTGCCCCACCGTGCCAACCACGCCGATGCCCGCCAGCAGGGCCCATGTGGTCCCATCATGCGCTTTGCCCACAAAGGGCAGGAACAGGGCCGCGACCGGTGTGCTGAAGGCAGCGAACCAGAACACGATGGTCAGCGGCTTTTCCGTGCGGTTGAGATCCGCCACCTGAATGGAGATCAGCGCGATCATGAAAGCCGCGCCCAGCGCCACGGCGGCGCCCAGCGGCTGGATATGACCGCTGCCGGGCTGTGCGATCACGATCACGCCGATAAAGCCCAGGGCCACTGCGGCGGAGCGATAAATGCCGACCTTCTCCTTGAGCAGGATTACGGAGAGGATCACCGCGAAGATCGGCGCAGTGAAGCCAAATGTAGTGGCCTCCGCCAGCGGCAGCATGATGAAGGCGCTAAAATTCAGCACCATGCCGATCATGCCGTAAATCCCGCGCACGGCATGGGTCTTTGGCCGATTGGTCTTGAGTTGTGCCAGACTGCCCGTGGCCATCACCCAGGCCAGAATGATGGGAATGGTCAGCCCCTGCCGCCAGAACATGATTTCCGCCAGATGGACGCCATGGGCCGAAGCGAGCTTCACCAGGGCGGTCATGGTGGAAATCGCGGCAATAGCCCCGAGCCTGATGAGCAGGGCCAGAAGCGGGCGATGCTGCGGTGGGGATGCAGGGCTGGTGGGGGCGGAGGGCATGTCCCTTTGCCTTAGCCGCAACGGCCTCCCGATCAAGCCCGCCGCCATGCCTTGCCGTGGAGCCATGGCTCACCCATATGGCGCGCACCATGCTGCACGAGCCCGATGCCCTGCGATTTGCGAGCGATTCCACGCTGATGCTCTTATGGGGCGGGGCACTGCTGGTGCTGGCCGGGCTGACCATGTGGGCAGATATCCGCCGCACCAAACGCAAGCATATCGACAAGGTCGGCTGGATGCCCTGGACCAAGCTGTTCTTCGTCTTCGCGCTGGTGGGGATCACGCTGATCGGGCTGGCCCTTAAAGGCGGATAGCGAGGCCGGAGAGTATGCGTCTCGTCTCACCGGATCTTGCGGAGCAGAGACCTGCACATCGCGCCGGTAAGATATCCCCCGATTGCGCCCAAGCTTGGCCAAAGGGGCCCGAATACATAGTCGAGCCCGCTTGTGGACCGGATGTTCTCGGGGTGAGCGGCCTGCCACCAGGCGATAAACGCAACCATCGCAATCGGCACGACCAGCAGGATCATGCATCCCGTCTTGCGCCGGCCTGTTGCCCCTCCGACGATAAGTCCGGCAACGAAACCCAGAACAAGCAGATTTTCGATGGTCATTGCCGCCGGGATATAGATGCCCCGGGAACATTGCGAGCAATGCCGGCCATAACGATCGCCAGGATTGTGGAATATTCTCCCAGTCTCGTTCGTTCTGAGCTTTTCCCAAGATGCGGAAGACTTGCCGGGCTTTGGTCATCTACTATATTGAGAACCCGAGCAGCGATTGTTCGCCGCTCGCCCATGGAGTGTGGATGTCTGAGCTTGTGTGATTGGGCTCTCTGAATTTCAGAGAGCCTCGTGAAACCGGAACCGCCGGATGCCGTGCATCCGAGCGATTTTTCACGCCTTTCATACGAGACTTCCATGAATATCTCACGAAACGAACAGCGTGCGTTGCACGTTCTGGCCTTGGGCGGCTGTATTCTGCACGAACGGGGCGACGGTCCCAAAATCACTTCCGTGACGTGCTTCACGCGCGAAGGGATGGTCCTGGCCGATTTCGATCTGATGGCCTTCAATCGGCTGAAGCGGAGACGCTTGATCGAATCCCGGGGTGGGAGCCCCTATCGCATATCCAAGCGCGGCCTCATGTCCGTGCGAGCACAACTCGACAATCGGGGGGCATGATATGCTGATCTCCTATCCTGCCGACGGCCTCGACCAGCAGGAGTGACCATCAGGGCTGGGGCGCATCTTCCGGCGGTGCCCCCCAGCACCCCCTTGCAAATTCCCTCCGCCCGCTGTAACCGCGCCTCGTCATCTGGGGAGTAGCCAGCCGCCGCGAGGCGGGCCTGCATGTCAACATACTTGGTCGAGAGGCCATGGTGTGCAGGGAACGAAACCACCGTTCGGGCGAGACCAATGGCACCGTTCCTTCGCTCGGCCGGGCGGAGGGAGTGGTGCTGTTGCTGTCTTGCTTACGCCCGGCCCCGGAGTTCTGCCTTGGAAGCCCTGCTTACATCCACCGCAGTGGTCGCTCTCGCCGAGATCGGCGACAAGACCCAGTTGCTCGCCATTGTGCTCGCCACCCGTTTCAAACGGCCGGTGCCCATCATCATGGGCATTCTGGTGGCCACGCTTGCCAACCATTTCCTTGCCGCGCTGATCGGCGGGCAGGTCGCCTCGCTGCTCGACGGGCAGTGGTTCCGCTATGTCATCGCGGCCTCCTTCATCGCCATGGCCGCCTGGACCCTGGTACCTGACAAGCTGGACGATGAAGAACAGAAGCCCGCGCGTTTCGGGGCTTTCGTCTCCACCGCCATCGCCTTCTTCCTGGTGGAAATGGGCGACAAGACGCAGGTGGCAACCATTGCCCTTGGCGCGCAGTACCAGAATGCCATCCTCGTCACTCTGGGCACCACCCTGGGCATGATGATCGCCAATGTCCCGGCGGTGTTCCTGGGCAATGAGCTGATCAAGCGCATTCCGCTGGCCACCGTGCGGATGGTTGCGGCGCTGCTGTTCCTGGTGATCGGCGTGTGGCTGCTGCTGCAGACCGCGGGCGTGTTGTGATGGGCAGCGCTTCATCGGGCGGACAGGAGGGGGGGTTTATGCCCCCCGCTGGAACGAAAAAGGGTGCCCCCATGAAATCACTCGCCCTGGCCAGCCTTTCGGCGCTCGCCGCTCCCTTCGGCGTTGCCGCGGCTGAACCTGCGGAGGAGCGCACGGCCTGGCGCTGCAAGGTGGAGACGATGCGCAATGTCAGCACGGCGGAAAATCCGCCCATTGCTGAGCCCATGCGCATCTTCACCGCCGACCGCCTCGAAATGCAGGGCGGGAGGTTGGTTCTGGAAGAAGTCGTGAGCGACGCGCATAGCGAAAGCCTTGTCACGCACTCCATCGATCCCGCAACGGGCCGCTATGAAGCGGTTGCCATGCGGACCGACCATGCGATGGGCGAGCAATATCAGATCGAATCCGCCGGATCGTGCGAGCAACTGGCGCGTGAAGGGAAGGGCGCGGAATGAAGGCGCTGCCCTTTGCTCTGATTGCCGCAGCCTTCGCTTTGAGCGGGATGGCCCCCGCCGAGGCTCCCTCACTGGAGGAGGGGCGTCAGCTGTTTCGCGAGACGGGCTGCACCCAGTGCCACGCGCTGGCCGATGCCGGATCGGCGGCCAGCTATGCCCCTCCGCTAGATCCAGCGCCTCATCTCACGCGGGAAGTGGTGCTGGACCGGCTGACCAATGGGCGCGGCGACATGCCCAGCTTCACTGGCATCCTCACGGACGAGCAAATCTCCACATTGGCGGATTATATCGGCCGTGGCGGGGCGTCCGCCGCGCATGGTGGAGTGGATAAGGCTGGCGTGGCAGGCAACTGATCGGGCATGATCGGCGCTTCATTGAAGGAGCGCCCCATGCCGATGATGACCGCCATGCAGATCGATGCACCGGGCCATCCGCCGCACCGGGTGCAGCGCCCGGTGCCGAGCCCCGGTGCGGGGGAACTGCTGGTGGAGGTTTCCGCCTGCGGCGTGTGCCGCACGGATTTGCACGTCCTCGATGGCGAGGTGGAGGCGCATTATCCGGTGATCCCGGGCCACGAGATCGTGGGCCGCGTGGCGCGATTGGGGGAAGGGGTGACGGGCTTTACTCTGGGCCAGCGGGTCGGCATTCCCTGGCTCGGCCATGCCTGCGGAACCTGCCCCTATTGCCGCGCGGGCAAGGAAAATCTCTGCGACAATCCGCTGTTCACCGGTGCCACCCGCGATGGCGGCTATGCCACCCATGTGGTGGCCGATGCGCATTTCTGTTTCGCCCTGCCGGATCGCTTTTCCGATGTGGAGGCTGCCCCGCTGCTCTGTGCCGGGCTGATCGGCTGGCGCGCCCTGCGCATGGCGGGAGATGCCCCGGTGATCGGGCTCTATGGCTTCGGCGCGGCGGCGCATATCCTTGCGCAGGTCGCTTTGTGGCAGGGGCGGACGGTCTATGCCTTCACGCGGCCGGAGGACGAGCAGAGCCGCGCCTTTGCTCGCTCGCTCGGTTGCCAATGGGCCGGTTCCACCAGCGAGACCCCTCCGCAGGAGATGGACGCGGCACTGATCTTCGCGCCGGCCGGCGAACTGGTTCCGCTGGCGCTCAAGCATGTGCGCAAGGGCGGGCGCGTGGTCTGCGCGGGTATTCACATGAGCGACATCCCCTCTTTCCCCTATGCCGATCTGTGGGGCGAGCGGGAAATCCTCTCCGTAGCCAACCTCGCGCGGGAAGATGGGACGAGCTTTTTCGAGATAGCCGAAAAAGCGGGTCTGCATGTCGCGACGGAGGTTCACCCTCTGGAAGAAGCGGCTGCCGCGCTGGAGAAACTGCGCGCCGGGGCACTGCAGGGGGCGGCGGTACTGGTGCCTTAGACTAAGGGGAACGGCTTAACCTCTGCCTTGTCCTCCGCACGATCCTCTGCGTGGAGGGAGGCGTAACCTCAGAGGCACGCCTCCAGATAGGCCTGATCGAAGCCGAACTGGCGCGCCTTTTCCAGCGTATAGGGGCGCAGGCCCGTGCTGCGGAATTCGCCCAGAATCTTCCCGTCCTCGCTCTCTTCGAGATATTCGAACTTGAAGAGTTCCTGCGTCACGATCACGTCGCCTTCCATCCCGATCACTTCGGTGATGTTGGTGGTACGGCGCGAACCGTCGCGCAGGCGCTTTACCTGCACGATCAGGTCCACGCTTTCCGCGATCTGGCGGCTGATGGCTTCCTTGGGGATCTTGATGTCACCCATCAGGATCATGTTTTCCATACGGCCAAGGCATTCGCGCGGGCTGTTGGCGTGAAGGGTACACATGGAGCCATCGTGGCCGGTGTTCATGGCGGCCAGCAGATCGAAACATTCCGCGCCGCGAATTTCGCCCAGGATGATCCGGTCCGGGCGCATACGCAGGGCGTTCTTCACCAGGTCGCCGATGGTGATGGCGCCCTGTCCTTCAAGGTTCGGCGGGCGGGTTTCCAGCGGCAGCCAGTGGGGCTGCTGCAGGCGAAGTTCGGCCGCGTCTTCAATCGTCAGCACGCGCTCGCCCGGATCGATCATCTTCGACAGGGCGTTGAGCATGGTGGTCTTACCCGAGCCCGTGCCGCCCGAGATGACCACATTCATACGGCAGGCGCCCGCGATCTTCAGCGCGGTGCACATCTTGTCGCTCATCGATCCGAAGTCGCGCAGCATGTCGAGCGTGATGGGCTTTTCGGAAAACTTACGAATGGAAATGGCCGTGCCCCGCAGCGAAAGGGGGGGCACGATGACGTTCACGCGGCTGCCGTCCTTCAAGCGGGCGTCGGCCAGCGGCGTGGTCTGGTCAACGCGGCGGCCGACCTGATTCACGATGCGCTGGGCGATCTGGAACAGGTGGCTTTCATCGCGGAACTGGATCGGGGCGAGCATGAGCTTGCCCTTTTTTTCGATATAGGTCTGATTCGGGCCGTTGACCATGATGTCGGACACATCGGGATCGCTCAGCAGCTCTTCCAGCGGGCCGAAGCCGAGCAATTCGTCGATCAGCACCTTTTCCAGCGCGAATTGCTCGCGCCGGTTCAGGGTGACTTTCAGCTCCGCCAGCACTTCCATGATGATCGGGCGGAATTCCTCGGAAAGCTCTTCCTTGGAAAGAGTCGCCGCCGCTTCTGGATCGACACGCTCCAGCAGGCGGGGCAGCACCTGTTCCTTGATCTTGTGAACGCTCGCCTCAAACCCTTCGATCAGCGGCGTGTTGTCCAGCACCTGATTGGCGCGATCCGCCAGCCGGGCCATCGCATCGGTGGATTTGTTTCCTGACTGCGCCGGAGCGGCCGCAGGGGCATCGCCGGGGAGCGGGGGAAACTGGTCCCCTCCGCCGGATTGGGGCGCGGGAACGGGCTTGCGATAATCGCCACCTTTCATCGGTTTGGCGACGCCGAAGCTCGGCCGGGCTCCCTGAGCCATGCCGCTTACGCCGTTCTTCCGTCCGAATGCACTCATTCCCCGCTCCTTGCGGCCTATGCTTGTCCAACCCGTCACACGGCCATCGATGAACCGTGCCAAACGCGGCCTGTCTAAACTTGGTGAATAGATTACGAACCTTGAAATTGTCTAAATACGGGACTGCTGATTGTCCCCTGCGGTGGGTGCCTGAAGTCGGGCATACGTCACACGATCAATCTCGGTGCAGCAGACGCATGGCGGGCATTTGCGCTCGCCAAGCCTTGATGCGCTGACTAGAGCCACGCCCAAAATACTGGGCAGGAATAAGCCCAAAAAGGAGGAGGAGCGCCGCCATGAATGTCCAACCCCATCACGA
>MKUB01000108.1:0-3069 GCA_001898545.1 Sphingomonadales bacterium 63-6 | reverse complement strand
GGCATTGCCATCAGCTGTTCGGCCATCGGCATGTTCCTGGCCGTGTGGATCATGCCGCTGGCAGAGGCCACCACCATTGCCTTCACCCAGCCGATGATAACCGCGATGCTGGCCATGATCTTCCTGCGTGAGCCCGCGCGGCCAGCCGCCTGGATCGCCACGGGCATCGCGTTCGTCGGCGTGATTATCGTGCTGCGCCCCAATTTCGAGGCTTTGGGCTGGGGGGCGTTGTTCCCCCTGATCGGCGCGACCGGCATGGCAGTGACGATCATCGCCAATCGCGCGGTGGCGGGCACGGCCAGCGTTCTGGCCATGCAATATTACATGTCGGCCACGGCGATGGTGTTCCTCATCGTCGCCTCGGCAGCGGGCAATTATTCCGGCGTGGAGCGTTTCGCGCTCGATTGGCCGCATTGGAGCGTGGTGGCACGCTGCGCCTTCATCGGCATCAGCGCCACTTTCGCGCAGTGGTTCATCTATATGGGCACAGTGAAGGCCGGCGCGGGCACCATCGCCCCCATGACCTATGGCCAGTTGCTCATGGCCACCGGGCTCGGCTGGATCTTCTATGGCGACAAGCCCGATCCGGTCGCGCTGCTGGGCGCGGCAATCATCATCGGCGCGGGGCTGTTCCTCTGGTGGGACAGCAGACGCAGGGCAATCAAGGCAGCGGAGGCCAAGTGAAGGGTAACGAAAGATCGGGTCTGTTGATCGCGCTGGCCGGCTTTGCCTTGTTCACCTGCGGGGATGCGGTGACCAAGAGCATTGCGGGTGCATGGTCCCCCTGGGCAGTGGCGGCATTGCGCTTCACCATCGGGGCCGTGGTCACCGGCGCGGCGCTCTACTGGCGGGAAGGCCGCGCGCCTTCATTCCGCAGAACCCCTGGCTGCAGGTGGCGCGGGGCCTGAGCCTGGGCATGGGCACGCTGGGCTTCTTCTTTGCGATCTTTCTGATGCCCCTGACCGTGGCAGTGGCCATATCCTTCGTCGCCCCGGCCATTGCGGCCCTGCTCGCCCGCCCGCTGCTGGGGGAAAGAGTGCGGCCGCTCACCTGGGTGGCGGTGATTGTCGCCTTTGCCGGGGTTCTGGTGGTTCTGCGCCCCAATGTGATGACCTTGGGCTGGCCTGCTTTCCTGCCATTGCTCACGGCCTTGGGCATGAGCCTGCTGATCATCTCCAACCGCGCTTCGGCGGGGCAAGGCAGTGCACTGTCGATGCAGTTCTTCGTGGCAGCCGTGGCCGCCTGTCTGCTGATCGTCGCGGCGATATTGGGTAATGCCAGCGGGATCGCCATGCTGCATATCGGCCAACCGGACTGGACGGTGATCGCGCGCTGCTTCGTGGTGGCGGGCACGGGCACCATCGGACACTGGATGGTCTATGTGGGCACCACGCGCGCGGGGGCTTCGACCATCGCCCCGGCCACATACGTCCAGCTTCTCGCCTCCACCATTCTGGGATGGCTGCTGTTCGATAATCGCCCCGATCTGGTGACGCTGGCAGGGGCCGCCGTAATCATTTCGGCTGGCCTGCTGATGTGGTGGGATGCTCGCCGCCGGGTTAATGCCATTCGCGATACGGACGTAGTGGATAGCGCGGTCTAGCGTTTTGGGTTTCCAGGGATGCCATCCTTGCGAATGTGGAGCGTAAGCACACGTCCGGCAAAGGCCACGCTGGTCAGGGGCAGATAGTTACGGGCGATCTCCTGCCTGACCAAGGCGGTGGTGTGCTGGTTGGGCACGGTAACGGGCCGGTTTGCGGTAACAATCGCCCCCGGCTCCCGCGCCAGAATGCGTCGCACTTCGCGGGCCGTGTCGATTCCCAGGGCGTGTTGTTCCAGCGCATTGTTCAGGTGATCGGGATAGATGAAGCGGGATGGCAGGCAACCGCCGGTCATCCGATAGAGTGCGGAAGGCCCGTCAAACACATAGAGGCAATGCCGGGCATCGACATGGGGAGCGGCCATGCGAGCAAGCTGGCCGGTGGCTGCCCGGTCGGCCCTGGCAAATCCGATACGTGCCGGGACATTGTAGGCGAAAAGTAGCGCGGCAATCAGCACCGCCCCGGCAACAGGGCCTAGCAAGCCGAAGACGGGGATCGCCATCAGCAGGGCAGCGGGCACCAGCGCCGCGAAATAATAGGCGTAGATCGTGCTCCCCATGAACAGCCCGGCTATGCAGGACGCCGCCCATCCGGCCCTCAGCAGATAGGTTGGGGAGGGGCGTTTGCGCTCTATCGCCAGCGCCGCCGCCCCCATCATCGCTGGCACTGCCAATATGGCGAAGAACGGCAGAAGCTGGATAGGAAACTTATGCCCGGGGGAGGCGCGACCGAAAATCGAGATGAAATTGGCGAACAGGAACTCATCCCAATGGCCTGCCACGGCATAGGCGAAGGCGGCAAGAAGAGTGGGCAGCAGCCCCAGCAGACCGAACGCCAGGGCAATGCCTACCAGTTGGGGACGAACTATGCCCTTACTGTGCAAATGCCAGATCGCAGCCAAGCCCAGGAAGGCGCATTGGGGGGCAACAGTATATTTGATCTGCAGGGCGAGCCCCCCGACCAGCATCGCGGCGCCAAATGGCAGGACTGCATCGCGCGCCAGCTGTTTGCGTCGCCCCGCTTCCACCAGCGTCAGCATGGCGAGCATCAGCGGCACATAAAACGCCTCGCTCTGCCCCGCAAAACTGCCGAGATAGCCCATCAGCGGTGGATAGGCGGCCCCGGCAATCAGCGCAGCCGACAGTCGGGCCTCCCGTGCGGCAAGGGCGAAGGTCAGCCACGCTCCGCCCAGCGTGAACAGCATGGCCATCACCTGATAGCCCATGACGACACCCAGCCCGGTCAGATCGCCCAGCCTGGCGGACAAAGCGAAGATCAGGAACAGGCCAATGGGCTTGCGATCCCACAGATCGACATAGGGCAGGGCGCCATGCAACATCTGCTGCCCGATGAGATTGTAGAGCTGTTCGTCGAAACCGGGGGCTGGGTCGCCCAGATAGGGCGCCCGCGTGGCCACAACTATGGCCAGGATCAAGAGGAAGGGCAGGACCGTTCTTGTTATTGGAGC
>MKUB01000107.1 GCA_001898545.1 Sphingomonadales bacterium 63-6 | reverse complement strand
TACACGCGCACGGTGGACGATCTTTCGGCCTCGGTCACTTATGCGATGGATTCCGGGCTGGAGTTCTCGCTGTGGGGCCGCAACCTGCTCGACGATCGCTATATCCTGTCGATCTTCGATTCAGTGGCGCAGCCGCTCTCGATTTCCGGCTATCCCAACCAGCCGCTCACCTGGGGTGGAACGGTGCGCTTCAAGTGGTAAGCGCTTAGGCCTGAGCCGAAAGGGAAAGGGGGCTACGCGCCCCCCTTTTTCTTGCCCGTAAGCGCGGCTTGTGGTGGTCTCCCGCGAAACGATTCGGGGGGATCTGTATGTATTGGATGTTCTTGCCATTCCGGCGATATTTCGACTTTTCCGGCCGCTCGCGGCGGTTGGAATACTGGATGTTCCAGCTGTTCAATCTGTTCGTAGTGATCCTGCTGCTGGTCTTGGCCGTGAATTTGTCAGACAGTACTGACAAGGGCCAGGATGGCGCGTCCACGCTGCTCTCCATTCTGCCGATCATCTACGTTCTGACAATGCTTTGCCCGCTGGTAGCCGTTCAGGTGCGACGCTTTCACGATCAGGACAAATCAGGCTGGTACGCCCTGCTGGGCCTCATCCCCTATGTCGGAGGCTTAATTTTACTCTTTTTCATGGTACAAAAGGGTACTCCGGGGGAGAATTCCTACGGCCCGGACCCACTGGGACCAGGAATCGATATTTCTGACTTCATGTGAAGTGAAGAAACCTGCGGAGTCAGTCGCATCCGCCTTCAACGAAGCTACGGCAACAGTCGAGCCTTCTTCGCATAACGGCCGGACGGGCGGGAATTGTGGGAATTGAATTATGCATTGGATGTTGCTGCCTTATCGCAGATATTTTGAATTCAGCGGCCGCTCGCGGCGGCTGGAATACTGGATGTTCACTCTGTTCAACGTGCTGGTGTCCTTTGCCATCGGGCTGGTCTTCGGCACGAGTGCGACCACAAGCACATCCTTCTCCACGGCCTTCTACAGCGAAGTGACTGGCACAGGCGGCATCCTGCAGAACATCTTCAGCCTGGTGAGCCTCATTCCCGGCATCGCCGTGGCGATCCGGCGGCTGCACGATCAGGATCGCAGCGGCTGGTTGCTGCTGCTGGTATTCATCCCGATCCTCGGCTGGTTCGCTCTGCTGGTCCTGATGTGCCTTGATGGAACGCGCGGCCCCAACCGTTTCGGCCCCGATCCGAAGGGCCGGGAAGATATCAGCGTCTTCTCCTGAAGCTTTCTCAGCACCAGGTCCGGACCCACTGGGCCAGGAATCGATATTTCCGACTTCTTGTGAAGCGGAATAGTCAGCGGAGCCAGTCGCATCCGCTCTCAAAGAAGCTACGGCAACAGTCGAGCTTCTTCGCATAGCCGCCGGACGGGCGGGAATAGGGGGAATTGTATATGGAATGGATGTTGATGCCCTACAGGCGATACGCCGATTTCGCGGGCCGCTCGCGGCGTATGGAATATTGGATGTTCGCGCTTTTCCAGTTCATCGTATCGATTGTGCTGATCGGGATCCTGTTTGGAGGCGCACCGACTGTCGATGAATACGGCGTTGCGAACGAGGGACCGGGCACGTTGTTCTTCGTGGGGATCGCGCTTCTGGTGTTTTATGGGCTTGCCTCGATTATTCCTTCACTCGCGGTTGCCGTCCGGCGCCTCCACGATCAGGATAAGTCGGGCTGGTGGCTCCTGCTTCAGTTCGTTCCCTTCGGGGGCCTCGTGCTGCTGATATTCATGTTTCTGGACGGTACGCCCGGCCCCAACCGCTTCGGGCCGGACCCCAAGGGCCGGGAAGACACCAACGTCTTTTCCTAAAGCTCTCTCAGTGCCTGGGCGGGGCGTGCCCGCAGCAGCGGCAGCGACCCGCCCAGCGCGAAGCCAAGGACCAGCGCCAGCCCCGCGCCCAGCACGGCCAGAATGCGCGGCCAGTCCGGCAGCCAGTCGAATTCGAATAGCTGGACGATCACCAGCCAGGCAAGGCCGCTGCCCAGCACCAGCGCCACCCCGGCCAGCACCAGCGACAGCAGGCCGTATTCGGCTAGCTGGAGCAGCAGCAACTGGCGGCGGCTGGCGCCCAGCACGCGCAGGATCACATTGTCATACATCCGGCTGGCGCGCGCGGCGGCAATCGCGCCCAACAGAACGGCAAGGCCGGCCAGCACGGCGACGGAAGCGGCCGCAAGGATCGCCGCGCCCACCTGGCTCAATATCGCCCGCGCCTCGCTCAGCACCTGGCCCACTTCGATCACCGAACTGGAGGGGAAGGCGCGCACCATCTGGCGCAGCAGCGGGCCCGTGGCGCTGCCATCGGGCAGGTCTATCGTGGCGGCCAGATTATGCGGTGCATCGGCAATGGCATTGGGGTTGAATACCAGCACATAATTGAAGCCCAGCGAATCCCAGTCGATCCGGCGGAAGCTGGCAATGCGCGCGCTACGCTCCACCCCCAGCAGGCCGACGCCGATGTAATCGCCGATCTTCAGGTCCAATGCCTCGGCGAGATCTTCATCGACCGAAACCAGCGGCTCGCCCGTATAGTCCTTTGGCCACCATGTGCCTTTGGTCACTGTGTTGCCATCGGGCACACCGTCGGAATAGGTCAGGCCACGCTCGCCGCGCAGGGGCCAGGCGCCTTCGGGGATTTCCTCTAGGTCGGCCACGCGGACCATCTTGTCCTTCGGACCATAGGCCAGGATCTTGCCGCGCAGAGTGGGAACGCTCCGAATTTCCGCCTTCGGGCTTTCCTGACGCACCAGGGCGTCGAACTCCCCGATCCTGTCGCGGGGAATGTCGAGTACGAAATAATCCGGCGCCATTTGCGGCACGCTGCGCTGGATATTGGCATCCAGACTGGTCTGCACGCCCGCCAGCAGCACGAAGGCGGACAGGCCGAAACCCAGTGCCGTGACCAGCGCGCCGGTCTGCGCGCCGGGGCGGTGGAGGTTGGCCAGCGCGTTGCGTAGCAGCGGATTGCGCGGGCGCGGCGAGCGCTCGGCGGCGCGGCGGATCGCCCAGCCCAACAGCGCGAGAATGGCGAGCAGCCCTGCCGCCCCGCCCATGAATATCGCGCTGAGCAAAGGTTGCGGCGTACCGACAAGGGCGAGAGCGATGATCGCCGCAAGGCCGCCGCCCACGGGCAGTAACAGCCCGCGCCACTGGCGGGAAAGCGGGGCAACCCGCTCCCGCATCAGCGCCATGGCGGGGAAGCGCCGGGCCTTGTCCAGCGGCGGCGCGGCGAAGATCAATGCCACGAGCAGGCCGAAGCCCGCGGCCCGCGCAAGCGCCGCCGGATCGAGTACCAGCCCGGTCTGCACCGGCAGGAGCGAACCCAGCGCCCAACTGAGCAATGGAGTAATGGCAATGCCCGCCACCAGTCCGGCCAGTGCCCCGGCCAGCGCGGAAGCACCCAGTTGCAGCGTATAGATACGGGCAATGTCCCGGCTGGTCGCCCCGAGGATCTTGAGCGTGGCGATGCTGGTCCGCCGGGCCTGCAAATAGGAGGAAACTCCGCCGCCAATGCCGATCCCGGCGATCACCAGCGCGGCAAGGCCCACCAGCACCAGGAACTGGCCCATGCGGGAGACGAAGCGGTCTGCGCCTGGAGAGGCATTGTCCGATGTACGGAATTCAAAGCCCGCCGAAGGAAACAGTTGCTCGATCTGTTTCGAAACGCTCTCCGGATCGTAAGCGCGGTCAAAGGCGATGCGATATTTGCCCTGATACATCGCGCCGGGGGCTACGAGCCCGGCGCGGGCAGGCATGTCCAGCGCCACGATCACCGTGGGGCCCAGGGCGAAGCCTTCGCTCAGCCGGTCGGGTTCTTCGCCGATGATGCCGCCCACTGTCAGGGTCAGCGTGCCCAGCCGGAAGCTGTCGCCGGGCTTGATCCCCAGCCGCTCCGCCGCTCCTTCTGCCAGCCAGGCTTGCCCTTCGGGCGGTGCGCCCGCCTTTGTCCCGTCCTTGAGTGTGAAAGTGCCGAACATCGGCCATTCGACATCTACGGCCTTCAGTTCGATAGGCGCGGCAAGGTCGCCCGCACTGGCAGTCGCCTGCATCCTGAGGCCGCCGGACACGGTGCCATAGCCGTTCATCGCCATCAGCTCGTTCAGCGTGGGAGCACGCTGCCACAGGCCTATTTCGAGATCGCCGCCGAGGATTTCCTTGCCCCGGCCCTTCAATTCGCCCTCGATCGCGCCGGTCAGCGATCCAATCGCGGCCAGCGCGCCGACGCCCAGGAACAGGCAGACCAGCAACAGGCGCAATCCCCGGAATCTGCGATGCAGATCGCGCCGGGCAATGGCCCATGCGGTCGCCCAGGGCAGGGCGGCGGATGCGGGGCGGGTCATCCTGCGGCCGTGTCGCTCACGATCCGGCCATCGCCCAGGGTGACGACCCGGTCGCACCTTTCGGCAAGGGCGGGATCATGGGTGATGATTACCAGCGTTGCCCCTGTTTCGGCGCGGCGGGCGAAAAGCAGTTCCACAATATCCTTGCCGGTCGCGCCGTCCAGATTGCCCGTCGGCTCGTCTGCGAAGATCAGGGTGGGGCGCGGGGCGGTGGCGCGGGCGATGGCCACGCGTTGCTGCTCGCCGCCGGAAAGCTGGGCGGGATAATGGGTCAGCCGGTGGCCAAGGCCCACTGCCTCCAACTCGGCAGCGGCGCGTGGCCATGCATCGGCCTCGCCAGCCAGCTCCATCGGAGTCGCCACATTTTCCTGCGCACTCATGGTGGGCAGCAGGTGGAAGGCCTGCAGCACTATGCCGATCCTGCCCCGGCGCGCGGCGGCCAGCGCATCCTCGTCCATCGCAGCGAAATCCTGCCCCGCCACAGAAAGACTGCCGCCGCCCGCGCGTTCCAGCCCGGAAAGCACCGCCATCAGCGAGCTTTTGCCCGAGCCGGAAGGGCCGAGCAGCGCCACCGTTTCCCCGGCATTGACGGTAAGGTCGATCCCCTTGAGAATCTGAACCGCCGCCTCCCCCTCGCCAAGGGTGAGGGTAAGATTGCGAGCGGCAATTGCGGGCTGGAGCTTATCGGGGCTTGTCACTGCCTATCGATGGCATAGGGATCGCACCCAGAGCAAGTGGACCAAGGGAGTTTGGCCGATGCGCCAATGGTGTTTGTCGATTGGGCTGGCCTTCACGCTGACCGCCTGCGGCAGCGAGGCGCCTTCGCCCGCGCCTTCGCAAGAGGCTGAAATTCGGGACGATGTGCCGGTGATGGGGCCGGAAAGGCCGATACTGGCCTTTGGGGACAGCCTGTTCGCGGGCTATAATGTCGAACAGGCAGAAGCCTATCCGGCGAAGCTTGAAACGGCCCTGCGTTCCCAGGGAATCAACGCGAAGATCGCGAATGCGGGCGTGTCCGGCGATACCAGCGCGGCGGCCGCGCAGCGTTTCGTCTTCACGCTGGACAACCAGCCCGTACCTCCGCAGCTGGTGATTGTGGAACTGGGCGGCAATGATCTGCTGCGCGGGCTGAGCCCCAAGGAAACCCGCGCCAATATCGCCGCGATCCTTACAGAACTAAAGGCGCGGAAGATTCCCGTGCTGCTGATGGGCATGCGTGCGCCGCCCAATATGGGCGCGGATTTCCAGCGGAATTTTGACGCCATCTATCCTTCCTTGGCAAAGGAATATGGCGCTGCGCTGGTGCCGTTCTTTCTTGAGGCTGTGTATGACAAGCCCGACCTGCTGCAGGATGACAAGATTCACCCCACTGCGCGGGGGATTGAGGAACTGGTGGCTGCCACTTCCGCCGCCGTCGTGAAGGCGCTGCCGCCTGCAAAGGAAGGTCTTGCGGTTCCGCCAGAATAGGCGGGCGTTCTGTCAATATTTCTGCACCAAAGGGCAGCGGCCATGTCCCAAAGGACAGGTCGAACCGTTTTTGGCCTGAATTATCTTTCACTCGCTTTTGGCAACAAGCCGAAAAGAGAGAGGAAAGACGATGGCTTTGCTTAAATATTCGCTTGCCGCTGTTGCCGGGGCCGCGGCTTTCGCGGTCACCTCGCCTGCAATGGCTCACACCGGCGCGGGACAGTTCTCGCTTGGTATCGATGGCGGCATGGACTTTGCCGTGGACGGCACGATGCATGGGGGCGAAAATGTCTCCATCGCCAATCTCGGCATTCTCAACCCCGCGCTCAACGGCATTCCCGCGCAGCTCCAGATCGGGGAGCGTAGCCAGCAGGATGTCTATGACGATGGCTGGGGCATCGGGGCGGAGCTTGGCTATGGGCTGAGCAACAGTTCAGAGCTTTTCGGTTCGGTCCGCTATCTTGAAGCGAAGGGTAACAAGATCAATGTTGGGCAGGCCGTGGCGGGCGCTCCGGTGAATGCCAGCCTGCCCGTCTTCGGCGATTTCTCGGATTACAAGGCGCTGTCGCTGGAAGTGGGCTTCCGGCAATATCTGATGCCCGATAGCGGCATTTCGCCCTATCTGGCGGGCCGGGTCGGTGCGACCCGCCTGTCGGAGATTTCCTCCACCTTCACTGTGCCCGACGCGGGTATCACTCTCACTGATACGCCCTTTTCCAAATCCTCCTGGGTGCTTTCCGCAGGCGCGGATCTGGGCCTGTCGATCAAGCTGAACGACGGCTTCTTCCTGCAGCCCGAAGTGGGCCTGCATTATACCGATGGCGCCGGGGGCGATGACAGCGCGCTGGGCGGATTGGGGCTGTCCTCAATCAACGATTACGGCTCGCGCCTGTCGGTTCCGGTGCGGGTCAGGGCCAAATTCGCCTTCTGATCTTTCCCCGGCCCGATCCCCTTGGGCCGGCTGAATGGGCCTCGCCGCTTTCCCTATCTGCGCGCGGCGGGGCCCTCTTTTTCAGGTCCCGGTAGGACTAGGCGTTCTCCAGCTTCTCGCCGAGCGCCAGCCATTCCGCTTCCAGTTCTTCCAACTCGGCTGCTACTTTCGCCCTTTGGGAGAGCAACTCGCCCATGGGCTTGCCCGCCAGTTGGGGGGAAGCATTGG
This sequence comes from Sphingomonadales bacterium 63-6, assembly GCA_001898545.1. Lineage (GTDB taxonomy): Bacteria > Pseudomonadota > Alphaproteobacteria > Sphingomonadales > Sphingomonadaceae > Andeanibacterium. The sequence continues at coordinate 3,236 of MKUB01000107.1, read as the reverse complement.
CAGGCTCATACATCGCCCGGTCGATCTCCGTGCATTGCGCTTGCAGCTTGGAGATGGATTTTTCCACCCGGCCAAGCTCCGATTTGAAAAAGCGTGCCTGCGCCTGCGATTTGCCGGATGACTTGGCGCCGGGCTTGGTCGCCTTGCCGCCACCGTCCTTCTTCGGCTGGTTCCGGCCCAGCACGAAGTCGATGTAATCCTCCATGCTGCCGGAATAATCCTTCGCCAGCCCGCCATCGACCAGCACCAGCCGGTCCGCCGTCAGTTCCACCATATGGCGATCGTGGCTGATCAGGATCACCGCGCCGGAATAATCGTTCAGCGCCTGGACCAGCGCCTCGCGCGCATCCACGTCGAGGTGGTTGGTCGGCTCGTCGAGGATCAGCAGATGCGGGGCATCGCGAGTGATCAGTGCCAGAGCCAGCCTCGCGCGTTCCCCGCCGGACAATTGCCCGACCTGCGTGGTGGCGCGATTGCCGGAAAATCCGAAACGGCCGAGCTGCGCGCGCACCGCGCCGGGGGACTGGCCTTCCATCGCGCGGGTCATATGTTCCAGCGGCGTGGCGTCGGTCGCCAGTTCTTCCACCTGATATTGGGTGAAATAGCCGACCTTCATCTTGCCCGAGGCGTGCATGGAGCCTTCCATGGGGGCAAGCTGCGCGGCCAGCAGGCGGGCAAGGGTGGTCTTGCCATTGCCGTTGCGGCCGAGCAGCGCGATCCGGTCATCCGGGTCGATCCGCAGATTGAGTCGCCGCAGCACGGGCTTTTCCTCCGCATAGCCGACCGAAGCGAGGTCCAGCGAGATCAGCGGGGGGCGCAGCTCGCTAGGATCGGGAAAGTCGAAGCTGAGCGACGGATCTTCCATCAGCGCGGCGATGGGCTGCATCTTGGCCAGCATCTTGGCGCGGGACTGGGCCTGCTTGGCAGTGGAGGCGCGGGCGCTGTTGCGCGCGACGTAATCCTGAAGCCGGGCCCTTTGCGCGTCCTGCGCTGCCTTGGCCGCCGCCAGCTGCGCGGCGCGTTCGGCCCGCTGCCGCTCGAAACTGTCATAGCCGCCGGGATAGAGCGTGATCTTGCCGCCCTGCAGATGCAGGATGTGGTCCACCACATTGTTCAGCAGATCGCGTTCATGGCTGATCACCACCAGCGTGGCGGGATAGGATTTGAGGAAATTCTCCAGCCACAGGGTCGCTTCCAGATCGAGGTGGTTGGAAGGCTCGTCCAGCAGCAGGATGTCGGGCTGGGAGAACAGCAGCGCGGCCAGCGCCACGCGCATCTTCCATCCGCCTGAAAAGCTGTCCAGCGGGCGGCCCTGCATTTCTTCGTCGAAGCCCAGGCCCGTAAGGATGCGCGCCGCGCGGGACGGGGCGCTATAGGCATCGATGGCCAACAGCCGGTCATGAATGTCGCCCAGCCGATCAGGATCGGTGCAGTTTTCCGATTCTTCCAGCAGTTGCGCCCGTTCGACATCGGCGGCCAGCACGGCCTGCTCGGGCGTGATGTCACCTGCGGGAGCTTCCTGCGCGATATAGCCTAGCCGGGTGCGGCGGGGCATTTCGATCGAGCCCTCATCGGCTTCCAGCGCGCCGATCATCACTTTCATCAAGGTGGACTTGCCCGCGCCATTGCGGCCGATCAGCCCAACGCGCCCACCGGGAGGAATCGTGGCGCTGGCGCGATCGAGAATGGTGCGGCCGCCGAGGCGCACGGTGATGCCATTGATTGTGAGCATGGGCGCGCCCTAGCAGCACTGGCGGCATAGCCCAAGCGGGGATGATCGGGGTGGGGATGGGGCGACGCGCAAGGCAGTTGCGCCTTGCAACGAGTGAGGCGGGCTTCATAAACACGCGCTCAACGGGCGGGCGGTATCGCCAGTAAACGGGGATGGAAGCGGGATGGCAACGGTGATTCTTGTGGCGGGCGCATGGCATGGCAGCTGGTGCTGGGATGCAGTCGCACCATTGCTACGCGCAGCCGGGCACGAGGTGCTGACGCCCGATCTGCCTGGCACCGGATCGAAATTTTCTCCCGAGGCCGATGTCAGCTTTGACGATTGGTCCAATTTTCTGGCTGACCTCATCGTCAATTGCGAGGAACGGCCCTACGTGGTGGGGCACAGCAGAGGTGGGATAGTCATCAGCCAGGCTGCGGAACTCGTCCCCGAAGCAATCAGCGAACTGGTCTATCTTTCCGCAGCGTTGCTTCCCGCCGGCACCGTTCCCATTGATGGACTGCTTGAGCGGATGCCCGGTAAGCCCACGATCTCTCAATTGCCGAAGCATTTGCCGCCGGTTCCCTATGAGGATGTCCGGCAGACGGCATTCAACGATTGCAGCGAAGAAGATGCCAGAAGCGCCTATGCCAGATTGACACCAGAGCCGGTGAAGCCGCTCACTCAGGCGCTGAACCTTTCCGAGGAGCGGTTCGGTTCCGTGCCCCGCACCTATATCGAATGCCTGAATGATAATGCTGTGACGCTGGAGGCGCAGCGCGCAATGCAGGCTCTTGCTCCATGCCAGAGGACCCTTGCGCTGGCTTCAGGCCATTCGCCGTTCCTCTCCATGCCCGAGGAGCTTGCGGAAGCGTTGGTGGAGATTGTGGCAAAGCCTCTGCGCGCCTGAAGAAGGGGCCTGTTTCCTGAACGCCCCCAGCTAAACCCGCTCCACTTGCCCCGCAGCCACGCGCCAGCAGGCGGCTTCCTCGCGGATCTCTGCAAAGGGGGGCAGTTCGGTGCCGGTCAGCCAGATCTGTGCCTTGCCGCTGCGCAGGCGGTCGAACAGGGCTGCGCGGCGCAATGGGTCGAGATGGGCGGCCACTTCGTCCAGCAGCAGCAGGCCGGGGCGTTCCCCCGCCGCCAGTGCGGCATGGGCCAGCGTGATCGCGATCAGCATCGCCTTCTGTTCGCCGGTGGAGCACAGGGCGGCGGGCTGACCTTTGCCGTCATCCCCCTTGCCAGCCATGCTTACTTCCAACTCGTCGCGTTGGGGGCCGGTCAGTGTGCGCTGGGCGGCGCGGTCCCGGCGGCGGCCGGCGGCCAGCGCCTCGGCCAATATTTCCGCCTCCAGCGGGCCGCCGGGGACATAGGTAAGCAGAGGCAGGGCGAAAGGTTCCTCGGGCAGAGTGGCGAGTTCGGCGCTGAGGCGTTCCACCAAGGCGGCGCGGCCCTGGGCCAGCGCGGCACCGGCCTGTGCCAGTTGCATCTCCACTGCATCCAGCCAGCGGGGATCGGGATCGTG
>MKUB01000106.1 GCA_001898545.1 Sphingomonadales bacterium 63-6 | reverse complement strand
GCAGCGCGTCCATGTTGTGGAATGCTTCACCACCGCCACTTCCGCCGTCAGCCATTTGCTGCACGGCAATATCGAGAAGAAGCTGTTCTTCCGCCTGCTGATACCCGGCATGATCGGCGGGGGTGCGGGGGCCTATCTGCTGTCCTCCATAGATGGGGCGATCATCAAGCCCTATGTGCTGGGCTATCTGACACTGGTGGGCCTCTATCTGCTGGCACGCGGCCTGCTCTATCCGCCCAAGCCGCGCACTCCGCGCCATGTGATGCCGCTGGGCCTGGTGGGCGGGTTCCTGGATGCGGCGGGCGGCGGCGGCTGGGGGCCGGTGGTGACGTCCAACCTGCTGGTGCAGGGAGCCGAACCGCGCAAAGTGATCGGCACGGTAAACGCGGTGGAGTTCTTCCTCACCCTCACCATTTCCGCCGCCTTCATTTCGCAGCTCGGCGTGGCGGACCTTGCAGGGCCGACGCTGGGCTTCCTGATCGGCGGCGTAGTGGCGGCACCCTTCGGCGCCTATGCCGCCAAGCATTTCAGCACCAAGGCGATGCTGATCCTGGCTGGCCTCGTCCTGACGCTGACCAGCGCCTATGGCGTCTATAGCGCCCTAAGCTGAAAGGGCCCGCAAGGGGCAGCGACTGGTATCAGTCCGCCCCGCCCCTCAGCCCCTCCGCCAGCAATTCGGCATCATATCCGCTCGGTTCCTGGAACAGGCGCAGGCCAAATTCCGGGATGACCGAGATCAGATGGTCGAAAATATCCGACTGGATCGCTTCATAATCCGCCCAGGCTGTGGTCGAGGTGAAGCAGTAGATTTCCAACGGCACGCCCTGCCCGGTGGGCTCCAGCTGGCGCACTAGCAGGGTCATTTCCTTCGAGATACGCGGATGGGCCCGCAGATAGGCGACGACATAGGCGCGGAAAGTGCCCAGATTGGTCACGCGCCGCTGGTTCACCGGATCGCGCCCGGCCTCCAGGAAATCGGTGTTCCATTTATCCAGCTCGCCCCGTTTCCGGTCGAGGTAATCGTCGATCAGCATGAAGCGGTGCAGCCGCTCCATTTCTTCCGGTTCGAGGAAATGGGCGCTGCGCTGGTCGATCAGCAAGGCGCGCTTGATCCGCCGCCCGCCCGATTCCTGCATCCCGCGCCAGTTCTTGTAGCTTTCCGAGATCAGCCGATGTGTGGGAATGGTGGTGATAGTCTTGTCCCAATTCTGCACTTTCACCGTGTGCAGGGCGATGTCGATCACGTCGCCATCGGCATTGAGCTGCGGCATTTCGATCCAGTCCCCCACGCGCAGCATGTCGTTGGAGGTAAGCTGGACCGAGGCCACCAGCGACAGGATCGTATCCTTGAACACCAGCATCAGCACTGCAGCCATGGCGCCCAGGCCGGAGAGCAGCAGCAGCGGCGATTGCTCCATCAGCACCGCCAGCATCAGGATCGCGGCTGCGCAATAGACGAGGATCTTGGCGACCTGGATATAGCCCTTGATCGGCCGGTTCGCCGCATGGGGCCGGTGCGAATAGAGTTCGTTCGCGAAGCTGAGCGCCCGGCCGATCGCCAGCGCGATAGTCAGCACGATGAAGGCGCTCACCACATTGCGGGTAACGGTGACGATCCATTCGGGCAGATGCGGCACCAGCACGATGCCAGCGGAGAGGATCATCGCCGGGAAGATGTTGGCCAGCCGGGCCGAAATTGCAGCCGGCGCCGGCAGAACGGTGGGGATCATCCGCCCGATCAGCCGCAGCACGATATGTTTGACGATGAAATTGGCCGCCGCGGCAGCGCATATCAGCAGGGCCAGTCCGGCCAGCGTGCCTACCCAGGGAGGCGAATGAGGAAAAAGGGAAAAGGCTTCGGTAAGGGCTGCGTTGTCGCTCAGGTTCATCCGTCATCATGGCGCTTCGCCGCCAAGGGCACGAGGCGCCGCCTGTGGGCTGCTTCAAGGGGAAGGGTGATGCCCACGAACCTGCCAGCCCGGCCCGCCAGTGTCAAACCGGTGGGCCAGACAGCAGGCAGCCTATATCAGCCGACTACGCCCGCTGCCGCCAGCACGGCCAAGGTCAGCAGATCGGGCGCGATGGCCGTCATCGGGGCGATCTGCACCGGCTTTTCCATGCCGATCAGCATCGGCCCGATCGTGGCATTACCGCCCAGTTCGCGCAGCAGCTTGGCCGAAAGATTGGCCGATTGCAGGCCCGGCATGATCAGCACATTGGCCGGAGCCGACAGGCGGCTGAAGGGATAAAGCTTCATCACCGTGGGGTTCAGCGCGGCATCCGGTGCCATTTCGCCTTCATATTCGAAGTCCACGCCCTGCTCGTCCAGAATGTGGACGGCATCGCGGATATTCTCCAGCCACTTGCCCGGCGGGTTGCCGAAGGTGGAATAGGAGAGGAAGGCCACGCGCGGCGCGTGGCCCAGCCGCTTGGCCACTTGCGCCGCACCGCAGGCGATCTGGGCAAGGTCGCTTGCGCTGGGCCGCTCGTTGATCGTCGTATCCGCCAGGAAGGCGGTGTAGTTCTTGCCGATCATCATATGCATGCCGAAGGGAATTGCACCCGGCTTGGGATCGAGCACATTACGCACTTCCCGCATGGTCTGAGCGAAGGGCCGGGTGGTGCCCGAGATCATCGCATCGCCATGGCCCAGCGCGACCAGCAGCGAGGCAAAGACGTTGCGTTCCTGGTTCACCATGCGGCGCACGTCACGCTCGGTGAAGCCCCGGCGTTGCAGCCGGTTGTAGAGGAACTCCACCATCGCCGGCACATATTCGGAAACGGCGGAATTCTGGATCTCGAACGAGTCGGGATCGCTCACGCCCAGTTCCACCAGCTTGTCGCGCACGGCCTGGGTCCGGCCGACCAGCACCGGCACGCCATAACCGAAATCCTTGAACTGGATCGCGGCGCGCAGGGTCACTTCCTCTTCCGCCTCGGCGAAGACGACCCGCTTGGGATCGCTCTGCGCATCGGCATAGACCTGGGTCAGCACCGAAGTGGTGGGGTTGAGCCGCGCCTTCAGGCTGAGGCGATAGGCCTCGAAATCCTCGATCGGCTTGGTCGCCACACCCGTATCCATCGCCGCCTTGGCAACGGCAGCGGAAACCCGCTCCATCAGGCGGGGATCGAAGGGGGCGGGAATGATATATTCCGTGCCGAAGCTCTGGTTCTTGCCATAGGCTACCGCCACTTCTTCCGGCACGCTTTCCCGCGCGAGGGAGGCAATGGCTTCGGCGGCGGCGATCTTCATTTCTTCATTGATCGCGGTGGCCCGCACATCCAGCGCGCCCCGGAAGATGAAGGGGAAGCCCAACACATTGTTGACCTGGTTGGGATAATCCGACCGGCCCGTGGCGATGATCGCATCGGGACGCACTGCCTTGGCATCGGGCGGAGTGATTTCCGGGTCGGGATTGGCCATGGCGAAGATGATCGGCTGCGGGGCCATCTTCTTCACCCAATCGGGCTTCAGCGCCCCGGCAGCGGACAGGCCGAGGAACACATCCGCTCCATCCAGCGCCTCTTCCAGCGAGCGGGCGGGCGTATCGGCCGCATGCGCGCTCTTCCACTGGTCCATACTGTCGGTCCGGCCGCGATAGATCACGCCGCTGCGATCGCACATGATCACATTGTCATGCCGCACGCCCATGGCCTTGATCAGGGCGGTGCAGGCAATGGCTGCCGCGCCTGCCCCATTCACCACCACCTTCACGTCCTTCATGGAACGACCGGTGAGATGGCAGGCATTGATCAGACCGGCCGCAGTGATGATCGCGGTGCCATGCTGATCGTCATGCATCACGGGGATCTTCATCCGCTCGCGCAGGGCCTGCTCGATGATGAAGCATTCGGGGGCCTTGATATCCTCAAGGTTGATGCCGCCAAAGGTCGGCTCCATCAGGGCCACGGCATTGACGAAGGCATCGGGATCTTCGGTGGCGAGTTCGATGTCCATCGCATCGACATCGGCAAAGCGCTTGAACAGCACGGCCTTGCCTTCCATCACCGGCTTGGCCGCCAGCGCGCCCAGATTGCCCATGCCCAGAATGGCCGTGCCATTGGTAATTACGGCCACCAGATTGCTGCGCGCGGTGTAGTCCGCTGCCTTTGCCGGGTCCTGCGCGATTGCTTCCACCGGGGCCGCCACGCCGGGCGAATAGGCCAGCGAGAGATCGCGCTGGGTTGCCACCGGCTTCGAAGGGACGATCTCGATCTTACCGGGGCGGATGGTCTCGTGATAGAACAGCGCTTCGCGGGTGGTGAAACGCAGATTTTCGTCTTCGGCCAAGAATTCCTCCCTGTGTGCAGACCCGCACTAACCGGCATGAGAGCGACGCGATAGGGGAAAGCTTGGTTTTCGCCCTCCCGAATCGCGGTTTTGCAGTCTAACCCCCCGGGATCATGTCCGGTTCCCCTACCCCGATGATGGAGCAGTATTTCGCCCTGAAGGCGGAGGCAGGCGATTGCCTGCTGTTCTACCGCATGGGCGACTTCTTCGAATTGTTCTTCGATGACGCCCGCACCGCCAGCCAGGTGCTGGATATCGCGCTGACCAGCCGGGGCGAACATGGCGGTACGCCCGTGCCGATGTGCGGCGTGCCGGTCCATGCGGCGGAAGGCTATCTGGCCCGGCTGATCAAGGCCGGTTGCCGCGTGGCGATTGCCGAACAGGTGGAAACGCCGGAGGAAGCGAAGGCCCGCGGCGGCTACAAGGCACTGGTGAAGCGGGACATCGTGCGCTTCGTCACAGCGGGCACGCTGACCGAGGAAGCGCTGCTGGAACCCCGCCGCGCCAATATGCTCGCTGCCGTCTGCGATCTACGCGGCACTATCGGCATTGCCGCCTGCGATATTTCCACCGGTCGGATGGAGCTGGAAGAATGCGCGCCCGAGCGCATGAGCGCGGCCCTCGCCCGGATCGGGGCGAGCGAACTTGTCGCGCCCGAAGGCTGGGCAGAGGCTCCCTTCGGCGCAATCCCCCGGCCCCGCACCACTTTTGCCAGCGACGAAGGCGAAGGCCAGCTCAAGCGGCTGCATGAAGTCGCCACGCTGGATGCCTTTGGCGACTTCACCCGCGCCATGCTGGCCGCAACCGGCGGGCTGATTGCCTATCTGGAGCATGTCGGGCGCGGCAAGCTGCCCTTCCTCCTGCCGCCCGAAGCCCGCACGGGCGAGGCGCGGCTGGCGATGGACGAGGCAACGCGGGGCAGCCTGGAAATTCTCTCCAGCCAGCAGGGCGGCCGCGCCGGAAGCCTGATCGCGGCCGTGGATCGCTGCGTGACCGGCGCGGGCGCACGCCAACTGGCGGACGATCTTTCCGCCCCGCTGACCGATGCCAATGCCATCACCGCCCGGCTGGCGCTGGTGCAATATTTCCATGAAGACCCGCTTCTGCGTGCAGACCTGCGCGAAGTGCTGCGCGCCGCGCCAGACATCGGTCGCGCGCTCGGCCGCGTGGTGGCCGGGCGAGGTTCCCCGCGCGATCTGGGCCAGATCCGCGACGGGCTGAACGAAGCGCGCAACATTGGCGAACATCTGCAGCGGCGCAATGGCCGCCCCGCCTTGCTCGACGAATTGCTGCCCCGGCTGGGCGGCCATGGCGCGCTGACCGATCTGCTGGGCCGCGCCCTTGTCCCTACACCTCCTACTGAACGCAGCCAGGGCGGCTTCATCGCCGAAGGCTATGACCATGCGCTGGACGAATTGCGCGCCGTGTCGGGCAATGCCCGCCGCGCCATCGCCGCGATGGAGGCCCGCTATCGCGACGATACCGGGATTTCCGCGCTGAAAATCCGCCACAATGGCGTGCTGGGTTATTTCATCGAAGTACCCGCCCGCTTTGGCGACAGACTGATGGCTCCGGAAAGCGGCTTCACTCACCGCCAGACCATGGCCAACGCCGTGCGCTTCAACTCGCTGCAACTGCATGAGGAGGCCAGCCGCATTGCCGAGGCGGGCGGCCATGCCCTCGCCGCCGAGGAAGCCCATTTCGAGGAACTGACTGCCGCTGTCGCCGCCGCGCGCGAACAGATAGCCGCCACCGCCGCCGCCCTTGCCCGGATCGATGTCGCCGCAGGCCAGGCAGAACGTGCGGCGGAAGGCAATTGGTGCCGCCCGGAGATTTCCGAAGGCCTTTCGCTCGACATCCGGGGCGGGCGCCATCCGGTGGTAGAACAGGCGCTCGCGGGCAGCGGCGACCGCTTCGTTGCCAACGATTGCACCCTCTCCCCCGCCGACCGGCTATGGCTGATCGGTGGGCCGAACATGGGCGGTAAATCCACGTTCCTGCGGCAGAACGCGCTGATCGTGCTGCTGGCGCAGGCGGGCGGCTATGTCCCGGCAGAGGCCGCGCGGATCGGGCTGGTGGACCGGCTGTTCAGCCGCGTGGGCGCGTCCGACAATCTGGCGCGCGGGCGGTCGACCTTCATGGTCGAAATGGTGGAGACCGCCGCCATCCTTGCACAGGCGAGCGAGCGCAGCTTCGTCATTCTCGACGAGGTCGGGCGCGGCACTTCCACTTATGACGGGCTGGCGCTGGCATGGGCCGTGGTGGAAGCGGTGCATGAGAAGAACCGCTGCCGCTGCCTGTTCGCCACCCATTATCACGAGTTGGCTCGCCTTGCCGAAACCTGCGAGGCACTGTCGCTCCACCATGTCCGCGCTCGCGAATGGAAGGGCGATCTGGTGCTGCTGCACGAATTGGCGACCGGCCCGGCGGACCGTTCCTATGGCCTCGCCGTCGCCCGGCTGGCGGGCGTACCCGATCTGGTGGTGAAGCGCGCCCGGCAGGTGCTTGACCGGCTGGAACAGGGCCGCGCGGAAACCGGGGGACTTGCCGCGGGGCTCGGCGACCTGCCGCTTTTCGCCGCCGCCCAGATGCAGGAGGAAGAAACCCGCGATGCGCTGCGCGACCGGCTGGACGGGCTGGATATCGATGCGCTGAGCCCGCGTGAGGCGCTGGACCTGCTGTACGAACTGAAGCGCCTTTCCGCGCCCTCATAACCGCCCCTTACCAGGAATTAACCCTGCCCCGGTACATCGCGGACATGAATCAGTTCATCTTCAAGAACCGCTGGGTCGCAGCGGGCTTTGTCGCCTTCATGTTGCTCGCGACCTATCTGCTGGTGGGTGACGAGGACGGCGGGCTGTCACGCTTCGGTGCGCGCCCCGCCACTGTGCCCCAACAGGCCAGCGCGCCTGCTCCCCCGCCGCCGCTCCCCACCGAAGCACCGCCGCCCGCCGATGCGGCCGAGCCGGTGACGCATGAATATATGGATGACGAGGAACTGGTCGATCCCGCTACGGGCGCCGATCCCACGCCTCGCGAAGATGCGGGCGCGGGTGACGGCATGGAAGAGGAGGGGAATGCCGCGTCCGGCGATTCCGGTTCCCGCTTCGAAATGGTCAATGGCGTCGCTGTCCTGAAGAAGAACTAGGCGCCCGCCGCTCAAACGCTCGGGACGGGAACCTCGCCGGAATAATCATAGAAGCCGCGCCCGGTCTTGCGGCCGAGCCAGCCGGCATCGACATATTTGGCCAGCAGCGGCGCCGGACGATATTTGGAATCCCCGGTAGCAGCGAAGATCACCTTCACGATCTCAAGGCAGGTATCCAGCCCGATGAAATCCGCCAGTTCCAGCGGGCCCATCGGGTGATTGAGGCCCAGCCGGGCGCCCTTGTCGATATCGGCGACGTTGGCAGTACCCTGCCCCAGCACGAAGCAAGCCTCGTTGATCATGGGCAGCAGGATGCGGTTGACCACGAAGCCGGGCTCGTCCCCGCTCATCACCACCTGCTTCCCCAGGCTTTCGGCAAAGGCGCGAGTGCGGGCCACCGTATCGGGGCTGGTGGCAAGGCCGGGGATCACTTCGATCAGCTGCATCAGCGGCACGGGATTGAAGAAATGCAGTCCGATGAAGCGCGCCGGGTCCGCCGTGCCTGCGGCCATGCGGGTGATGGGGATGGAGCTGGTATTGCTGGCCAGGATCGCATCCGCGCCCAGCACTTCGCCCGCCTTGGCGAAGATCGCGCGCTTGATGTCCTCCCGCTCGGTCGCCGCTTCGATGATGATGCCCGCCCCGGCCATCGGTGCATAATCGGCCACCGGTACGATCCGGTCGAGCGTGGCGGAAGCATCGGCGGCGGAGATCTTCTCCTTCTCCACCAGCCGGGCGAGTACCTTCTCGATCTTCGCCTTGGCCTTTTCAGCCAGCGCCAGATCGACATCGCACAGCAGCACCTCGATGCCGCGCTGGGCCACGGTCTGGGCAATGCCCGAACCCATCTGCCCTGCCCCGATCACGCCGACCATGTCCATGCGTTCAAATCCTTCGCAATTGCAGCACGAGTTTAGCTGGTGAGGACTGCCCCCGCCAGAATTTCATCCCGGCGACCGGTTCGCCCCCGGCTGCCACAGCACATCTCCGCCCGCATCCACATTGAGCGCGCGGGCGAGGACAAACAGCCAATCCGACAGGCGATTGATATAATGCAGCGCCGCCGGGTTGACCGGCTCTTCCCCCGCCAGCGCCACCATGGCTCGTTCCGCGCGGCGCGTGGCGGCGCGGGCGATATGGGCGCGAGCCGCCGCTTCGGTGCCGCCCGGCAGGATGAAGCTGCGCAGCGGCTCCACCCCTTCATTCAATATGTCGATTGCCGCTTCGAGCGCGGCGACTTGCGCAGGCACGATGCGCAGCACCATTTCGGAAGGCGTAAAATCCTCCCCGCCGATGCCGCCCAGCGGAGTCGCAAGATCCGCGCCCAGATCGAACAGATCGTTCTGCGCCCGGATCACGCCCGCAAGATGAGCGCTGCCTTTCAGCGCCACCGCCAGCAGGCCCAGCGCGGAATTGGCCTCGTCCACCGCACCGATAGCCTCGAAGCGGGGATCGGCCTTCGCCCGGCGCGAGCCATCGACGAGGCCCGAAGTCCCGTCATCCCCGGTGCGGGTATAGATTTTGGAGAGCCTGACCATCGCTTCCCGGCTTTCCGCCGATCAGCGGGACATGGCCAGGATAAGCACGATCACCGCAACGGCCAGCGCCTGATATTTCACGCGGGCGAACATCATCTTGTTCTGCTGCAATTGCAGCTCGCGCAGGTTCTTCTCGCCCCCGCTGTCAATATCGCGGCGCGTGGTCTGCAGGAAGGCGACGATGCCGCGCACCAGCGAATAGACCACCATGGCCATCAGGCCGATCAGGACGATGACGAGGAACGTGTTCATAAGCCCCTATCTAGGCCTTCGCTTATGAAAATGCCAGCAGGCAGCACCCTGCCCCTCAGGGCAGCGGCCAGCGCGCGGCCATCTTCCCCCGCCAGTCGCAATTCGGTGAGGCCGAGCAGGCCCGTGCCCGAACCGCGCCTTTTGGCGAGCTTCCTGCCTTCCCGGTCGACCAGCAACTGGTGGTGGTGCCAAACCGGCACCGGCAGGCCTAGCAGCGCCTGCAACAGCCGGTGAACATGGCTGGCCGGGAACAGGTCCATCCCGCGCGTGACCAGCGTCACCCCGTCCGCCGCATCGTCCAGCGTGGCGGCAAGGTGATAGCTGGCAGGCGCTTCCTTGCGCAGCAGCACTACGTCGCCGAAGACTTCCGGCGTGGCGCGCTGAATGCCCGCCAGTTCGTCCACCCATTCCAGCGGCCCGGCCAGCGCGACAGTCTTTGCCATATCCAGCCGCCAGGCAACTTCTCCCACCGGATCGACCGCGCGACCTCGGCAGGTTCCCGGGTAGATCGGCCCATCCGGCCCGCTGGGCGTGCCCTGTTCCGCAACCGCAGCCGCGATCTGCGCGCGGGTGCATTGGCAGGGATAGAGCAGGCCCATTGCCTTCAACCGCTCCGCCGCCGCGCCATAGCTGGCGAGGCGAGAGGATTGCGCCGCCACTTCTTCCCATTCCAGTCCCAGCCAGGCGAGGTCCGCGCGGAAGGCATCGGCGAGGTCCGCCCGGCTGCGCGCGCCGTCGATATCCTCGATCCGCAGCAGGAAACGCCCGCCTCGCTCCCGCGCCAGATCATGCGCAACCAGGGCCGCGAAAGCGTGGCCCAGGTGCAGCGGCCCATTGGGGCTGGGGGCAAAACGGGTAACGATCATGCGGCTGGTGAGTTCTTTCGGACGCGAATCGGCAAATTTCCTGTGGATTCCCGATTTGTAACAGGCTTGACGCTTTTCAAGGCAAATGCTCCCTTGCGTCTATCAGGGAGGACACAGCACCGTGTTCAAGGCCGAACTGATCGAACGGGCAGCCCACTTCCGCAGTGCGGAGGGTGACCCCATGCGGAGGCTGGACAGTTGTCCGGCCCTGGTTCTCAATGCCGATTATACGCCGCTCTCCTATTACCCGCTGAGCCTGTGGCCATGGCAGACCGCGATCAAGGCGATCTTCCTGGAACGGGTGGATGTGGTGGCCAGTTACGAGCGCGAAGTCCATTCG
>MKUB01000105.1 GCA_001898545.1 Sphingomonadales bacterium 63-6 | reverse complement strand
AATGATCTGACCGTGCTGATCCTGGGTGAAAGCGGTACCGGCAAAGAACTCGTGGCCGAGGCGATCCATCAACTCGGCCATCGTTCCAAGGGGCCCTTTGTGGCCCTGAACACGGCGGCCATTCCTCGCGAACTGATTGAAAGCGAGTTGTTCGGACACGAAAAAGGTGCCTTCACCGGCGCAGTGGCCCGCAATATCGGCAAGTTCGAGCAGGCAAGCGGAGGCACTCTGTTTCTTGACGAAATCGGGGACATGCCGCCCGAAGCCCAGACGCGGCTTCTTCGCGCGCTCCAATCGGGCCGCATCCGGCGCGTGGGCGGACGCGAGGAGATCGATATCGATGTGCGGATCATCGCCGCGACCAATCGCGATCTTGCTCCGATGATCGCCGCCGGGCAGTTCCGCGAGGACCTGTTCTATCGCCTCAATGTCGTGCCGATCCAACTCCCGCCATTGCGCGAAAGGGCCGACGATATTGAGGCCTTGGCCCGGCACTTCCTGCTGCAGGGCGCCGAGGAAGGACTGCCCCGCCATCAGCTTACGCGCGATGCGGGCGAAGTGCTGATGCGCCAGCCCTGGCGCGGCAATGTCCGAGAGCTGAAGAACTTCATCTTCCGTCTGGCCTTGCTGGCGCGCGAGGAAATGATCGATGCACCCACAGTGCTCGCGATGCTGGAAGATCGCCCTACCAGCACCGCGCCGGTCGAAGGCGCAAACTTCGCCAGTGCGCTGGACAACTGGTTGGGCCAGGCAGCGCCCGCAGAAGGAACGCTTTATCACGCGGCGCTGGCCGCTTTCGAAAAGCCCTTGTTCGAACATGCACTGGCCGAAACCAACGGCAATCAGCTGCGCGCAGCACAACTTTTAGGCATCAATCGCAACACATTGCGCAAGCGGCTGGATGAGCTGGCGATAGATCCGGAGCGCTTCGTCCGGAGGAGCTGAGGGCACGGTTTGCCGTGCCTGCAAGAAAAGCGCTTGCAAAAGTGCAACAGTATCGTTGTAACCAAGCAACGATGCCTGAATCTCCCCCCCTGAAAGGGCACCGCTGGCCCCGCTGGTCACGCCGCGCTTTGGTGAGCGCGCGGCGAGCCAACATATTCGGCATCATGGAAGTCGCCGCAGCTGTCATTCTCGGCGTGATGGTCGTGTGGAGCTATGTAAAGCTCTTCGGCCAGCCAGTGCGCGGCCAGCTTGTTCCCTCGGGAGATGCAGCTGTATTGCTGATCGGCACACTGATCCCCGCCATGACCTTGCTGGTGCTGGTCGGCAGGCGGATGGCGATCCGTCGGGCAGGGGGCAAGACGGCCCGGCTGCATGTGCGCCTGGTGTTCTTCTTCTCGCTGATGGCCGCGATTCCCACACTGCTGGTGTCGATTTTCGCGGCCTTTCTGTTCCAGACCGGGGTGGAATTCTGGTTCTCTGACAGGCAGCGGGGCATCATCGAGAATGCGAACGAGTTGGCCCGCGGTTATTACGATCAAAACCAGCGCGCGGTGGCCAATAACACCACCGCCATGGCGGGCGACCTGCGCTACGTTCTCGCTCGCTACCCGCTGACAAGCCCCGAATTTCCGGAGCAATATTATCTCCAGGCCTATCAGCGTGAGCTGAATCGCAGTGCCATCGTGCAGCGCGGGCAGGGCGGCGCGCTTGGCATCGCAGCCATTGTCGATCCGGATGAAGGAGAACTGGTCAAGCAGGTCGTCGCCGCCGCGCTGCCCAAGCTCGACTCTGGCGAGAATGTGGTCGTCACGGCCAAGGAAGACCGGATCGAGGCAGTGGCCGCGATTGACCGAAGCGCCGGCATTTATCTTTATAACGCCCGTAATTCCGATGCCCTGGCGCTCAGCCAGTGGAAACGTGCGCAAAGCGTCGTCTCAACTTACGATGTACTGACCAGCAGCGCGCGCAAACTGCAATTGCGCTTCAACCTGCTGCTGTTCTTCGTTTCGCTGGGGCTCGTCGGGCTGGCGATCTGGTTTGCCCTGCGATTTGCCGACCGGCAGGTCCGCCCCCTGACCGATCTGGTCGGTGCGGCGCGCGAGGTGGGGCAAGGCAATTACGCCTTGCGGGTGGAGGGGCGCACCGGCCCAGATGAAATCGGCTTGCTCAACCGTGCCTTCAATCGCATGACCGCGCAGATCGAGCAGCAGACCAAGGCTCTGGTAAACGCCAATGAGCAATTGGAGGAACGTCGCGCTTTCATCGAAACCGTGCTGGAATCGATCACTGCCGGGATTGTCTCCGTCGATGGGCAGGGCGCCGTCTTGCTGATGAACAGTTCCGCGCAAAAGCTCCTTCTGGAACGCGTAGGTCCCGCACCGGTAGGACTAAAGCTGGCCGGAATCGCACCGGAAATCGCCGCGATGATGGACGCCCATCTGTCCAACGGATTGGTGCAGTATAACAAGAATGGCGAGTTGCTGACGCTGGCGGTGAAAGTCGCTCCTGCGGCCGGCGGTCATGTCATCACCTTTGAAGATATTACCCGGCAGCTGTTGGACCAGCGGCAGGCCGCCTGGTCCGATGTCGCGCGGCGCATTGCCCATGAAATCAAGAATCCGCTCACGCCTATCCAGTTGGCGACTGAACGTCTCAAGCGCCGCTATGGCAGGCAGATCACGGCCGACACCGAATTGTTTGACGAACTGACTGCCACGATCATTCGCCAGGTGGGTGATTTGCGTAAGATGGTGGACGAGTTCTCCAGCTTTGCCCGCTTGCCCAAGCCTGCATTCCGGCCGGAAGACCCGGTGGAACTGGTGCGGCAATCCCTGTTCCTGCAAGAAGTCGGGCATCCCGAAATATCCTACAGCTTCGAGGCCGGGGAAGTGACGCATCCCATCGCCTGTGACCGTCATCAGTTCGGTCAGGCCATGACCAATGTTTTGAAGAACGCCGCTGAAGCGATCGACGCCCGCGCCCGCGATGCGGAGCCGGATTATCGCGGACGCATATCGGTCTGCACCAGATATGATGGCGCCGCCTTCATCGTCACGGTGGAGGATAATGGTATCGGCTTGCCGCAGGACCGGGAACGGATCGTGGAGCCCTATGTCACTACCCGTGAGAAGGGCACCGGCCTTGGCCTCGCGATCGTGAACAAGATCGTCGAGGAACATGGCGGCGAGATGAGTTTCACATCGGCCAACAATGGTGGAACTCGCGTAACCTTGAGGTTTGCGAGAGATCCCGTTTCCGCCCGTCAGGGCAAAGAGGCGGCCGAATGACAATTTTTGAAATGGAGAAGATCTGATGGCGCTCGACATCCTCGTTGTGGACGACGAGCGGGACATTCGCGAACTCGTCGCGGGCGTGCTCAGCGATGAGGGCTATGAATGCCGTACCGCCGGAGACAGTACATCGGCCCTGGCCGCAATTGACGAAAAGCGGCCAAGTCTGGTTCTGCTCGACGTCTGGTTGCATGGTAGCCCGATGGACGGGCTCGAAGTGCTCGATGCGATCAAGCAGCGCGAACCCGAATTGCCGGTGATCATCTTTTCCGGCCACGGCAATATCGACACGGCCGTTTCCGCGGTCAGCCGCGGAGCGATGGATTTCATCGAAAAGCCCTTCGAGGCAGAGCGTCTGCTGCACCTTGTCAGCCGCGCCACGGAAACCGAGCGCTTGCGCCGTGAGAATGCCCGCTTGCGCGAAGGCCTGATCAAGAATGACGAATTCACAGGCAATTCCAGCGCCATCAATCAGGTGCGTGCCACGCTGAAGCGTGTCGCCAATACCGGAAGCAGGGTGCTCATCAGCGGCCCGGCGGGCGCCGGCAAGGAAGTGGCCGCGCGGCTGCTCCACGCCTGGAGCCCGCGCGCAGACAAGGCCTTCGTTACCGTCAATTCTGCGCGCATCACGCCGGAACGCTTTGAACAGGAACTGTTCGGAGAAGAGGCGGACGGCAAGCTGGTGCGAGCGGGCCTGCTGGAAATGGCTGACGGTGGCACGCTTTATCTCGATGAAGTCGCCGACATGCCGGAAAGCACGCAGGCGCGCATCCTGCGGGTACTGACGGAACAGAGTTTCGTGCGCGCAGGCGGTACCCGGCAGATCGCCGTGGACGTGAGGGTAGTTTCCTCAAGTTCGCGTGAGCTCGAGCGCGAAATCGTGGAAAAGAGGTTCCGTGAGGATCTGTTCTACCGGCTAAATGTCGTGCCCGTGGCTATCCCGCCCCTTGCCGAGCGGCGGGAGGATATTCCCAGCCTGGCGGATCATTTCTTCACCCGCTTCTCCGCAGAGCAGGGCATCACCGCCCCGGTGGTCACTTCCGAGGCAATGGCCGCGCTGCAGGCCTATGATTGGCCGGGCAATGTCCGGCAGCTGCGCAATGTCATCGAGCGTACCGTGATTCTCACTCCGCGTGACAAGCTGGCCCGGATTGAGCCGGACATGCTTCCCCCGGAAATCACCGGCGGGAAGATGGGCGGCGGGCCCGGCATCACTTCGCTGATGGGGGTTCCCTTGCGCGAAGCGAGGGAGAGCTTCGAGCGCGAATATCTGCGCATTCAGATCCGGCGTTTCTCGGGCAATATTTCCAAGACAGCGGGCTTCATCGGGATGGAGCGCTCCGCCTTGCATCGCAAACTCAAGCTGCTCGGAATGGCGGAAAGGGAAGGGGACGATCCGGCCTGATCAGGCGAGGGTGAAACGCCCTTAAAAAATGACAGGATTGTTCGCAGATGCACAAAATTCTTGCCGCTTCGGACGAACTAGCCCTACACTGAATTTGCTATCCGGCGATAACGCACGAATCCGTTTCATTCGGAACCAGGCGAAACCGCCAGAATGCGGAACCGCAATCGCGGCTGCCAACAACAAGGAGTCAGTTACATGACCGGAAGAACCCTGTCGGCACGGCCTAAGCCTGCCCCCGAACCTACAGTTTCCAGTCCCGCCGGCGCCAAGCCGGCGCCTTCTGCCAAGGGTGGGCAGAGCCTGCAGGATGCTTTCCTGAACTTGCTGCGCAAGAACAAGACGCCGGTGACGATGTTCCTCGTCAAGGGCGTGAAGCTTCAGGGTATCGTGACCTGGTTCGACAATTTCTCGATTCTGCTTCGGCGTGATGGGCAGTCGCAGCTCGTCTACAAGCATGCGATCTCCACTATCATGCCCAGCGCGCCCGTTGATGCGGAGCAGTTCGCATCCGGCGTGGATGGCGGCAAGAAGCAGCGTCTTCTGCAGGACGTGTTCCTCGGCAGCGTACGCGATGCAGGTGTCAGCGTCACCATGTTCCTCGTGAACGGCGTAATGCTGCAGGGGCGGATCGCCGCTTATGACCTGTTCTGCATGCTGTTGGAGCGTGAAGGCTTCGTACAGCTTGCCTATAAGCATGCGGTTTCGACCATCCAGCCCGCTTCGCCTGTCGATCTGACCGGCGATTGGGACGGTGAAGGCGAGGGAGACTGACCTTTACTGACGAACTTTCCGGCGAAGTAACGCGCGGTGCGCGTGCCTTAGTCGTGTGCCCGGATATCAGAGGGCAACGCCGCAGCGAAGAGCCGGAGGCCCGGCTTGAGGAAGCGCGCGGCCTTGCCCTCGCCATCGGCATTGTCGTGGCCGATGCCTTTATTGTGCCGATCCGCGATGTGCGCGCCGCCACCTTGTTCGGGGAAGGGCAGATCGAGCGCATCGCCACGGCCTGTACGCTGGAGGAGGCCGAACTCGTCATCGTTGATGGCTCGCTCAGTGCAATCCAGCAGCGTAACCTTGAAGAAAAGCTCAAACGCAAGGTCATCGACCGGACCGGCCTGATCCTCGAAATCTTCGGTGAACGCGCCGCAACAGCCGAAGGGCGATTGCAGGTGGAACTGGCACATCTCGATTACCAGCAAAGTCGCCTCGTCCGCAGTTGGACTCACCTGGAGCGGCAGCGGGGCGGTTTCGGCTTCCTGGGTGGTCCGGGTGAAACGCAGATCGAGGCTGACCGGCGCATGATCCGTACCCGTATGGGGCGGCTGCGCAAGGAACTGGATCAGGTGCGCAAGACCCGCGCACTTCACCGCGAAAGAAGGGGCAAGGCGCCCTGGCCGGTCATTGCATTGGTGGGTTACACCAATGCCGGCAAGTCGACCCTGTTCAACCGGGTGACCGGCGCAGACGTGATGGCGGAAGACTTGCTCTTCGCCACTCTCGATCCAACCATGCGCGCCATTCGCCTGCCGGGCGTTGAAAAGGCGATCTTGTCCGACACGGTGGGTTTCATTTCTGACCTGCCCACGCAATTGGTCGCGGCATTCCGAGCCACGCTGGAGGAAGTCACTGCGGCCGATGTAATAGTGCATGTGCGCGACATGGCTAATCCGGCAAGCTCGACACAGAAAATCCAGGTTCTGGAAATTCTCACCGATCTTGGCGTGATCGACGGGGAAGGGGACGAAAGTCGCATCCCGATTGTCGAGGCATGGAACAAGTGGGATATTCTGGACGAAGATCGCAAGGTGCAACTGGCCGAGCTGGCACATGGCGAAGATCGCATCGTACCGATCTCGGCCATTACCGGCTATGGCCTCGAAAATCTGTTTGAATTGCTAAGCAAGCTTCTGACAGAAAACGCAAAAACCTATGATTTCGTGATTCCCGTGGGCGATGGGCAGCGCATTGCCTGGCTGCATGCACATGGGGAAGTTCTTGCCGAAGAACAGATCACCGGGGAAGGGACGGAAGAAGGGGATGCCCGCATGCGCATGACGGTGCGCCTTACCCCGAAGGAGTTTGGGCGTTATTCTTCGCTTTGAGCGTACTTTCTGCCGCTTTGACGCGCTGCCAGAGGTCTTCCTGTTCTTCGAGGCTTAACTCATTGAACTTACCGGAGGAAAGCTCCTCCATCGCGCGAAATCGCCGTTCGAACTTGTCATTGGTGGCGCGCAGGGCATCCTCCGGGGCAATGCCATAAGCGCGCACCAGATTGACTGCGGTGAACAGCACATCGCCAGCCTCTTCAAGCCGCGCCGCTTCGTCAGCCTCGCGCAATTCCGCCATTTCTTCAACTAGCTTGGCCTCCGGGCCCGTTACATCCGGCCAGTCGAAACCCACCCGTGCAGCCCGTTTTTGCAGCTTCTCCGCTCGCAGTAAGGCAGGCAAGGCCCGCGCAACGCCATCCATCGCACTGGTTGCTCCCGCAGCGTTGCGTTCCCGCTCTTTCAGAGCTTCCCAGCCAGGCGAATGACTGTCGCCAAAGATGTGAGGGTGCCGAGATTCCATCTTATCGGAAATCGCGCAGGCTACGTCAGTAAAGTCAAAATGCCCGGATTCCTCGGCCATTCGTGCATGGAAGACTACCTGGAGCAGCAGGTCACCAAGCTCTCCGCGAAGATCATCCATGTCATCGCGATCAATGGCATCGGCCACCTCGTAAGCTTCTTCAATCGTGTAAGGAGCAATCGTCCGGAAGGTTTGTGCGACATCCCATTCACATCCATCGCGGGGATCACGTAGACGAGCCATAATGCTGAGAAGGCGGTTCAACTGCTCGGACATGACGATCCCACCAAGAACGATAATAAGTATTATGTTAAATTATAGGCGGCATGGTTTCCGAAGGTAGCCCGGCGAACACGGGCCTGCAGAAGCATATTCAAACGCCCATCCATCGGATTATGAGCGTCATAGACACGAAGATCGTTGCCCACACCAGCGCTGTCACCAGACTTTTGCGCCACCCCAAGCGCATCCCGGAATATGCACTCACGGCAAGTATCAGCCATCCCAAAAGTGCGACGATTGATACCCAACTACCGTACATCCGAGGCTCCTATGGCTCCACCACCATGCCGTCATAGCCGACGAACACGCCCTTTGGCACTTCGGCCTGGATCGTCTGATAATCCATGCTCTTGTCGAGATGCGTCAGCACGGTCTTTCCCGCTCGACAAGCATCGCCCAGTTCAATCGCCATCGCCAAATGGGCGTGCGTTGGATGTGGTTCGCGCCGCAGACAATCTGTCACCAGAATGTCCACGCCATGAAAAAGGCGAACCATCTCGGCAGTAATAGCACTATAATCAGTAGCATAGGCAATGGACTTGCCATCGCAGTCGAAGCGATAGCCGGTCGATTCCGTGGGGCCATGGGGCATCTGACACCAGCTGACGCCAAATCCGGCATGGCATCTCAGCCGGTCAAGCGCCTCCAGCTCGACGATTGTCGGATATCCGTATTGGCCAGCAAAGACGTAGCTGAAACGCTGCCTTAGCCTGTGAACCGTCTCCGTTGATCCGAACCCCGGCAAAGGCCCTGCGCGGCCATAGCGCATTACCCGCAGGTCATCGATCCCATGGCAGTGGTCTGCGTGATCATGGGTCCAGAAAATTCCGTCCACCCGTTCAATGTCGTTGGCGAGCAATTGGTGGCGCAGATCGGTGGATGTATCGACTAGCAGCCGATTTCCCTGTTCGCTTTCAACAAGGATAGACACGCGCGTCCGGCGGTTGCGCGGTTCCTCAGGGTCGCAATTCCCCCAATCATTTCCAATTCGAGGAACGCCCGTGGATGTGCCTGAGCCGAGAATAAGAACCTTCATGCAGCAGCCTTTCGGAACAAAGCATGAAAGTTTTGAGTGGTATATTCGGCCAGATCCCCAAGCGTTTCTCCCCGCACATCGGCCACAAAAGCGGCGGTAGCCGCAACGAAAGCGGGTTCACAGGGCTTGCCGCGGTGGGGAACCGGGGCAAGGAATGGACTATCGGTTTCTACCAGAAGCCGGTCCCGCGGTATCCACGATGCGACCTCCTGAAGGTCCTTGGCGTTCTTGAAGGTCACAATGCCCGAAATCGAGATTGTCAGCCCGAGATCGAGCACGACGCGTGCAAAATCGGCCGAGGCGGTGAAGCAATGGATCAGCGCGGGGAAAGCGCCCTTCTCCATTTCCTCGCGAAGGATCGCCGCCGTATCTTCTTCAGCATCGCGCGTGTGCACGATGATAGGCAGTCCCGTTTCACGCGCCACGTTGATATGCGTGCGAAACAGGGCCTGTTGCACCTGGCGCTCGGATTTATCGTAATAATAGTCGAGCCCGGTTTCACCGATCCCGATCACCTTGGGATGCCGGGCCGCCTCCAGCAGCGCGGTCTCGCCGAGATCGGCGTGGCCATCCGCCTCATGAGGATGGATACCCACGCTGGCCCACACGTCCGCTTCACGTGCGGCAGTACCAACAACGCGGTCCCACTCGCTCTGCCGGGTGGAAATATTCAGGAAGCCATGCACCCCAGCCTGTCGTGCCCGATCGAGCACGCCCTGCTGATCCTCCACCAACCCCTTATATTCCAGGTGGCAGTGGCTATCGACCAGCATCAGGCGCCCTCCTCCACCGGCATTTCAAGCCGGGGGAAGACTGGTGTGGGACTATCGACCCTGATCGCGCCGAGTGCGTTATCCTGCGCCAGAGCTGCGAAGTTGCGAGCATCGCCCGGAATGCACAATGCATCGAGGATTTTGGCGGAAGCTGCTGGTGTTACAGGCGAAATTGCCACAGCAAGATCCCGAATGCAGCCACAGAGCGTTGCGAGAACCCGCTCCATCCGCTCCGGATCGGTCTTGCGCAGTGCCCAGGGCGCCTGCTCATCAACATAGGCGTTACATGCGTAAACTGCCTGCATCCATGCTTCCAGACCGGCGGTAAAGGAGAGCTTTCCAAAGGCTTCCGGCAGTTCGGAAACACAAGCGGCATTCACCTTCGCGCGCAAATCGGCATCCGCCTTTAGCACCGGAGCGCTGGCGGTGAAGCCCTCACTGCAGTTCTTGGCAATGAAGCTCATTACTCGCTGGGCAAGATTGCCGAAGCTGTTCGCCAGCTCGGCATTTGCCCGAGTTATAATGGCTTCCGTCGAATAGCTGCCATCCTGCCCGAAGGTTACCTCGCGCAGCAGGAAATAGCGCAGCGTATCAACGCCATACCGTTCGGCCAGTTGCATCGGATCGGTGACGTTGCCGAGCGATTTCGATTCCTTCTGCCCGCGATTGAGCAGGAAGCCGTGGGCAAAAATCTGCTTGGGCACGGCAAGGCCAGCACTCATCAGGAAGGCGGGCCAGTAGACCGCATGAAAGCGCACAATATCCTTGCCGATCAGATGGACACTCGCAGGCCAGAACTTGCGGAACTCCTCTGTATCCTCCGGATAACCAAGGCCGGTAATGTAGTTAGTGAGGGCATCGACCCACACATACATCACATGCTCCTCATTACCGGGAACTTTCACGCCCCAGTCGAAGCTGGTGCGGCTTACCGAGAGATCGCGCAATCCGCCTTCGACAAAGCGCATCACTTCATTGCGGCGGCTGTCGGGCTGGATGAACTCCGGATGTTCGGCGTAAAGCGCGAGCAGTGGTTCCTGATATTTGGAAAGCTTGAAAAACCAGCTCTCCTCCACCGTCCATTCAACAGGTGTGCCCTGAGGGGAGAGCTTTTCGCCCCCTTCCCCTTCGACGAGTTCGCTCTCGTCATAATAGGCTTCGTCACGGACCGAATACCAGCCTTCGTAGCGATCCAGATAGAGATCGCCATTGGCTTCCATCGCCTGCCAGATCGCCTGACTGGCGCGATGATGCGCGTCTTCCGTAGTGCGGATGAAACGGTCATAGGAGACGTTCAACCCGTCGCACATGGCACGGAACAGCGCGGACATTTCGCTTGCCAGTTCCAAAGGCGTCTTGCCGAGATCGCGCGCCTTCTGCGCCATCTTGAGGCCGTGCTCATCCGTTCCCGTCTGGAAACGCACTTCGCGGCCCATGAGGCGCTGGAAGCGAGTAGCAACATCCGCCGCAATCGCTTCATAGGCATGGCCGATATGCGGCGGGCCATTGGGATAGGAAATGGCGGTAGTGATATAATAGGGTTCAACCATGGGCCGGTTCCCTAGGCTGTGCTGCACCTGCGAGCAAGCTGCCGATTTCCATCACGA
>MKUB01000104.1:7828-11057 GCA_001898545.1 Sphingomonadales bacterium 63-6 | reverse complement strand
CGACAAGGTGATCGCCTTCCTCGCCCCCATCTTCAAGCAGCAGCCGCGCAGCTTTTGGGCAGACCGGCTGGCGGAACTGGAAGTGCCGCATTCGCCGGTATTCACATCGCAGGAAGTGGTGGATGGCGAACTGGCACAACATCATCGGATCGTGCTGGAAACCGAAGGGCCGCATGGCACCTTCCGCACGATCCGTTCCCCGCTGCGCTTCGATGGGGAGAAGCAGGAAGAAGTGGTCGCCCCCCCGGTGCTGGGCCAGCACAATGAGGAGATTCTTGGCCGCAAGCCGGGCTAATCAGCGAATTGCGCAAGGCAAAAGCTCTGATATGTTCCCCTCCAAAGCCGTGCCTGACAGGACTCGGCGCAAGGGAGAGCGATGATGAGCAGACTGCCCAGCCGACTGCACCACACGGCCTATGTCACCAAGGATCTGGAAGCGACCCGCGCCTTTTACGAGGATGTGATCGGCCTGCCGCTTTCGGCCACATGGTGTGAGACGGATCATCTGTTCGGCAAGGACCGGACCTATTGCCACGTCTTCTTCGACCTCGCCGATGGCAGCAGCCTGGCCTTTTTCCAATTCGCCGATGCAGAGGATCAGGCACAGTTCGGGCCGGAAATTCCCGCCTCGCCCTTCATTCACATCGCGCTGAACGTGGACTCGGAAACGCAGGCCGAGATCGAAGCGCGCATTGCAAAGGCAGGCATCCAGCCGCCCGATACCTATACGCTGGAGCATGGCTATTGCCGCTCGGTCTATGTCACCGATCCCAATGGCATGATCGTGGAATTCACTTGCGACGATCCACGCGCAGGCGACGGCGCGGCTGACCGGCGCGCCCGCGCTCATGCGGAACTGAAGCGCTGGCTGGCGGGCGATCACACCAATAACAACCTCTTCCGGCACGAGGAGACGGTTTGAGCGTGGTGTACCTTTGCTCCTTGCGTGAAGGGCATTCATGATTTTCAGGACGACGCATACCGGCAGCCTGCCTCGCCCCGAAAACCTGCTCGCTCTCGTCTTCGCCCGGGAAGGCGGGCAGGAAGTGAGTGAGGCAGCTTTCGAGGCAGCCGTTGAAGAGGCCACCGCTCATGTCCTCGCGCGGCAGGTGCAGGCTGGTATCTCGATTGTGGGCGATGGCGAAATGTCGAAGCCCAGCTACGCCACCTATATCAAGCACCGGCTGACCGGCTTCGATGGGGAGGCGGGCAGCTATGAATTTCAGGATCTGGAGGAATTCCCCGGCGCGAAGGCGCGGGTGTTCGGCGATGCCGGGCGGGCAAGGCGCTCCGCGCCCGCCTGCACTTCGGCGATCACGGTCAAGGACATGGAAGCGCCCCGGATAGATGCGGAGCGGTTGAACCGGCTGGCGCAGGGGCAAGAGACCTTCATGTCCGCCGCATCGCCGGGCGTGACGGCACTGTTCTTCCCCAATCGCTTCTACAAGGATGACGAGGAATATGTCTTCGCCATCGCGGAGGCTTTGCGCCACGAATATGAGACAATCGCCAATGCCGGGATCACCCTGCAGCTCGATTGCCCCGACATGGCGATGGGCCGCCATGTGCAGTTCACGCACCTTTCGCTGGAGGAATTCCGCAAGAAGCTGGCGATGAATGTGGCGGCGCTGAACCACGCCGTCCGCAACATTCCGGCGGAGAAAATGCGGATGCATCTGTGCTGGGGCAATTATCCCGGCCCCCACCATTGCGATGTGCCCCTGGGCGAGATTGCCGACATCGTCTGGCAGGCGAAGCCGCAAATGGTACTGCTGGAAGGGGCGAACCCCCGCCATGCACATGAATTCGCCTGGTTTGAAGAGAACGATCTGCCGGAAGGCAAGGTACTGTGCCCCGGCATGATCGAGCCGCAGAGCAGCTATATCGAACATCCCGAGCTGATCGCCCAGCGCATCGCCCGCTATGCGGATCTGTTAGGAGCGGAGCGTGTGATGGCCGGCGTGGATTGCGGCTTCTCTGTTCACGCAGGCAGTGGCAATCTCGATCCCGAAGTGGTGTGGGCAAAGCTGGCGGCGCTGGCTCAGGGCGCGGAGATCGCGTCGGGGCGATATCGTTGATCGCGCATTTAGTGGTTAATCTCTGACACCCGGAGGAACACTTGTCCGGGGTCTGCCGGAGCGGTGCGGGGCCATTCTCAAGAGCAAACCCAAATGCCTGGGAGCTTCCTCGCCTTAAAGGTTACACAGCTGTGGTAACCAATCCATTCGCTCGCTAGACTGGCGCCGACCTGTCCTGAAACGGGGCGCGGCAAGAGGTGAAACTGCGTGCTAAAATGCTCGCACATCTTGAGAAAAGCCGTTATTTGGCAAGAGCTTAATCCCGATTCGGCGGCCGTGTTCGCGGTGGCTGTCATCAAGTGTGCGGGCGTGGCGGAATGGTAGACGCCGGGGACTTAAAATCCCCTGGGCATTGCCCGTGTGGGTTCAAGTCCCACCGCCCGCACCATAGATGTTTACCGCGTGGGTTCACCACACACTTTATTCACGTTTCGAAGTCAGGGAATGTTAGCTTTTTTTGGATAGATTGAACATCGTGGGCAATATGTGCAGGGGGCAGGCACTCTTATTCCCCGGCCAAGGCAGCCCTTGCGCGGAACTGTAATCGGGAGGCTTGCCCCGACCCAGATGAGAGATGTTATGACCGAGGTTGTGCATACGCCGGACGGGCAGGGGCAAGGCCAGCAGGCCGGCTCATTGCCGGAAGACGGCAGTGAACAGCGCGTTGCACCGCGGTTCACTCTGCTCATCCGCACGGCCAAGCTCATCTGCGCCACTGGCGAATATCTCTGCATCGTCCGTGATGCGTCCTCCACCGGGGTCAGCATCCGCACCTTTCATCCGCTGCCGCAGGGCGTCCAGTTGACGCTGGAACTGCCCAATGGGGATCAGCACCCGATTGAGCGTGTCTGGGAAAAGGAAGGCGCCGCCGGTTTCCGCTTCCCGGTTCCGGTCGATATTGACCGGCTGCTGCATAACAAGAGCCGCTATCCCAAGCGCCCGGTGCGGCTGAAGCTGCAACTGCCCGCGCTGATTTCCTGCCATGGCCGCACAGCAGGCGTGGTGATTCACAATATCTCGCAGCAGGGCGCGCAGATCGAATCCCCGCTCTATATGGCTATCGACCAGAAGCTGCGGCTTGAGGCCGACAACCTCCCCGTGATTCAGGCGCGGGTGCGCTGGCGCAAGGGCGCCAATTACGGGCTGGTGTT
>MKUB01000104.1:0-7792 GCA_001898545.1 Sphingomonadales bacterium 63-6 | reverse complement strand
TGCCGATCAGCTGCAGGGCAATTGCAATATTGAAAGCGGCACCTGGATTCCGGACACTTTCCGCCGCTGAAGGCCCACGGCCATCGCCCCGGCCAACTCGCCGGAATCAGGCAGGAAAGGGAATCAGGCGGGCCGGAAATTCATCGCCGCGCCATTCATGCAATAACGCAGCCCGGTCGGCTTGGGCCCATCGCGGAATACGTGGCCCAGATGGCCGCCACAATCCGCGCAATGCACTTCCGTGCGG
Source organism: Sphingomonadales bacterium 63-6 (assembly GCA_001898545.1). GTDB lineage: Bacteria > Pseudomonadota > Alphaproteobacteria > Sphingomonadales > Sphingomonadaceae > Andeanibacterium. The sequence continues at coordinate 7,545 of MKUB01000104.1, read as the reverse complement.
GGATAGCCGAGCTTGTTATCGTTAGAGGTGCCCACTGCGCCGGGCAGCGGCTTCCAGAAGCTGGGCCAGCCCGTGCCGCTCTCGAACTTCGTCTCGCTTGAATAGAGCTCGTTATTGCAGCCCTTGCACAGGAACGTGCCCTTGCGATGTTCACCGTTCAGCGGTGAGGAGAAGGGCCGCTCGGTCGCTTCGTGGCGCAGCACGTCATAGGCCTGCCGGTCCAGCAGTTTGCGCCATTCCGCATCGCTATGAGTTACGCGATAGCCCGCCGCGAAAGACGGGCTGGCACTGGCCAGGGCCACGAAGGAAACCGCGCCGCCGAACAAGCCAAGCATGGTCCTGCGCGATGGGGTGAGGTGCGGTTTCATATGCCTCTCCTTGATTATTCTGCTGGCGGCTCCCGCCGCCCGCCTCTTATCACGCCAACGCATGAATGGCGAAAGGGTTGCGCCTGCAATCGGCCCGGATGGTCAGTTTCCCGAGCTTCCTAGCTTGCTTGTGTTGCCCTGCCCTTTACGATGGCCAACAGACTGCGGCGTTTCTTCACGCCATGTTGCGGCCCGGATTTCATCACTCGCTTGCGGAACAGGGCAGAACCGACCTTCACGAAGATCGCCACAGCAATGGCCTGCCACACCAAGGCCGCCAGATGCGGCCAGAGCGCATCGTCAGTCGCCGCGCGGGCCAGCATGGCGAAAGGGGAACTGAGGGGAAAGGCCATGGCGGCCAGTTCCATCGGCTTGCCCGTCTGGGTCAGGGCATAGGTGGAGAAGAAGAAGATCAGCACCTGCAGCATCGTCACCGGCATGGACAGGGTCTGCACTTCACGCACCGTAGCGGCCATGGAGCCGATGGAGAGGAAGATGGAACCGAGCAGCAAATAGCCCATGGCGAAATAGATCACGCCCAGCAGGAAGAACAATGGCCAACCGACGCCCGGAGTGGGCAGATCGGCGAGGCTCATCCCCGCAGGCAGCGTATCCTGCATTCCGGCCAGGCCCACCAGCCCGCCAATGACCGTAGCCCAGACGGTGATCCCCACCAGAGACACGGCCAGCATGGCAAACAGCTTGCCCAGGAATACGGCGTCCATCGGAATCGCCGCGGCCAGAACTTCGATGATCTTGTTGGCCTTCTCTTCCACCAGATTGGAAAGGACCATGCCGGCCAGCAACATGATCAGCAGAAACAGCACCGTCTGCCCCACCTGCGCGGTCGCAATGCGGCCCCGCTTTTCCTTCGCGCCGCTGGTGGTCACACTGGCGAGCTTGACCGGTGGAAAATCGGTGGGCCCGCGCTGAAGCGCCTGGGCCGAGATCAGGCTGACAGGGCCGCGCCACCATTCGAGCCGTTCCGGCGTAGCGGTAAGCTCGGGAGAGGCTGGGGTGCCGGTCACGATGGCGGCCATGTCGCCTTGAGCCTGTTCCAGCACTGCGCGGGCATCGAATGTCTCGCCGGGAGAAAGGCGCTTCAGTTCCACCATGCGGGGGATGGCCGGCCCGATCCGGGGCCCGAGCTGGTCATAGGCCGCCAGCATCCGGTCCACATCCACCCCCTGCATGGCAATGCCGATTTCCGGCTGCGCGGCTTCCTGCTGCACCTGCTCCCCGATGCCGCCCGCAAGCCCGCCGACGATGAGGGGGAAAAGCGGGCCCAGCAGGAAGAAGATGAAGGTGCGGCTGAGCAGGATCGCCACGAAATCGCGCCGGGCAACCACGAAAGCGGCCTGAATGGTCGACAGGCGGCCCCCTCTGATGCGGGACTGACTCATCGCCCCTCCCCCTCTTCCGGGGAGGCATCCAGCGCGCGGGCCGCAGCTTCGCCCGCAATGGCCACGAAGGCGTCATGCAGTCCCGCCCGTTCGATGGAGAGCGACAGAATGCCCGCCTCCCCTTCGATCAGCGCGCGTAGCAAGGGTTCGATCCCCGTATCGGGCAGGTCGAAATACCAGAAGCTCCCCTCATGCCGGGCAGCAGCGGGCAGCGCCGCGCGCCATGGTCCGTCCGCATGGGCGGTTTCCAGCCGGACCTGCGCGGGAATCCTGTCTCGCGCCTCGTCCACCGGCCCCGCGAAGGGCACTTTGCCCCCGGCGATGATGGCGATCTGTTCACACAGACGCTCTGCATGGGCGATGACATGGGTGGAAAAGATCACGGTCGTGCCTTCATCCGCCAGGCGGCGGATCATCTGTTCCAGCTTGCCCTGATTGAGGGCGTCTAGGCCGGAAAAGGGCTCGTCCAGCACCACCAGCTTCGGCTTGTGAACCAGTGTGCCCAGCAATTGCACGGTTTGCGCCATGCCCTTGGACAATTGCCGGATCTGCCGCTCGGCCGAATGGCCCAGCCCGTGGGCTTCCAGCAATTCGCGGCCCCTTTTGCGCCCTTCCTTCAGCGGCAATCCGCGCAGGGCCCCCATGAAGGCGATGGCTTCATAGGCTTTCATCGAAGGATAAAGCCCGCGTTCCTCGGGCAGATAGCCGATCAGCCGTGCCACATCGTGCGGCCGCTCATGCCCCAGCACCCTGCGGGTTCCCTCATCCGGATCGATGATGCCCAGCAACATGCGCAAGGTGGTGGTCTTCCCCGCACCATTGGGGCCCAATATGCCGTAGATCGCGCCTTCCGGGACGGTCAGATCAACCCCGGCCACTGCCAGCGTTCCGTCGAAACGCTTTACCAGCCCCCGCGCCTCTATGGCCGGCGGGTTTGTGTGGTTGTCCGCCGGTCGGTGATCGCCTAGCTCGGTTTGCATGGGCGGGAATTACCCTTTGCGGATTAACAGGAGCAATAGCGAACTTGGTTGATGGTCGCCTCGATGCGCTGAAAGCCGCACTGGTTGAAGAGGCGCGGCGGTTGGGGTTTGCGGCTGTCGGCTTCGCCCCGGCGGCGGACGATCCGCTGCGCGCCGTGCGGCTGGACCAGTGGCTAAGCGACGGATTTCACGGGGAAATGCAATGGATGGCGGACCGGGCGGATGTCCGCAGGGGCCCGCAGAGCATGTGGCCCGAGGCGCGCAGCGTGATTGCGCTGGGCATGTCCTATGCCCCGCCGCATGACCCGTTGGCACTGGAGGGAGACCCCGAAAAAGCGCGGATTTCCGTCTATGCGCAGGGCCGCGACTATCACGACGTACTGAAGAAGGCGCTGAAAAGCCTCGCCCGCTGGCTGGTGGCCGAGTGCGAGAGCGATGGAACGGAGGTCGCCCTCAAAGTGTTCGTGGATACCGCACCGGTGATGGAAAAGCCGCTGGGTGAGGCCGCCGGGCTGGGCTGGCAAGGTAAACACACCAACATGGTCAGCCGTGCCCATGGCAGCTGGCTGTTCCTGGGCGCGATCTACACCACGCTGCCCTTCGCGCCGGACGAGCCCCATTCCAATCGCTGCGGCAGTTGCAATGCCTGCCAGGACGCCTGCCCCACCGCAGCCTTCCCGGAACCCTACCGGCTGGATGCCCGGCGCTGCATTTCCTACCTAACCATCGAATATAAGGGGCCGATCCCGGAAGAATTCCGCAGGCCCATGGGCAACCGCATCTATGGCTGCGACGATTGCCTGGCCGTGTGCCCGTGGAACAAGTTTGCCGATCAGGCCGCGCGCCATGCGGCCTTCCTTCCGCGCGAGGAACTTGTGGAGCCCCGGCTGGAAGAATTGCTGGCGCTGGACGATGCGGCCTTCCGCGCGAAATTTTCCGGCAGCCCGATCAAGCGTATCGGGCGCGACCGTTTCGTGCGCAATTGCCTGATCGCGGCGGGGAACAGCGGCAATCCGGCCTTGCTGCCGCAAGTGCGGATGCTGGCGGGCGATCCCGATCCGATAGTGGTGGAAGCCGCTGCCTGGGCCCTGGCGGAGCTTGGAGACCCGCGCGCCTGACGCCTCGATCCCGGCCGAGCCCGGCCGATCCCCCATTTGCCCCCATGCTTTGACGGGGGCGGTCATTTCGTCCACCGGGGAGGTAGCCAGAAAACTGGCACCACAGGAGGAATTAGTTGACCAAGATTGATGAGAAGCTGCAGCCCATCCTGGACGATGTGCTGCGGCGGAACGCAGGCGAAGGTGAGTTCCTGCAAGCCGTGCAGGAAGTGCTGGAAAGCCTTGGGCGAGTGATCGCGAAACATCCCGAATATGCCGATCACGCCCTTATCGAACGGATATGCGAGCCTGAACGGCAGATCATTTTCCGCGTGCCCTGGGTGGACGATGCCGGGCAGGTGCAGATCAATCGCGGTTTTCGCGTGCAGTTCAATTCCGCGCTCGGCCCCTATAAGGGCGGGCTGCGCTTCCACCCTTCGGTGAATGTCGGGATCATCAAGTTCCTGGGCTTTGAGCAGATCTTCAAGAATGCGCTGACCGGCCTGCCCATCGGCGGGGGCAAGGGCGGATCGGATTTCAATCCGCGCGGCCGTTCCGATGGCGAGATCATGCGGTTCTGCCAGTCCTTCATGACCGAGATGTATCGCCACCTGGGCGAATATACCGATGTGCCCGCAGGCGATATCGGCGTTGGCGCGCGCGAGATCGGCTTCCTGTTCGGCCAGTACAAGCGGCTCACCAACCGCTATGAAGCAGGCGTGCTGACCGGCAAGGGCCTGGTCTATGGCGGTTCGCGCGCGCGGCGCGAGGCAACCGGCTATGGCGCGGTCTATTTCGTCAATCGCATGCTGGCCACGCGCGGCGAAGGCTTCGGCGGCAAGCGCGCCGTGGTTTCCGGCTCCGGCAATGTGGCGGTCTATACAATCGAGAAGATCCGCGAATTCGGCGGCAAGGTGGTCGCCTGTTCGGATTCGAACGGATATATCGTGGATGAGGACGGCATCGATCTGGAACTGGTGAAGGAGATCAAGGAAATCCGGCGTGGCCGCATTTCCGAATATGCCGATCTGAAATCAGGATCGCATTATGTCGAAAAGGGGTCGATCTGGGATGTCCCCTGCGATGTCGCCATGCCCTCCGCCACGCAGAACGAGCTGACCGGCAAGGATGCCGCCACGTTGATCCGCAATGGCGTGATGGCCGTGGGCGAAGGGGCGAACATGCCCTCCACCCCGGAAGCCGTCAGGCTGTTTCAGGAAGCGGGCGTCCTGTTCGCGCCGGGCAAGGCGGCCAATGCGGGCGGGGTGGCGACCTCTGCCCTGGAAATGCAGCAGAATGCATCGCGCGACAGCTGGACCTTCGAACAGACCGAGGAACGCCTGGCCGCGATCATGCAGGACATTCATGACCGCTGCGCCGCCACGGCCGAGGAATATGGCGTGCCGGGCGATTACGTGCTGGGCGCCAATGTGGCCGGCTTCGTGCGCGTTGCCGAAGCAATGCAGGCCTTTGGCGTGATCTGACGCCGATGGAGGAATGGCCGGTTACCCCAAGGGCTCAGCCGGCCATTTCCCTCAGCCCGCCATCTCTTTGAGCGGCACCGAGGCATCCATCAGCATTTCGGGGGCAATCTTCCTGCCCGCTTCCACCAGTTTGCGGCCCTGGACATAATCCTTCACCGCATTCACGCAATCGAGCGCGATGATCTTGCCATCCTTCAGATAGATCACGCTGAAACTGCGCGTGGCCGGATCGCCGCGCAGCACGGTGGCATCATGACCCAGGCTGAGCCCGGCAGTCTGCAGCTTGAGATCGTACTGGTTGGACCAGAACCACGGCAGGGCATGATAGGGCTGCGGATCGCCGCAGATGGCTTTGGCCGCCGTGGTGGCCATGTCATTGGCATTCTGCACGCTTTCCAGCCGGATCACGGCGCCGCCCGCGAAACCGTTCGCATGGGCCGCGCAATCGCCGATGGCATAGACATCGTCCAGCACGGTGCGGCAATATTCGTCCACATCCACGCCATTGCCGCCTGCCGCTCCGGCGGCGATGAGCGGGCCCACGGCGGGCACGATGCCGATGCCCACAACCACCATTTCGGCGGGGATCACCTCGCCATCGGCCAGTTTGACGCCGGTAACGCGAGTGCCATCACCAACGATGGATTCCACGGCGGTTCCGGTGCGCAGATCGACGCCATGGGCGCGATGCTCCGCCTCGTAGAATTGGGAGAGGTCTTCCCCGGCAACACGCGCGAGCACGCGAGGCAAAGCCTCCAGCAGGGTCACGTGGCAGCCGAACTTGGTCAGCACCGCGGCCGCTTCCAGCCCGATATAACCGCCGCCGATCACCGCCACTCGTTTTGCGCCCCCATCCAGCTCGGCCATCATCCGGTCCGCATCGGCGATATCACGCACATAATGGATGCCCGCCAGATCCGCGCCGGCGCAGGAGAGGCGGCGCGGATCTCCGCCCGCTGCCCAGATCAGCGAGCCGTAGCCAAGGTGCGTCCCATCGGCCAGGATCACTTCATGCGCCGCCGGGTCCACGCCGGTCACGGTGGCGCCCAGCTTCAGTTCCACGCCCTTGTCCGCCCAGAAATGTTCGGGGCGGATCATGATGCGTTCCAGCGGCTTCTCGCGGGAGAGATATTCCTTGGAAAGCGGCGGCCTTTCATAGGGGGGCAGGCTGTCGCGCCCCAGCATCAGGATCGATCCTTCAAAGCCCTGCTGGCGCAGCGCGATTGCCGCCTGTGCCCCGCCGTGCCCCGTGCCCACTATGATTACGTCATACGCCATGAAAGGGCCCTTCGCATATTCTCCCGCCTCGCCTCAAGTGCCCCGCGCGCACGCTTTCTTGCGCGGGGGGCAGCTCAACGCGCCAGCAGGTTGCGCGCCTGGCTGGCAAGCTGGGCCAGCATGGCCGGTGCGGGCGGCACGGCGGCCTGTGCCCGGGCCACCACTGCGCGGAACTGGGTGACGGCGCTTGCCTGCGCCTCGGCCCAGCGTTCCACCGCAGCATCCGGCCCCACCTTGCGGGTCATGGCGCGGCGCAGGAAATCCAGCCGCATATGCTGGAAATCGCGGGCCAGCCCGTTCACCAGCAGGCGTTCCCATGGGTCGGACGGGCTCATACGCGCAGCGGTCTGCTGCGCCCAGTCCAGCCCCAGCCTTGCTCCCAGATCGATGAAGGCACGGGCCAGTGCCACGGCATCGGTGCCGCTGTCCCGTGCCAGCAGGGACAGGCCGATGGCCCCGTCCAGATCGTAGAGATGGGCCACGGCGGCCGCCTCGCCTTCGGGCGCGCCTGCTTCCACGAAGCTGGCCTGCATCCGGGCGGACTGTACGCGCGCCTCCTGCGCCAGCAGCTTCTGCGCCGCGCCGGAGAGCTTGCCCACGCCCTTGCCCAGTTCCTCCACCAGGCGGGAGGGTTGCAGCGATCCTTTCCCTGCACGCAGCAAATCCGCCATATGATCGGTCAGGGCGGCGGCGGCACGGTCGAACAATTTCAGCCGCGCTCCTTCGGGCATGGCCACGGTTTCGATCCGCTGCCACACCTTGCCCATGCCGAACAGGGCCTCGGCGCTGGCAAAGGCGCTGGCGACCTGATCCAGCGATGCGCCTTCTTCCTCCGCCAGTTCGAAGGGATGGATCAGGCCCATGCGGTTCACGATCCGGTTGGCCAGCTTGGTGGCGATGATTTCCCGCCGCAGCCGGTGGCCCAATATCTGCTT
>MKUB01000103.1 GCA_001898545.1 Sphingomonadales bacterium 63-6 | reverse complement strand
GCCCGCAGGCAGTTTTCCGGCCGCGACTTCAATGATGCCCGCATTCAGATCCGCATCGACCGAGACCGGCAAATGATGGCCGTGCTGTTCGATCGCCGCCACAGGCATAAGAGCAACCGCCCGGTCGAAATCGACTTCGCGAAATTCCGGCCACGTCATATCCGTCCAACGGATCATCATCTCAGCCCCTTCCTTTCCCGTCGGCAAGTGCGGCCGAGAGAGCCGTGCTGCTTGCGACGAAGCCGAAGCACTGGCGGACATTGTAAAGCGTGGCCTGCTCGCAGAATTCCGGCGAGGTGGTGGCACAGCAATCGTCAAGCAGGATGCAGTCATAGCCGAGAAAGTTGGCGTCCTGCAGCGTACACATGACGCATTGATCGACGTTCACACCCGCGAACAGCAAGGTGGTGACCCCCAGATTGCGCAAGATGCTGTCGAGCGGCGTGTCCCAGAAACCGGACATCCGGTATTTGTCGACGAGGATATCGTCACCGCATGGCGCGAGTTCGTCCACTGTAGCCGCAGCCCAGCTGCCCGCTTCCAGCACGGGCGAACCGTTGGACGGCAAAGGAGAGCCCAGGCCGACATTGCGTCCTTCCGGATCGTACACCGCATGCAGAGCCGGACTGATATTGAGCAGATCGGAGCGGTTCCCCCAATTCACCCGCAGAACGGGCACGCCGGCTTCACGCAGCTCCGGCAGCAGCCTGACCAGCGGCGCGATGGGCGCGCGCGCCGGGGTAACGTCCACTCCGATCGACGCCAGCCAGCCATCGGGATGGCAGAAATCATTCTGCATATCGATGACGAGGATTGCGGTTCGGCCAAGATCGAGGCTTATCCCGCGCGGCTTTGCCGGAAATTCCACGATCTGCGGCGCAATGTCAGGGCGGACGAGATCGACCTTCTCCGCCGATACGCGCCATGTGTTGCGCGCGGTGCTGCCCAGAACATTCATGAGTTGGCCTCTGTCTTTGCGGGTCGGCGGGTGAACAGCATGGCCACGAACACCAGCGCAGGGATGCTGCCGAAAAGCTGGTAGGCGAGCGCGAAAGACCCGGTGGCATCGCGGATGATCCCGCCGATCACGGAATTGACCGAGGAGATCGCCACCAGCGTGCACATGATGGAAAACAGTTCGAGATTGCGCTTGCGACCGAACCAGTCGAGCAGCAGCAAGGTCGATGCCAGCGCCGTCAGGCCGATGCCGGTGCCAGTCAGCAGCGCATAGGTGAGCAGCGCAGGATAACCCTGCGCGACCGACAGCGTCCACACGCCAACGGCAAGGCAGGCCAGCCCGCCCAGCAACAGCAGCTTGCGGTTCACGAACTCGCCCAGCATGCCCCCACCCAGTCGGGCAGCGACCTGCACTGCTGCTTCGAGGCTCAACATGGCGGCAGCCACAGCGGCAATCGTGCCGGTTTCCGTCAGATGGGCAATGGACATGCTGGCAACGCTGCTCAGGATCAGGACCTGGCTCAGATAGGCCGCGCAGATCATCCAGAACTGCGGCGTGCGCAGCGCAGCCTTAACGTCGAAGCCCCACTCGTTCTCAGGCACCTGGCCGCGCTGTTCCTCGGTACGGCGATGACTATCGCTGCCTTTGCCAACGATGGCAGCCGAAGCAAGGCTGGTGACGAACACCGCCAGCGCCAGCAACAGCCAGACCATCCGCCAATCCTGGTCGAAAGCGCTCATGACGCTCAGCACGATCCACGGCCCGACAACGCCGCCCATGGAGGCCGACGTCATGTAGATGCCGAAAACCAGCGAGCGCTGACGGAACATGGCTGAAAGGACATGAGTGCCGGGGATCATGGCGATCAGTTGGAACCCGGCCCCGCACAGGACAGTGCCGATCAGGAACTCGATCTCGGAAGTGACCCGGCACAACACCAGCAATCCGCCCGCCAGAACGAAAGCACCCAGGATCAGCGGCGTGCGCACCCCGAACCTGCGGATAAGATAGGCAGGCAGGAACGAAGTGGAGGCGCTGGAAACCCCAAGCAGGGTGAAGCCCAGTCCGGCCAGCGTCCAGCTCCATCCCTGATCCTTGACCATGAACGGCAAGGTCACGCCCAATGCCGAGAAGGTTGAGGCGAAACCAAGGAAGTTCAGCAGGCTGAAACAGGCCAGCACGGCCAGTGGCCACCCTCTGGGCAAGCCGCCCCGCGGCGGGTCGGCTGCCAGAGGTTGCGCGGGCGCGCTCACGAAGAAAGGCCTCCCTGCCCGGCCACCCACAGGCGGTGGACCAGCCGGATATAGGCCTTGTCGTCATATTCGGTGGCGCGGTGCATCGTGTAGCGATTGTTCCAGAGCAACACGTCGCCCACCCGCCATTTGTGGCGATAGACGAACTGGTCCTGCGTGGCATGGGCAATCAGCTCGCGCACGCGCTGCCGCCCTGCCTCGGGATCTTCGCCCAGGATTTCGCGAGTGGAACCGCTGCTGAGATATAGGCTGCGCGAACCATCTTCGCGCATGAGCACGAGAGGGTGGACCACGTCGGGCGCCCTGCCCGCCTGTTCGGCCGTGACGACCGAGCGTGCTTCAGGGTCGAGCTGGCCGATCAAATAGACGAAGCTGTGCAGCACTTCCTTCCCGGCAACTTCCTGCTGCACATCCGCGGGCAGAGCCTCGAAGGCGGCGCGCATATCGGCCAGCAGGGTGTCCGCGCCTTCAGGCGGGCTTTCCAGCGCATAGAGCACCGTGGTGTCCAGCGGCTCGCGCAGATAGGAGCCATCGGTGTGCCAGCCCATACCGTCGCGATGGACGCCGATCCGCTTACCATCCACTTCCTTGTTCGACAGGATGTAGACCGTGGGGAAGCCCGGCAGCGTGAACTGCTCGCGCGTATGGTTCTCCAGCGTGCCGAGCGCCTCACCGAACCGGACGAGCTGTTCAGGTGTCAGCTTCTGGTCACGCAGGACGAGCACGCTGCCTCGCCGATAGAGTTCGGCGATTTCCGCAAGCTGGGCATCGCTGGCCGTGGCCAGATCGAGCCCGGTAATCTCGGCCCCGAAATTGCCCTTGATGGGCGTCACGGCATAGGGGGCATTAGTGATGGGCTGTGACATATCTCAGTTCCCGGAAGCCTTGGAAGCCGCACGGACCTTGCCCGCTCCGGCATAGTGAAGATTGTGGTCGGCGCGGATTTCCTGCTCGCCATGTTCCCGCAGCAGGCGCAGCAGGCGCTTGCGGATGATCAGGCCGGGCAGGTCCGATACCATGGAACACTCCTCGCCGGTGCTCGAATCCAGCGGTGCGTCGTAATCGGTGGATTCAAGGACTTCCTTGTCCTCGTCGATCACCGACTGGTCCCATGCGATCAGTTCCTGCGCGGAGCACTGCTCTTCCGTATCGTTGCGATAGAGGATCTGGGCGATATGGATGCTCTTGTCATCTATCGGCGTGGCGCAATTGAAGATGATGTGCCGCAGCCCGGTGGGATATTCGATATCCAACCTGCGGCAAAAGGGCATGTGCCAGCGATTACGCAGGCAGCGTTCGATCTCGGGGTCCGTCGTACCGGTAACGCGATGCGATTCCACCGGGTTGAGGATGTCGACCACAGCATCCGCCTCGAAGCCGAAATCCGTTTCGGTAACCGCATATTTCTTCGGAACAGGCTGCTCCATGTTCCCGAAGGTGCCCTTGTGGACGAAGGCGAAATGGGCGTTGTCGAAGGAGTTTTCCATGAAGCGCAGTGCGGAAGTATGCCACACTTCGTTGAACTGCTGGATACGCCTATAGGCCGGATCTTCATCCTCCAGAATTTCCGGAATGTCCGAGACAGGCTCGCCGAGACACACCCAGGCATACCCATAGCGCGCCTGGCATTTGTAGGATTCAACTCGGAACTTGCTGCTTTCCTGCGCGACACGTTGCTGGGGGACACGCGTGACTTCGCCATCCCGGTTATACTGCCAGCCGTGATATCCGCAGACGATTTCCCCTTTACTGCACCAGCCCTTGGAAAGCTTGGCGGTGCGGTGGCAGCATCGGTCACGCAAGGCGGCCGGTTTTCCTTCAGCATCGAGGAAGAGAACGATGTCCTCCCCTAGAATACGGAAGGGAACCGGGCCGTCTGCAAGGTCTTCAAGAAGTACGGTCGCATACCAGAAATTTCTGAATACGGCCTGTTGACTGGTAAGCATTATATAATTCCCATTGTGGCCGGCGGCGCCAAGGGGGAAGCAACCGCCGGCCGATCCTCTCTCAGGTTTTTGATCGTCAGAAACGGTAGGCAATCGTTGCGAAAACCTGACGGGGATTGACGTATTCCACGCTGGTGGTCAGCGCCCCGTAAGGGTCGGTGAACAGAGCATTCACGCCGTCATCATCGAACAGGTTCTGGGCGGAGATCGAGTAGGTGAAGCTGCTGTCATGCGGCTCGAACTTGATGCCCGCATTGACCAGCGTGTAGCTGGGCACCTTGTCCAGCGGACCTTGATCGAAGATGCGTGCGTTGAACCCGCCCCGATAGATCACCTCGCCGTTCAGCGTCAGCGTACCGGCCCCGATATCGGCTTCGTAAGTCGCCGCACCGCGTGCCTGCACGCCCGGCAGCTTGGCGACCTTGTTGCCGTTGGTGTTCAGCAGATTATCGGCAACAATCGCGATTACACCGGGATTGTAGCCATAGCCGGACACGTAAGGCTGAGGCAGGTTGAGATCGATGGAAGCCTGCTGGCGGATAGCCAGTGCGGACTGGGAGTCGATCGTGTAGAAATCGCCCTTGAAAGTGCCCTTCGCCAGCGAGAGCGTGCCATCCAGCCGCAACCCGTTGAACGGAAGAAGCGAAGCCTCTGCCTCAAGCCCGTATATCTCGGCCTTCGGGATATTCCACGAACCGCCGGAATTGGGGCGCGGGTCCTCTGCGGTGAACTGGTAATTGTCGTACCAGTAGTAATATCCCGAAAGGTTGAACCGTAGCTTGTCGTCGAGGAACTCGTTTTTGGTGCCGAGTTCCAGCGCCTTCACGATCTCGTGCTTGTAGGTCTGGGGAACCAGCCATGCGCCCTGGTTGAAGTTGACGCCGCTCGGCTTGTAACCGCGCGAGGCAACGAAATAGACCATGTTGTCCGGCGTGATCTGGTAATCGATGCCCAGCTTGCCGGTCACCGCATCGCTCGTCGCCTTGCGAGGCGCCGCCGGGCCGAACTGGTTGAAGAAGTTGATCGGCTGGCCGGTCGTCTTGTCCCAGCTATAGCGAAGGCCGCCGGTGAACGACAGTTCGTCGCTGGCATGCCAGATGGCCTGCCCATAACCTGCAATCGAGGTGTGCTGATAAGGGCTGTAGGTCGCGAAGACGATCGGCATACCCTGATAGACAAGGCCGGGATTGCTCCCCAGCGAGAGATAGTCCTTCAGTGCGCGCTGGCGCAGGAAGAAGCCCCCCAGAACCCACTCGACATTGCCGCCAGGCTGGGAACTGAGCGACAATTCCTGCGTGAAGGCCTTGCTCTTGTCCTGCCAGTGTACCGTGTGGACATAGAAGGCGCCGGCAGAACGATCGGTATCGGCCGTCTGGTTCTTCAGCATATACTGATAGGCGCTGACGGACTTCAGCGTAGCGAAATCGCCGATATCCAGCGACATCGACAGGTCCGTCATTCGGGTGGTCAGGTCGAAAGTGCTGGGATAATCCTGATCCACGACCCGGGCACCGGGCGTATCGTCCAGTACGTTCTTCTGCAGCGCGCCATGACGGTCCGTGTCGAAGGTCTGCGCCGACAATATTGCCGAGAAACTATCGCTGGGCTGCCAGAGAAGCGAAGCACGCAGGCCCAGATTATTGGCATCGTCGAGATCGTATTTCTCGACATAGGGAACGCCGATGGATTTGCCGTATCCGTCGTGACGCATATATTGCGCCGCGACGCGGGCAGCCAGCGTATCGCTGATGGGAACATTCAGCGCACCGTTAAGCTTGGCATAGTTGTAATTGCCGTAGCTGACGGACACATCGCCGCTCGTTTCGCCGATTTGCGGCTTGCGGGTGATGACATTGATCGCCCCGCCGGTAGAAGTCTGGCCAAAGACGGTGCCCTGCGGCCCACGCAATACTTCGACCCGCTCCACATCGATCATGTCCTGCGCGAGTGACATGACATGGGCGATGTAAACGCCGTTGATGTGGAAGGCGACGCCGGGCTGCGAATTGGGATTGGCGGAGGTTTCGTAACCGATGCCGCGAATGGCAACGATGCGCGAAGAGCCCTCGTTCTTGGAAATGCTCAGGCCCGGAACCAGACCGTTGAGATCATTGACCTCGTTGACGTTGCGTTCCTGCAAGGCTGCGGAATCAATTGCCGTGATTGAAAGCGGAGCCCGCTGAATTGCGGTTTCCCGCTTTTCACCGGTAACAATGATTTCTTCAAGACCTATAGAGGAATTGGATTCTGCGTTGACTTCTTCAGCCTTGGCATTTCCCGAAAATGCCAACAATGAAGCTCCTGACAAATACAGGAAGTACGAGTTTATTTTTTTCATTTTGTGACCTCATTTTTACAAGATCACTCCCGCAAACTCTTTATTATTTTCTAGCATCACTTTTGTTTTAGCCCATTCGCGATGCAGGTTTGGTAGACCACATTTCACCGAAGCCCAAAAGAACCCTTTTTCTCTCAGAGTGAGAACTTTATGATCTCACTGAACCGCCACACAGCTCAAGGTACCTCCATGCTTCACGCCCGGCTTCTGCGCTATATCGACGAAACCGCCCGGCGCGGATCGATCCGCAAGGCGGCAGCCCATCTCAATGTCGCCTCCACTGCGATCAATCGCCAGATCATCGCCTATGAGGAAGAGATCGGCACGCAGATTTTCGAGCGTCTTCCCCGTCGTATCCGCCCGACAGCCGCGGGGGAGATCCTGCTTCAGCACATCCGCCTGACTTTGCGGGAACATGAGAAGACACAGGCAGAAATCGCCGCGCTCCAGGGACTGCAAAGCGGCAATGTCAGTATGGCCACCTTCGAGAACCTCGCCGCCAATCTGATGCCCCGCGTCACTCGCGCATTCCGCCAAGCCTATCCGCGCATTCGCGTGCAGGTCCTCAGCATTTTCCGCCAGCAGCTCAGCCTTGGCCTTGCCAATGGCGAATGGGATCTCGCACTGGGTTACAACATCTCCGACATCCCGGGCTCGTCCACGCTCTGCCAGTTCGAGACCCGGCTTGGGGCAGTGGTTGCGCCCGATCATGCGCTGGCAGCCGAAGGGGAGGTCCGGCTCAGCGATTGCGCCCATTACCCCATCATCGTTGGCGACGAGACAATGAGCATCCACGAACTGGTCCGTAACGCCTTCGCGCAGACCAACCTCACCTTCCAGCCACAGGTCCTGTCCAACTCGGTCAGCTACATGAAGGCACTTGCCCGCCAGAGCGAAGGCGTTACCTTCATGACCAAGGTGGACATTATCGACGAGGTTCAGCGCGGCGAGCTGGTCTATATCCCGATCCGGGATCGCAGCCTGCGTCCACAGCCGCTCAGCCTGATCTACCGCAAGAACAGCACGCTCAGTTCTTCGGTCAGCCGCTTTGCAGAAGAAGTGCGGCGCGAATTGGACGGTCTGCTGTGAACCCGCCAGAAACCTCGCGCAAACGCGACGCACAGAGGACCCGCAGCCGCATCTATCAGGCAGCCAGGCAGGAATTCGGACGCCATGGCTATTCCGGCGCGCGGATCGAACGGATCGTCCGCCAGTCCGGCTGCAACATCCGGCTAATCTACTATCACTTCGGATCGAAGGCCGCCCTCTATCGCACCATCGTCGAAGACACCTATGCCGACCTGCGCAAGCAGGAAGCTGCGATAGACCTGGAACAGGGCCAGCCGTGGGAGTGCCTTGAGCGGCTGCTGGATTTCACCATGCGCTATTTTGCAGACCATCCCGATGTGGAAGGCATTATCCGTTCGGAAAACGATGCGGGCGGGCGCGTGGTCGCGAGCTCGGAAAGCATCGCACAGGCCGGGCAGTTGCTGATGGCCCGGCTGGCGACCGTGATCGAGCGAGGCCAGCAGGCAAGCCTGTTTCGCGAGGGGATCGTTCCAGCCGATCTTTATCTGACGATCACTGCCCTATGCCGCTTCCATCTGGCCAACAGCTATACGATGTCAGCGATCCTCAATCGCGACCTGCAAGACGCGCAATGGCGGGAGGGCTGGCGCGAGCACGTCCATGAGCTGATCCGCCGTTATGTGCTCCAGCCGGAAAAGCTCTCCACTTCCGTTTGACCCGATGGGTGGCTGCGTCAGGGGATCAGGGACTGCCGCCCTCCAGCGAGACATGGGCCGAAACAATCTTCCAGCCTTCCGGAAAGCGCACCCATGTCTGGCTCTGGCGACCACGCCGGTCGCTGCCTTCGCGGAAGAACTCTACATTGGCGGTAGCCAGATCGTTCCCATAAGTCGCGATGGCGAGCCGCCCCAGCCGCCGCTGCGGTGAACCACCACGGCCCTTGCGGAACGCACGAATTTCGTCCGCCCCATAGAGAACCTCGCCAACGCCGTAGCGCACCGTCGCCCCATCATCGTGGAACAAGGCGTCCATCGCCGCCACGTCATCGGACATCAGCGCGGCTTCATATTGCTGGAAAAGCGCATCGATCTGCGCAACGATTTCCGGATCATTTACACGCATTCGGTCACCATTCCTTCGTCGGAGGGCTCTTGAGCAGGCCACGGCCTTCCAGTTCAGCCGCCCAGCCGAGCAGCGCTCGATCCGCGCCTTTGCGGGCGATCAACTGGACGCCCAGCGGCAGTCCATCGCCAGCGAGCGGGGCAGACAGGGCCGGCAAGCCGAGATAGCTGATCGGCTGTGTATAAAGGCCCAGATTGGCGCGAGCGGGCTGAGGTTTTCCGTCAATCGGGATAATCGGTTCGTCGATCCTCGGCGCCGGCCCGAATGTGGTTGGGGCCACCAGCACGTCATAGTGATCGAACAGCGCATCGGCACGCGCATCGAATTGCGCGCGCAGGTCCATCGCTTCACGATAAAGGCCATCCGGCAGAGCCGCACCGGCAATCAGGCGATCGCGAGTGGCCGGATCGTAAGACAGCGGATCGGCCCGCAAGGCCTCTGCATGCAGGCGCCCGCCCTCATAGGCTGTGATCAGGAATGCTGCCGAGCGGGCACGCTCGACATCTTCGATCTCTACCGTCGTGAGCTCGCCCAGCGCATCGCAAAAGCGCCCCATCGCTGCTTCCATTTCCGGTGACAAGTTCCGGGCGAACCAGCCGCCCAACCGCGCCAGCCGGGGCCGGGAGGGGAAGGAAAGGGCATCGCCTCCACCGCGCATCACCATATCGACGAGCGCCAGATCCTCAGCCGACGATGCAAAAGCGCCGACATCGTCCAGCGTGTGAACGAAGGGATATGTCCCTTCTACCGGCAGCGATCCGTGGGTGGGTTTCAACCCGAACAGGCCGCACAGGCTGGCTGGGATACGAATGGAACCATTCGTGTCCGAACCCAGCGCGAAACACACCATGCCCGCCGCCACGGCTGCCGCCGACCCGCCGGAGGAGCCCCCGGCAAACCGCTCCGTATCGCGCGGGTTGCGCGTCATGCCCCAATGGCTGTTATCGGTAACGAAGCCATAGGCGAATTCATCCATGTTGAGCGTGGCGACCAGCACCGCACCAGCCTGCCTAAGACGCGAAACCACCAGAGCGTCGTCCGTGGCTGACGGCGCATCGGCCAGCCTTTGCGCGCCTGCCGTGGTCGGCAGTCCGGCAACGTCGAACAGGTCTTTCACGCCAAAAGGCACACCCGCCAGAATTCCCGGATCCTCACCCGCAGCCCGGCGAGCGTCCAATGCATCGGCATCGGCCAGCGCCCTTGCTTGAAGCACGCGGGTGACAGCGTTGATCTGGCCATCGCGCTCCGCAATCCGGCCAAGCGCCTGTTCCGCCAACGCCCGTGCCGTAATCTCGCCAGCGCGGACGGCAGTCGCGATGGCCGCAATATTGTCGCGTCCTATCCTGACCGTCACTGCGCTGCTCCTTCGCCGCGCATGATGTCGGCATGCAACTGCAGCAGTCTCGCATTAGCCGCCACTCCGTCCACGCATTGCGGCGGTAGCGGGAGGCCCACCCTTGCCGCGACCTCACCGGCAAGCACTTCCGATTCCTCATTTAACGCTTTGAAAATCAGCCTATTCTCAGCCACGTCTGTTCCGCTTCCCGATAAGTAATATTTTTATGTATATCGGATCAACCTCACTTGCCAACACTCAACTCGGTGCTGTCATTCCAACCGCAACCCGGCTCCGGCGAGCGTAGTTCTCCCGCATTGAGCTATCGATGATTCCGTTCTGCCTGCGATCCGGCAGCGCTTCAGAGCTCGTTCCCGCCACCCAGTGCGCGATAAAGGCCCGCCGCGCTGGAGAGTTCCTGCCGACGCAGATCGAGCAGCGCCTGCCGCGCGGCATAATCGCTGCGCTGCGCATCGAGCAGTTCGAGGCGGCTATCCAGTCCCGCACGATAACGCAGCGTCGAAAGTTCTACCCGGCGCGCGGAGGCTTGCGTTGCCAGGCGTTGCGCATCCGATTGTCGGGCAAAGGTGGCGCGCCCGGCCAGCCCGTCAGCAACTTCGCGGAAAGCGGCCTGGATGGCGCGTTCATATTCGGCCACCGCGATTGACTTGCGCACTTCCGCCAGCCGTAACTCGCCGCGCAAACTGCCACCCTGAAAGATCGGTTGCGTCACCTGTGGTGAGAAAGACCAGCTGCGGTTGTCTTTGTCGAACAGCCCATCAAGCGCGAGGCTGGTGAAACCGAACATCGCCGTCAGCGAGAGACGGGGAAAGAAGGCCGCCCGCGCCGCGCCCACATCGGCATTTGCAGCGATCAGCGTGTGTTCGGCCTGACGGATGTCCGGCCGGTTGCGCAACAGGTTAGACGGCAGACCGGCCGGCAACTGAGTGCGGATAGGCTGATCCATAAGGCTGATCGGAGCG
>MKUB01000102.1 GCA_001898545.1 Sphingomonadales bacterium 63-6 | reverse complement strand
CTACAGCTACATCAAGATGTGGAACGCCTGGACTTATGCAGGCTCCGGGGCCGGATTTCGAGGCCGACAGCGTAACTACATCCACCAGCTTTTCGATTTATTCGAACAGTGGACCAAGTTTTATCAGACTGCGTGGCAGTAACCCTTCGCGCTAACACTCCAATCACACCGGAACGACCCAGTGTCCGAATTTCAGATTGGAGACCCGACATGACCATCAAAGCGACCCCGACCCCTGGCAAGTCCCTCATCACGGCCAATGATCACACCCTCATCATGATCGATTTTCAGTCGCAGATGGCGTTTGCGACCAAGTCGATCTCAGCCGAGCTTCTGCGCAACAACGCCGCGCTGGTCGCCAATGCCGCGGCGGGCTTCAACGTCTCGACCATCCTGACCACGGTTGCCGCCGACAGCTTTTCCGGCCCTATGTTCGACGAGATCACCGATGCTTTCCCGGGTCAGCCATTGTTCGATCGTACGTCGATGAACACGTGGGAAGACGCCGCCGTCATCGACGAAGTAAACCGCATCGGCAAGGAGCGGATCATCTTCGCAGGTCTCTGGACATCCGTCTGCATCGTCGGCCCCGTCGTGTCGGCGATCGACCAGGGTTTCGATGTCTACTTCATCGCCGACGCCTGTGGCGATATCTCGGAAGAGGCACATGAACGTGCCGTCGAGCGCATGATCCAGCTGGGTGCCAAGCCGATGACGTCGCTTCAATATCTGCTCGAACTGCAGCGCGACTGGGCACGTGGCGAAACCTACGACATGACCACCGGCATCGCGAAGAAGTGGGGCGGCGCTTACGGTCTGGGCATTACCTACGCCAAGACGATGTTCGGCGCGTCCGAAGCCCATTGATCGCCCCCTTCCCCATCTTCCATCCTATCCCGAGGATTTTCTCATGAGCAACGCGCCGCACGCCATACCGGCCATGTATCAGAACCGGTTGAACGCCGGCCTGCTCGCCTTCATCAAAGCCTGACGCCAGGAAAGGAGAACGGACATGAAAGCCTATCTGATTTCGCTGGGCGCCGGACTGCTGGTCGGCATCGTCTATAGCCTGCTGGGTGTTCGTTCTCCCGCGCCGCCCGTCATCGCTCTGGTCGGGCTCGCCGGAATATTGCTGGGGGAACAGCTGATCCCGGTGGCCAAGCGCCTATCCGACCGGCCTGAACTGGCCCGCTTCGTGAAGAGTGACTGCGCCAATCATGTGCTGGGCGATCTGCCCTGCAACGCAAGGCGCGACGCATGATGACCCGCCGCCAACTGCCAGGCAACGCCGCCGCCACCGCTTTTGTCGCCACAACGGAAAGTTTCGCCATGACCCAGACCGATCTCGTCCTCATCAACGCCAAGGTCACGACGCTCGACCGCGAAAATCCGCAGGCACAGGCGGTGGCGATCCGGAATGGCAAGTTCCTGGCGGTCGGCACCGAGCAAGAGGTCCGCGCTGCCGCTGCGCCAAATGCCCGCATCATCGACGCTGGCGGCCGCCGCCTGATCCCGGGCCTGATCGACAGCCATATCCATGTGATCCGCGGCGGGCTGAACTATAATATGGAGCTGCGCTGGGAGGGCGTGCCGACTCTGGCCGATGCGATGGCAATGCTCAAGAAGCAGGCCGAGAACACCCCGCCACCGCAATGGGTGCGAGTGGTCGGCGGCTTTACCGAGCATCAGTTCGCCGAAAAGCGACTGCCGACGCTTGAGGAAATCAATGCCGCCGCGCCTGATACGCCGGTCTTCATCCTCCACCTTTATGACCGCGCACTGCTGAATGCCGCCGCCCTGCGGGCCGTGGGGTACACGAAGGACACGCCGAACCCGCCGGGCGGCGAGATCGTCCGCGACGCGCAAGGCAACCCGACCGGCCTTTTGCTGGCCCAGCCGAACGCGACGATCCTCTATGCGACACTGGCGAAGGGGCCGAAGCTGCCCCAGGACTATCAGCTCAATTCGACCAGGCATTTCATGCGCGAATTGAACTCGCTGGGCGTGACCAGCGTGATCGACGCAGGGGGCGGCTCGCAAAACTATCCCGACGATTATGAAGTGATCGACAAGCTGCACAAGGATGGCGAGCTGACCCTGCGCATTGCCTACAACCTCTTCACCCAAAAGCCCAAGGAAGAGCTGAAGGACTTCGCGACCTGGTCGACTCAGATCAAGCCCGGCGACGGCGACGACACCTACCGCCACAATGGCGCGGGAGAGATGCTCGTCTATTCGGCCGCCGACTTCGAGGATTTCCGCGTCGCCCGCCCCGACATGCCGCCGGAGATGGAGGGCGATCTGGAGCCCGTCATCCGCCTGCTCGCGGAGCGCCGCTGGCCCTGGCGTCTGCACGCGACCTACGACCAGACAATCTCCCGCGCGCTCGACGTGTTCGAGAAGGTCAATCGCGACATTCCCCTGAGTGGGCTCAACTGGTTCTTCGACCATGCCGAGACGATCAGCGAACGCAATATCGACCGGATCGCCGAACTGGGCGGCGGCATCGCGGTTCAGCATCGCATGGCCTTCCAGGGTGAATATTTCGTCGAGCGCTATGGCGCGAAGGCCGCGGAGGCGACCCCGCCGATCAAGCGGATGATGGACGCCGGCGTGCCGGTGGGCGCGGGCACCGACGCCACCCGCGTGGCCAGCTATAACCCCTGGGTATCGCTGAGCTGGCTCGTCACGTCCAAGACAGTCGGCGGCCTGACGCTCTATCCAGCCCGGAACCGGCTCGACCGCGAAACCGCGCTGCGCCTCTGGACCGAACGGAACACATGGTTTTCGAACGAGGTCGGCAAGAAGGGACAGATCAAGGCAGGCCAGCTTGCGGATCTCGCACTGCTCTCCGACGATTATTTCAGCGTGCCCGAGAGCGAAATCGCACATCTCCGCTCGGTCCTGACCGTGCTGGGCGGCAAGATCGTCTATGGCGAAGGCAGTTTCGGCCCGCTCGCGCCGGAACCTCCGAGGGCGATGCCCGACTGGTCGCCGGTCGCGACCTTCGGCGGCCACTGGCGTAGGGATGAGAACGCGCAGAAGATGGCTTCCGCCTGCGGCTGCGCCTCTTCTTGCAACGTCCACGGCCATAATCATGCGGCAGCTCTGGGCGCGAGCGTGCCCGCGGCGGACGTGCAGAGCTTTTGGGGTGTCATGGGCTGCGGCTGCTGGGCTGTCTGACAGGATCGGCGCCTTTCCAGACAGGACGGGCGCCTTTCCTCTTTTCGATAATCTCGAACATTCAGTTGGAAATTATTCGGATCTCCTGAGCAGCTCTCATTCTGTAGACAGATCTCGCGACCGCTTCGGACGCCCCTCGCTCTCTACAGGAGCCCCTCGCCCTCTACAGGAGATAGTGACATGAACCGTTTAGCCTTCATGATGGCGACTGCACTGATCGCCATCAGCCCTGCTGCCACTTCCGCACAAAGCCCGTCTGCCCCAGCCACCGATTTTTCGGTCGGACCGCAATATGACACCACCCATGTCTATGTCGCGCCGGAAGATTTCGACCGCTTCGTCAGCAGCTTCACAGCGACCTTCGGTGGAACCACCAGCAAACAGGGCGCTTTCCAGGTCACCCCGACTGACAGCAAGACGAAATCGCAACTGGCGTTGACCCCCGCGGGCACCGTTTCCGTATTTGGCTTTCTGACCCCGATCCCCGTCCCCTTCGGCGCAGAGCGCACCGGTTATCTCGTCACGGATCTGGACGCCGCTGTCGCCTCTGCCCGGCGGCATGGCGCAACCCGACTTATTGCCAGCTTTCCCGACCCCATCGGGCGGGATGTAGTGGTGCAATGGGCGGGCGGCGTGAACATGCAGCTTTACTGGCACAACACCAAGCCGAACTATCCTGCCCTCGCCGCCGTGCCGGAGAACCGCATCTACCTGACCGCCGATGCGGCCGACGCCTTCGTCAAGCAATGGCGCGGCTTTGCCCATGCGACCGTCACTTCCGACGAGAAGGCCGCGCCGGGCGCTGACATCGGCCAGCCGGGCAAAAGCTATCGCCGCATCCGGATGACGTCGGGCTATGGCAAGATGAGCGTGATCGTCTCTGACGGCCAGCTGCCTTGGCCCTATGGCCGCGATATGACCGGCTATGAGGTCGCGGACCTCGCCGCGACGCTTGCCAAGGCCAAGGCGGCAGGAGTGGAGACGCTGGTGCCCGCACATGCGGAGACGGATCGGCAGTCCGCCATCGTCCGCTTTCCTGGCGGCTACATCGCCGAAATCCACGCATCGGTGACGCCATGACCGACCGGAATGAACCGCAGTTCGTGGATGCGATCCTCGATTGGCGCCCCATATGGTTCCTGGCGCGGCTTGCACTGGTCGGCGCCTATCTGCTGGGCGGCATCGTCAAGTTTACCGACTGGCCCGCCGCCATCGCCGAGCAAGCGCATTTCGGCATGACGCCGCCCGCCTTCTGGGCGGCTTTGACCATCGGTATCGAACTGGTCGGGCCGATCCTGATCCTGACCGGCCGCTTCCTGTGGCTGGGCGCGGGAATGCTGGGAGTCTTCACTTTGCTCGCCGCCTTCACCGCCAATGCCTTCTGGACCATGCCGGCGGGGCCGGATCGCTTCATGGCGACCAATGCCTTTTTCGAACACATCGGCCTGATCGGCGGCTTCGTGCTCGTGGCG
The DNA here is from genome assembly GCA_001898545.1 of Sphingomonadales bacterium 63-6. Lineage (GTDB taxonomy): Bacteria > Pseudomonadota > Alphaproteobacteria > Sphingomonadales > Sphingomonadaceae > Andeanibacterium. Next base: position 6,428 of record MKUB01000102.1, on the reverse strand, counting down.
CTCGTCGCGGAGCGGGAACGGCGCGATGCTTAAGTCCCTCGTCGTGGCCGGGCTGCTGGCGGGGGCCGTAGCCGTCCCCGCCAGCGCCCAGCAACGCGAAGCGTGGCAGGCACCCACGCTTAGCATTACGCGCTATGACGAGGACTGGTCCGATCTGGCCGATGCGCAGAAGCGAAACGATCACTGGACCGGTCCGCTCAAACATATCCCCCTGGGCAGCGACAGCTGGATGACGACCGGGATCGAGTTGCGCGCCCGCAGCGAATCCTATCGAAACAATCTGTGGGGCGGCACGGACGCACCCGATGACAGCTATCTGTGGCTGCGAGCGCTCCCCTATGCCGATCTCCACATTGGCGGGGTACGCGCCTTCGTTCAGCCGATTCTAGCCTATGCGCTCGGTGTCTCGCCAGCCGCCGGCCCCATTGACCAGACGCGGATGGACCTGCTCCAGGGGTTTGGTGAGGTCGATCTTGGCCCCGTCGCCGTGCGGGCCGGGCGTCAGATGCTGTCGCTCGGCACGGAGCGGCTCGTGGGCACGCACTATGGCCCCAATGTCCCGCTGGCTTTTGACGGCGCGAGAGCCGATTTCTCGATCGGGCGCTCCAAACTCAGCCTGCTCGCGGTGCGCCCCGTCCAGCCCGGTCCCGACAGCTTCGATGATGCGAGCTCCAAAACCAAAGCGCTTTGGGGCGCTTATGCGGCCTTGCCGGAGCTGGACATCTACTATCTGGGTTATCGCAACCGGCTGGCCCGTTTCGGCGAAGTGACAGGGCGGGAAGTTCGGCATAGCGTCGGCCTTCGCTCTCACGGTGTCCGAGGCGACTGGCACTGGAATGTCGAAGGCGTGGCCCAGTTCGGTCATTTCGAGGGACAGAGGATCGCCGCCTGGACGCTCGGCACGGAGATTGGCCGCACCTTTGCCGCGCTGCCTTTCGCCCCCGACGCAACGCTGCGACTCAACATCGTAAGTGGCGACGGCCAAGTGGGCGACGGCAGAATCGGCACCTTCAATGCCCTGTTTCCCAAGGGCAAATATTTCGGCGAACTTTCGCCCGTCGGCCCGGCCAACATCATCAACCTCAACCCCCGCATCAGCGGCACGCCTGGCGGCGGCGTCTCCTCGAGCTTCGGCGTGAACGCTTATTGGCGCTTCAGCACCGCGGACGGCATCTACGACATCCCCGGTAATCTCATCCGCGGTGCTGGCGTCAGCAAGGCGCGTTTCGTCGGCACGGAAACGGAGGCGACGATTGCCTGGCAGGCCACGCCCGAATGGGAATTGTCGACCTCTCTATCCGCTTTCGCGCCGGGCGCCTTCATCCGCAGTACTGGACCCACGAAGACGACGATCATGCTGGGTCTGGAAAGCAACTTCCGCTTCTGATGCCAATCATTCCAAATTATCGAACGATCGGTCCAAACTTATTCGACTGCATCAACGTAATATAGCCAGCTAGACAGGCAGTGACAGACGTTCTCGGAGGCCCCTTATGACGACCGAAAAGCCCGCCGCTTCCCCGCTCCCCTTGCTCCTGCTGCTGCTCTCCGTGACGACAGGCCTTGTCGACGCCATTTCGGTCCTGGGCCTTGGAAAAGTGTTCACCGCGAACATGACCGGCAATGTGGTGTTCCTCGGCTTTGCAGCCAGCGGCGCACCGGGATTCAAATTCACGCCTTATGTCGTCGCCATCGCTTCGTTCATGGTCGGCGCGCTGGTCGGCGGACATACGGCCAAGCGTCACGCGGGGTCACCGCTTCGTCGCTGGCTGATCGTCGCTGCTTCGGTCGAGGCTATCCTCCTCTGGCTCGCGGCGGCTGTGGCGGTGGGCTTCGACGTGGCGACCCAGACGCCCAGCGCCAGCGTCTACGTCATCATCGCGTTGACCGGCCTGGCTATGGGCTTTCGCAATGCGACCATCCGCCAACTGAAGGTGCCGGACCTCACCACGACCGTCCTCACATTGACGATCACCGGGCTCGCCGCCGACTCCGGCTTTGCCGGCGGCAGCAACCCCAACTGGGCGCGACGCATCGGCAGCGTTGCCGCCATCTTTCTTGGAGCGGCCATTGGTGCCTATCTCGTCACCCATGGCGGGCTGGTCCCCCCCCTCCTCCTGGCCGGCGGATTGATTTTTGCGGGCACATTAGTCTGCGCCCTGCACCCCGCCGCAGCGCGACCGCTCTAATCCTGCAGCGCGCTCTATCGGGCCGTCAGGCGCGAGCGTGCGCTCCGGCAATTCGCCGAGCGCGGTGCGACTTGCCATCCCCGCCCTTTCCATAGGGAACGCACTTCCTATCTTCAGGCAAAGAGGTGATGCGATGTCCGATGCGATAATTATTGCCTGTCCCAATTGCGCCGCGCTCAACCGGGTCCCGCGCGAGAAACTGGGTGCGGGCGGCAAATGCGGGAAGTGCCACGGCGCCCTGTTCACGGGCACGCCGGTTACGCTGACCGCCGCGAATTTCGATGCCCATGCCGCGCGCAGCGATATTCCCCTGCTGGTCGACTTCTGGGCGAGCTGGTGCGGCCCGTGCCGCCAGATGGCGCCTGCCTTCCATGCGGCAGCGGGCCAGCTGGAACCGGCAATGCGCCTGGGCAAGCTGGATACGGAAGCGGAGCAGGCACTGGCGGCCCGCTATGGCATTCAGTCCATCCCGACGATGATCCTGATCCACAAGGGGCGCGAAATCGCGCGGCAATCGGGGGCCATGCCCGCCAGCGCCATCGTCAACTGGGCGCGGCAGGCGGCGGCTTCAGCCTAGGTTGGCCTAGCCCCGTCCGCGATAAGAGGCCACGCCCTGATCGGGCACCCACAGCCCTTCTGGCGCCGCGCCGGTCTGCCAGAAGACGTCGATGGGGATGCCGCCGCGCGGATACCAATAGCCGCCGATGCGCAGCCACACCGGCTTCATCTCTTCCACCAGCCGCTGGCCGATGCCCACGGTCACATCTTCATGAAAACCGGCATGGTTGCGGAAGGAGCCGAGGAACAGCTTGAGGCTCTTCGATTCGACGATGGTTTCCCCCGGTGCGTAATCGATCACCAGATGCGCGAAATCGGGCTGGCCGGTCACGGGACAGAGGGACGTGAATTCCGGCGCGGCGAAACGGATCATGTAGAGCGATCCCACGCGCGGGTTGGGCACATAATCCAGCACCGCGTCCTCAGGCGAGGTCGGCAGGGCGCTTGACTGGCCAAGATGGAGGGGCTTCATGGTCTCGGGTGTGTCATTCATGTCGCGCGTGATGCCGCGAACCTGCGCCCCGCACAAGTCACCGGTTTGACGCATGGGATTCAGCCGCTATTCAGCGCGCCCTGCGCTTGCAGCCTGCAACCGACAATGCGCATGCCAATAAGGGTCATGAGGATAGCTCCCGAACCGAAAATCCGCCGCATGAAACTGCCCTTCCTCTCTGGAAGCGGCATTGCCATGGTGATCGCGCCCATCGCGCTGGGACTTACCCCGACGAGCCCGGCAACGGCCACTGTCGGCGATTTCGAGCTTCCGCCCGGAAGTACCTCCTCTCCGCAAGGTCCGGTCGCGCCCGGAGAAGCGCCGCCGCGTTCTACCGCGACCGCCACTCCGACGCCTAGCCCCGCACCTGCGCCGAGCGTGCGGCCGACGCCGAGCCCCCGCCCTACTCCAACGCGTGCGGCGCCAACGCCTACGCCCACCGCGGCCGCGCGTCCGGCAGCAAGCCCTTCGCCGCGTCCCACGGCAACGCCCAGCGCCGCTCCGACACCCACCGCCAGCCCCTCGCCTGCATTCGAGGTGAGCCCCACTCCGACCGTTCCGGCCCCGACGCCTTCTGCAATCACCCCCTCCCCCACATCCGTTGCCCCTGCCGTGGCTGAAGCCGCCGAGGCGCCCCCGGCTTCGGGCTCGATACCCTGGGGTTGGATCGGGGGAATCGCGGCCATCGTCGCAGCTCTTGGCGCCGCGGCGGGTGCCGCATGGTTCTGGCTGCACCGCCGCAGCGACCCGGCGATCAATGTTCCCCAGCTCCAGCGGCCCGATCTCGATGCCGCCGCCGCCGCGAAGCCTTCGGCAACACCCGCTCAGGCCCCGGCTTCCGCTCCGCCCGCCAAGGAGGAAGCGGAAGAGGATGCGCCGCTGAGCCTTGCGCTGGAAGCGCGGGAAATGGCGATCACCCTTACCGCCGCCACGCTCAGTTACCGGGTGACGCTCACCAATATGAGCAAGGAAGTGATGGAAGGGGTGACCGTGATGGGCGACATGATCTCCGCCCACGCCTCTCTGCCGGAAGATCAGCAGCTCGCTACGGGTGATAGCGAACTGGTGACGAAACATGTGATCGAGCGGCTGCGGCCGGGTGAAAGCACTCAGGTGACGGGCGAGTTCCGGCTTAACTTCCCGGCGATCCGCCCGATCCGCAAAGGCGGCGCGCTGATGTTCGTGCCGCTAGCCCGGCTGCGGGTGGAAACAGCCTCGCGCACAATGGCCACCATGGTCCGCACGGCGCTGGTCGGCCAGCGTTCACTGCGTCCCGGCGCGGGATTGCAGCCTTTCCGGCTCGACCTTGGCCCGCGCATTTACCGAGAAGTCACACAAAGAATCTTTTGAACGAGCCCTCTCGACTGGCGAATGACGCGGGTTTAACCGTGGTTATTCACGCGATGAGGAGCGCGCGAATGGAATCGCTGGTTTCGACCGAATGGCTCGCAGAAGAGTTTGGCTCCTGCGACCTGAGGATCGTTGACGCATCTAGTCACTTACCCATCGCCGGGCGCGATGCCCGGGCGGAATATGAAGCCGGGCATATTCCCGGCGCAGTGTTCATGGATCTCACCCATCTCGTCGATCCGACGAGCCCGGTGCCTGCTGCCTTGCCCACGGCGGAGATGTTCTCCAGCCGGATGCAGAAGCTCGGCTTGGGCGATGGCAGCCGGATCGTGCTGTATGACGATAGCGACGTGAAGACATCGGGCCGGGCCTGGTTCATGTTCAAGCTGTTCGGCGCACAGAATGTCGCGATCCTGGATGGCGGCCTTGCCAAGTGGAAGGCCGAGGGGCGCCCGCTGGAAAGCGGAGTGCAGAATCTCAAGACCCGGCATTTCACTGCCTGGCAGGAACCCGGCAAGGTGCGCAGCAAGGCCGATATGATGGCCAATCTCAAATCCCACGCCGAACAGGTAGTGGATGCGCGCGACGCAGGGCGATTCTCTGGCGAAGTGCCCGATTTCCGCCCCGGTGTGCCCAGCGGGCATATCCCCGGTTCGGTGAACTTGCCCTTTTTCGACCTGTTCAATCCCGACGGCACCTTCAAGGACAAGGCCGGCTTGCGCGCCGCTTTCGAGAAGGCGGGCGTGGATCTGTCCCAGCCGGTCGCCACGACCTGCGGCGGCGGGGTGACAGCTGCCGTGCTGTGCTTTGCGCTGCATCTGCTGGGCAAGGACAAGGACGTCTCCCTCTATGACGGGAGCTGGAGCGAATGGGCCGTGGACCCGGCAACCCCCAAGGAGACGGGCGCGGCGCTGCAGGATGTCTGACCCCCGCAAGGACCAGGGGCCGGGCACCCGGCTGACGGGCGCAGGCCGCCGCGCGGAATGGACGAGCATTCCCGGCCGCAAGGGCGGTGTAGTCAATCCGCCCATCTGGCGCGGCAGCACTCATCTTTACGAAGATGCAGCCGATCTCGCGGCTGGTCGCCCCAATGAGGACGGCCATTTCTATTACGGCCGCCGGGGCTCACCCACGCAATGGTCCCTGGCCGAGGCGCTGACCCAGATCGAGCCCGGCGCGGCAGGCACGATCCTTTATCCCAGCGGCGTTGCGGCGATTGCAGGCGCCTTGCTGGCGGTGCTGCGCGCGGGCGACGTTCTGCTGATGACAGACAATGCCTATCAGCCCAGCCGCGCCCTTTCCGAAGGGCTGCTGCACCGCATGGGGGTCGAAACCCGCTGGTTCGATCCGCTGGACGTGACTGGATTCCCCGCGCATTTCTGCAAGCGGACCAAGGCCGTGCTGCTGGAAAGCCCCGGCAGCCTGACGATGGAACTATGCGATGTGCCTGCCCTTGCCGCCATAGCGCGGGAAAAGGGCGCGATCAGCCTGATCGACAATACCTGGGCCAGCCCGCTGGGCTTCCCGGCGCTGGAACGGGGATGCGACATATCGATCATGTCGCTCACCAAACATGTCGGCGGCCATTCGGATGTGATGATGGGTTCGGTCAGCGCAGGCGAGCCGCATTTCAGCCGCATCCGCCGCATGTCCCAGCAATTGGGGCAAGTCGTCTCGCCCGACGATGCCGCGCTTGCCCTACGGGGCCTGCGCAGTCTTTCGCTGAGGCTGGAGCGGGAATCGGCCAGCGCGCTGGAAATCGCGCAATGGCTGACGGGCCGCCCGGAAGTGGCGCGTGTGCTGTGCCCCATGCTGCCCGGCGCGCCCGGCCATGATCT
>MKUB01000101.1:1737-12817 GCA_001898545.1 Sphingomonadales bacterium 63-6 | reverse complement strand
CGATTGCGGGCGCTGATCCAGCGGGCCGGACAGGGCGTTGACATCCACCCTGTCCATCTGGCCCGGCTCTACAGACAGCGCCGACCCGGCGGGGAGAGGAGCGAAGCGCTACCGCCCCACAACCCGTCACTGGGTCATATAACCGAAATGGTTCGTAATGTCAAGATGGAGTGCCAATTTCACATTCTCTCGTCATCCCGGGCTTGACCCGGGATCCCGCTATTACTTCCAGAAAGCTGGACCCCGGAACTAGTCCGGGGCGACTGTTGAGGGTGAGGCTAGGCGAACCGTCATCCCCGCGCACGCCGGGATCGCTGGCCGCCGGGCACCCAACTCAACCGCGTGCCAAGCCCACAGCGATCCCGGGGCAAGCCCGGGATGACGATGCATCGGGCGCTGTGTCCCGCACAAACTCTCAAAAATCGAACTGCGCCCTCACCCCGAAGGCATCGACGCCATAGGACCGATCCCCCGCCGCAGCGATGGCGGCCTGATCATATTCCATCCGCCCATAATTGGCGATGAAGCGCGTGCGGGCGGTAGGCGTCCAGACGAGCGACACTTCATACCCGTTCTGCCTGCCGCCGGTTATCGGCCCGTCGACCAGATCGAGATAATCGTAGCGCAGGTTCACCTGCACCGCGCCGATCCCGCCCTTGCCCAGAGGCTTTGCCGGCTTCACCCGCTCGAAAACGCCGCCCTTGTAAGGCCGTGTATCGCCCTTGGTGAGGAAATAGCCGGCCTCCACATAGCCGCCGAAAAAGGTCGGCTCCACCAGAGCGGCCGTGCGGTTCACATGTTGCCAGCGGGTTTCCGCAGCGACGTGGAAGGGGCCCTGCACATAGGCCGCCTCCAGCCCATAGCTTGCCTCACCCGTGGCGCCAGTGATCGCGCCGGTATTGATGAATTTCGTATCGGCATTGTGAATAAAAGGCCGCACCGAATAACGCAGGCTGGCCGGATCGTCGAAACTGCGCAGATGGGTCGAGGCGCCCAGATGCAGGCGCCCGGCGCCGAGCTTCGGCGCATAGACAACCCGCCCGTCAAAGCTGTGGCCGCGGTCGTTCCCGCCCAGCACGCTGTCGATATCGTCGAAAAAGGCACCGCCCTGCACCAGCACATCGCCAGTGCTGTATGTGGCGCTTAGGCCCGTGCGGCGTTCATGGCCGAAAGCGGTGTTGAGGGCGGCCCGTTCCGCAAAACTGGGGAACAGGTCGCTGGTCATTTCCTCCAGCCCCCAGAACGGCTTGTGGTTGCCCAGCGTGACGCGCAGGTTCTTCGCCGCATCCCAATAGAGATAGAGATCAGTCCAGGTGACGGTGGTGCCTTCTATCGCCCCGGCAAATTCCCCTTCGATCCGGAAGCCCAGATTGCCCGGCATCTTGCCGTCAACGCCCAGATAGGCGCGGCGCGCCTCCACATCGGCATCCAGCCCGCCGGGCGTCACAGCATCGGCAGCCGCTTCCACCGCGGGCGATGCATCGACCCAGCCCGCATCGATCTGCAACCGCCCGCGCGGCTGGAGCGACCATTCGCTGTCATCCTGGGCCAGAGCGGCGGAAGGATTCGCCAATGCGCCAATCACGCAGATAACGGCGGCCGAAATGGCGGAATTTCGTAGGTTAGAGCGCACGTTTTATAGTGTCCGATTCTCTTTATGACATTTCGATTGCGCCTCTAGGTCAGCTTTAAGACTCTTGTATGACAATTTTCTAATCGCTCTTCCGCTACGGCATCGCAGCACTTTAAGCGGATGGTTGAAACCCCCGCAAAGCCGTGCCATCCCGCCTCTGTCCGCGGCGTGGCGCCCGTCCATCGGTTCGGGGGAGCCCGCCGGTCTTTTTTCGGAGAGCTTGCCATGTCCATTTCCTTCGAAGGTCGCGTTGCCATTGTCACCGGTGCGGGCGGCGGTCTGGGCCGCGCCTATGCGCTCGAACTTGCAAAGCGCGGGGCCAAGGTGGTCGTCAACGATCTGGGCGGCGCGCGCGATGGCACCGGCCATTCCGATGCCGCGCTGAAAGTGGTCGAGGAAATCGAGGCTGCGGGCGGCGAGGCCATGTCCAACGGCGCCTCCGTCACCGAATATGCGCAGATGGTGGAAATGGTCGCCAAGGCGAAGGAGAAGTGGGGCGGCGTCCATGTCCTCATCAACAATGCCGGTGTCCTGCGCGACAAGAGCTTTTCCAAGATGGAGCCGGAAGATTTCGAATTCGTGGTGAAGGTCCACCTGTTCGGCTCCGCTTATGCCACCAAGGCCTGCTGGGAATTGATGCGCGAGCAGAATTATGGCCGCGTGATGATGACCGCCAGTTCTTCCGGCCTGTTCGGCAATTTCGGCCAGGCCAATTACGGCGCCGCCAAGCTGGGCCTCGCCGGCCTCGCCAAGACGCTGCATCTGGAAGGCGCGAAATATAATATCCGCGTCAACACTCTCGCCCCGCTGGCCGCCACGCGCATGACCGAGGACATCATTCCGGAACAGATCTTCCCGATGTTCGCGCCCGAAAACGTGGTTCCCGCCGCGCTCTTCCTCGTCAGCGAGGATGCGCCCAACAATGTGATCGTGGGCGCGGGCGCGGGCGGCTATCACTCCGCATGGGTAACGATGAACACGCCGGTGATCCTGCCCGAAGGCGAGCGCAGCGTGGAAGGCTTCGCCGCCCATTGGGACCAGATCTCCAGCCGCGAGGGGGATTTCGTGCCCGTATCCGGAATGGAACAGACCCAGCGCGTGCTGGCGGCAATCCAGAAGGCTGCCGCAGGGGGCTGATCCCGCCCCCGCCACACACCCCCAAAATGGAGCAGTCTGCCCTCTGAAGGGGCGTTGCGGAAGTAGATGGAGTGCATCATACCCTCCTTGGGGAAACACAGGGGGGTATGATGGCAGAGATGTCTTTTGCCGAAGGATTTGCACTACTTGAGCGCCGCACCAAGCTCGCCTCCAAGGTGATATGGGCAGTTTTCGTCCTGTCGATAGCGACAATCTTTGGCGATATATTCCAGGCAATCGGCATTGTGGACTTTGACGCCTACGACGGCCCAAGCCCGCTCAGTTGGCTGTTTCTGATTGCCTATCTGTTCTACCTGCTGGCTTTCCTGATTTCGGTCGTGATGGTGAGCATGTGGATATACCGCGCTCACGATAATCTGCGATCTGCGGGCGTTCCCGAATTGGAATTCACGCCAGGCTGGTCGGTTGGCTGGTTCTTCGTGCCCATCATGAACCTGTTCAAGCCATTCCAGGCCATGAAGGAATTATGGAATGCAAGCTACGGAACCAGTAATGCCTATGGTGCGCAAGCCCCATCGAGCATCGGCACTTGGTGGGCCTTCTGGGTCGTTGGCACAATTCTCGGCAACGTCAGCTTTCGCATGACCATGAGCGGGCAGGAAACCGGAATATCGCTTGGCCTTATCCTCAGCGCCTTGAGCGGTATATTCCTCGCAGGCGCTGCGTGGTTCCTGCTCCGCATCCTCAGAGAAGTGCTTGAAGGCCAGCGCAATCACCTTCAGGTTCAGGAGGCATTTGCCTGACGAAGGCGGCAGCACGGGGGCTACCGGATGACCATCAATGAAGGGCTCGCCTCCCTCGGCATAAGGGCGAAGCTGGCGCGCTGGCTGGTGGCGGGCTCAGCGGGGCTGCTGGCGGTGATAACGTTGACGCAGATCCTTTTCCGGCTGCTGCCCGCGAGTGCCGAGCCGCTGTCGATGATAATCGCTGGCGGCGTCGGCATTCTCTCGTTGCTCTATGTGCTGATGACGCTCGCCCTCATCATCGTCGTGCCACTGTGGGTCCATCGCGCGTGGAGCAATCTGCGGCTGATCGGTGTCTCGGGCCTCACCCTTTCGCCCGCCTGGGCAGCGCTGAGCTTCTTCGTGCCCATCATCAATCTGTTCGTGCCCTTCCGGGCCATGCGCGAACTCTATAATCGCAGCACGGGCGAGGAAGAGCATTTCGCGCATGACAGCGTGGGCGATGTTACCTCGTGGTGGGCCTGCTATATTGGCGGAGGCTTCATCAGCGCTTTCACGGTGGCGGTTCCGGCGTTCAACATTGCTACCGGAGGCGTGCTGATGATCACCGCCCCGCCCTTCATCCAGTTCCTGATGTCGCTGTTCGGCACCGTGCTGCTGATCGCGGCGGCGTTCTTTCTGTGGCGGATCGTCGGCACGATCACCTCTGCCCAGCGTTCCTTCGCAGGGATTGCGGAGACCTTTGCCTGAGAATTGGCTGCCTGAAGAAAGCAGACGGGCGGCGTCAGCCCTCTACCACCTTCACCAGTCGCCGCTCGATAGGGGCCAGCACGCCCGCCAGTTCATGGCCGCGTTTCAGCACCTGGCCCTGTTCGCCATAGAGCGTCCACATACCCTGCCTGCCGCGTAACGAGGGGCGTTTTTCTATGCGCGCCTGCGGATATTCGGCGGCGCGGCGGAAGGCGGAGAATGCGGCGAAATCCTTGGTGAAATCCATCGCATAATCGCGCCATTCCCCGGCGGCGACCATGCGGCCATAGAGATCGAGGATGCGCTGAAGTTCGGCCCGTTCGAACCCTACCTGATTGGGCGCGCGCCCGGGAAATGGAACGACCGAGGGCCCTCCCGGCGTCGACGCCATCAGCTATCCGTGCCGTTCAGCCGCGCTTCCAGGGGGAGCGAAGCATTCACCGGTTCGGCGAGGCTTTCCTCGCGCAGCGAGTCCAGTTCGGCCTTCAGTTCGGCGATCTGCGCCTCCAGCGTTTCGAGCCGCTGGCGGCTGCCATTGGGCTCGCAAGGCTCGTCACAGGGAGTGCCATAGGGGATGAATTCGCGCAGCCAGGTTTCGGCGGGAACCAGCGTGGAACGCGCCTTGAGCCCGATCATGGTCGCCCCTTCGGGCACATCGTCCGTCACCACGGCATTGGCGCCCACGCGCGCGCGTTCGCCCACGGTGATCGGCCCGATGATCTGCGCGCCCGATCCGATAATCACATTATCGCACAGGGTCGGGTGGCGCTTGCCCCCCTTGCCATTAGTCGGATTGGTCCCGCCAAGAGTAACGCACTGATAGATAGTGACATTATCGCCAATCTCGGCTGTCTCGCCAATCACGGTGAAACCATGATCGATGAAGAAATTCTTCCCGATCTTGGCGCCCGGATGAATGTCGATTGCGGTCAGCCAGCGCGACCAGTGGTTCACCAGCCGGGCCAGGAAATACATGTGCCCCTTGAACAACCAATGGGCGATGCGATGATAGAACAGCGCCCAGACGCCCGGATAGAGCAGGATTTCCCAGCGCGAACGCGGCGCGGGATCGCGCGCGTGGATAGAGTCCAGGTAGGTTTTCAACCGGTTGAACATAGCCCCCTGATTCTCCCTCAAAACCCCGCTCAAAGCAAGCGAGGCTGCTCCGCACCGACAACAGCTTCCAGCGCATCGCGCCAGATCGAGAGCGTGGCGGGCTGCTTGCGTTCCAGACTGATCCGGTCAATCGCCGCCACGAGCTTCTCGATCCCGGCGAAGCTGCGTTCGGCCCGGGGCACGAGATATGTGGTGGCTCCATCGCCAAGAACAAGCCCGCGCTGCTCGGCATGGGCAAGGATCAGCGCGGCGGTCATGTCATCATCCGGCTGCCCGATCTCCAGATGCAGGGCCGCCCCCAGGCGAGAACGCAGGTCGGGCAAGGCGATCTGCCACCCCGCTCCCCCTGCGCCGCCCAGCAGGCCCGTGGTCAGCAGCAAGGGCGCGCCGCTTTCCTGCGCACGGTTCCAGCGATGGAACAGCTCGGTCTCGTCCATACGCTCCGCATCGTCCACCACTTCACCGCCCTGCTCGGCAAACCAGCGCGCGATCAGCGATTTGCCGGAACGCGGCGCACCAGTGAGGATGGCCGTGCGGAACGGCCAGTTGAGCGGGGCCGCCAGGGCATCGAAAATGGGCGCATTGGCGTTCCCCACCACGATCCTCGCGGGGCCCGCTCCCGGCCCGCCGCGCAATGGCAGGGCGATCTGGCTCATGACTTGGCTTACCGGCTGATAGTCAGCGAATTGCCGGACTGATTTACGGTCCACCCACGCGAGCGCAATGCCGCCGCCAGCGCGCCGACATCGCCGCCATAGCTGACGCGCATCACCGAAACGCCGCCAATGGCAATGGAACTGGTCGCCGCGCCGCGCACACCCGGCGTGCCGCGCACGGAAGCAAGCGCCGAATCGACCGCCGCCGCGCTGGGCGTGGTGAACTGCACCACGAAGTTGTTCACGGTTGCCGCCGCGGCAGGTGCCTGTGCCGGAGCCGTCTCGCTGGGCACCGGAACGGCCAGCGCGGCGGCGGCAGCTGCGGCAGCCGCATCGGCGCTCTGCGCATCGCGTTCCGCCGCGATCAGGGCAGCGATCTTCGGGTCCAGCGTCAGGCGATCAGTCCGCAGGGTCGGATCGGGCCGGAGATCGCCGCGCAGCAAAGCCGCCGTATAAATCTGGTCGAACCGCTCGATCGCCTTGTTGAGCATCGCGGGAACTTCATCCTCGCTCCGCGCAGAAAGAGTGAAGCTCTCGATAAATTTGTCGTCCGGGCCGTGGCGTGCGGTGAAAGTGCCCTTCACCGGGCCACCGGGCCATTGCCGCTCCAGATGGGCGACGGGCACGATCACATCGGCGGCGCCATAGGCATCCAGCACGTTGCGCCACCAACTGCGGCTGCGGCGGCCAAGCTGGCCGTAATTCACCAGCAGCGAATCGCCCCCCGCGCCGGAGGGGCGGACATAATCGATGGCGCTGCGCCCGGCCTGATATTCCGCCCATGCCCGCTGCCAGCCATTGCGCACTTCATAGACGGTGTAAGTTCCGCCCGAATTGAGCACGGGAATCGTCAGCAGCGGCGCGGAACGCACTGCCGGGCCGCCCTGCCCGCCCAGCAAGGGCCCGGCCTTGGTCCGGTCGAACACCACGCCCAGCTTGGCGATATAGCGGCGCGGGCCGATCTGTTCGCTTTCGATCACGATGGCCGAAACCATCGAATCGATGTCGGAATCGCTCAATTTCGGGCCACCGAGCTTTTCCCATGCCTTGCGTTCGGCCTGCAGCCACCCGTTCTTGCGCGCATCTTCCGCATTGCGGCCGGAGGCATTGACCTCGATTCCGCCAATGGAAATATCGGTGCTGCTGGCCACCGGCGCGATGCCGCGATCCCCGGAAACCTGCGCGATCAGCGCGGTTCCGGCGGCAATTGCCAAGCCAAGCGCCCCCAGCGCCGCAATCCAGCTTGCTGGTCGGTCCATCTTGGGACGAAAGGATGCTGCAAAAGTGGTCATTAGTGGAAACCGCGCGCCTTTTGCCTAATGGGACATGGAAATCCAAGCGCGAATACGCCAAAGGCCATTTCCATGACGTCCAACACGCCTTCTTACACATACGAACAGGCCGGGGTCTCGATTGACGCCGGCAATGCGCTGGTCAAGGCAATCGGCCCGCTGGTCAAGGCTACGGCCCGCCCCGGCGCCGATTCCGAGCTTGGTGGCTTCGGCGGATTCTTCGATCCGCGCGCTGCCGGTTACAAGGACCCGCTGCTGGTCGCCGGGAATGACGGCGTCGGCACCAAGGTGAAGCTGGCCATCGACCATGACCGGCATGACACGATCGGCATCGATCTGGTGGCCATGTGCGTGAACGATCTGATCGTTCAGGGCGCGGAGCCTTTGTTCTTCCTCGATTATTTCGCCACCGGCCGTCTGGATACGGGCGTGGCCGAACGGGTAATCGCGGGCATTGCCGAAGGGTGCCGCATGTCGCGCTGCGCCCTGATCGGCGGCGAAACGGCGGAAATGCCGGGCATGTATGCCGATGGCGAATATGACCTTGCGGGCTTCTGCGTCGGCGCGGTGGAACGCGGCGAACAGCTGACCGGGGACAAGGTCGCGCCGGGCCAGGTGCTGCTGGGCCTCGCCAGTTCGGGCGTCCATTCCAACGGCTATTCGCTGGTGCGCCGTCTGGCTGCCGACAAGTTCTGGGCCCTGTCCGAACCGGCTCCCTTCGATTCTTCGCGCCAGCTGATCGACTATCTGGTCGAGCCGACGCGGATCTACGTCCAGAGCCTGCTGCCCACGATCCGTGGCGGCAAAATTGCTGCCCTTGCCCATATTACCGGCGGCGGTTTGCTGGAAAACGTGCCGCGCGTGCTGCCCGAAGGGGCCCATGCGGTAATCGACGCAGGCAGTTGGGATCAGCCCGCGCTGATGGCTTTCCTCCAGAGCGAGGGCAATATCGTGCCGGGCGAGATGGCCCGCACTTTCAATTGCGGCATCGGCATGGTGCTGGCCGTGGATGAGGCGCAGGTGGCGGAAGTTATCGCCGATCTGGAAGAGCGCGGCGAAACCGTGTTCCGCATCGGCGCCATCGAACCGGGCCAGCGCGGTTGCACCGTGCGCGGCGCGTCGGGCATCTGGGGCGCGAGCGAGGCATGGGAAGCCAACCACACGGCCTGAGACCCCAAAAGGGGCAAGGCTCGCGGCAGTTGCGTATAAATCCCGTGCTTGTGCCTGCCCGCGTCCTGCCGCAAAATGGCAGACACAGGGAGAATTAGACATGCTGCACAGCAGTGGAACCGGCGTGGTAAGGGCTGCGCGATGACACGCGCCCAGGTCGCGGTTCTGATTTCCGGCAGCGGCACCAATATGGCCGCCTTGCTCTATGCCAGCCGCATGGAGGATGCCGCCTATGACATCGTTCTGGTAGCCAGCAACGATCCCAAAGCTGGCGGGCTGGCCCTTGCCGAGGCAGAAGGCGTTCCGACCTTTTCCTTGTCTCACAAGGGGATGGAGCGCGCTGTTCACGAAGATACGATGGATGAAGCCATCCGCGCATCGGGCGCAACTCATGTCGCGCTGGCCGGTTACATGCGCGTGCTGGGGGCAGATTTCGTGCGCCGGTGGGAAGGCCGGATGCTCAATATCCACCCCTCCCTGCTGCCGAAATACAAGGGCCTGCACACCCATGCCCGCGCGCTGGAAGCAGGGGACAGCCACGCCGGGGCCACTGTCCATCTCGTGACTGCCGAGCTCGATGCAGGCGAGATTCTGGGCCAGGCCAAGGTCGCGCTCCTGCCGGGCGACACGGAAGATACGCTGGCAAAGCGTGTGCTGATCGCCGAACACCAGCTCTATTCGCGCGTGTTGAACGCCTATGTCGGGCGCGAATTCGACGCGCAATGGCTCGCCGCACAGGTGCGCCGCCACGCCATGGCCCTGCCCGAGGCGGATGAAGTCCTGTCCCACGGCATGCCCTGTTTCGGTATCGCGGGCGGCAAGAAATTCGCCTATGTTTCGCTCAACCACCATGGCGACGCGAAGACCTCCCTGCTGGTGAAGATCAGCGGCGCCGAGGAGCAGGCCATGCTGATCGAGCATGACGAGGACCGCTATTACCGCCCCGCCTATTTCGGCGATGGCTGGATCGGCATGAGGCTGGATCTGGGCGATACGGATTGGGCCGAAGTGGCGGACCGGCTCGCGCGGAGCTGGCGCGCGGTGGCCCCGAAAAGGCTGGCGGGCCTCGCCACCGCAATGGCGGAATTCTGACATGGCACGCGGCGCCCGCCTCCACCCCCTCGCCCGCGCGCCGCTGATCGACCGGATCAATGGCTGGCTGGACAGCGCGTGGCGCAAGGGTGTCCTGCCGCGCCCGCCGCTCGACCCAGAAGCCCTGTGGCGCTGTGCCTATCGCGGCTTGCGCAGCGGCAGCGAAACGGGCGGGCGGCTGGAGGAAGATGCCGCCGATTTCCGCCTGCGGCTGGAAGTGCTGACCCAGGCACTGGTGACGGAAGCACGGCTCAACCCCTTGGGAGAGGCCATTGCCCATGGCCAGCTTGTGCGCGTGCTGCGCCAGCGGCTGCGGCTGGGGCGGCTGTGGGAACGCAATCCGCATCTCGCCCGCACTCCGCTTACCCCGCCCATTCTCGTCATCGGCCAGATGCGCGCGGGCACCACGCGCATTCACCGCCTGCTGGCGGCGGACCCGGCCCATTCGGCCACGCGTTTCTGCGACAGCTGGAACCCCGTGCCGGAAATGCCGGACCTGCGGGCGATGCGGTCGGCCTGCATGTTGCTGGGCGCGCGGCGGATCGACCCGTGGATCGATTCCATCCACCCCTTCGGCGCGGGCCGCGCGGATGAGGAACTGGGCTGGCTGGCCAGCGCGCTGAACCATTGCGCCTATGAAGCGCAGTGGCACGTGCCCAGCTTCACCCGTTTCAGCGAACAGCGCGACCCTGCGCCGGTCTATCGCGAATTCGCCCGCATCCTCGCCACCGACGCCGCCCGACACGGCAATGCCCGCCGCCCGCGCGTGATGAAGGTACCGCAATTCGCGGAGGACCTGCCCAGCTTGCTCGCCCAGTTCCCCAATGCCCGCGCCGTGGTGACCCATCGTGCAGCGCGGGATGTGGCCCGCAGCGCCGTCTCGCTGGTCGCCAACCAGATGACCATCCAGTCCGATGCAGTGGAGATGGGCTGGATCGAGCAGGAATGGCAGCGCAAGATCGCGCTGCGCGAAGAACGGGCGGAAGCCGGGCTGGCCAATTTCCGTGGGCCCCTGGCGCGCGTGGATTTTCACGCCTTCGAACTCGACTGGGAAATGGCGATGGCTTCCATCTATCGCCGGCTCGACCTCGACCTTTCGGACCGCGCCATATCCGCCATGCACCGCGAACAGCGCCGCGCGGGAACTTCCCCGCACAAGCGCCATGCGGAAGACATGCGCGCCTTCCAGTCGGCCTGAAACGCAAGGCGATCGTATCGCTTGCAAACAGGCTGTGAGAGGCGGCCAAGGATGCTTGCCCAACCGTCACCCTGAACTTGTTTCAGGGCCCATTTCTCCAGATCGAGCTGGTGTGTGTGGGGAAAGATGGATGCTGAAACAAGTTCAGCATGTCGATAGTGGCTGGCGAAGCTCCCACACACACGAAAAGGGCCGCCCAAGCGGACGGCCCTTTCGCAATCGGGTGAGGCTGCTGCCTTAGCCGACGATTTCTTCAGGCTTGAAGAAATAGGCGATTTCGATCGCCGCATTTTCTTCCGAGTCCGAACCATGGACCGAGTTGGCTTCGATCG
>MKUB01000101.1:0-1726 GCA_001898545.1 Sphingomonadales bacterium 63-6 | reverse complement strand
GTCGCGGTTGCGCTTCACGGCGTCTTCGCCTTCCAGCACCTGCACCACAACCGGGCCGCTGATCTTGAATTCGACCAGTTCGCCGAAGAAGGGGCGTTCCTTGTGAACGGCGTAGAAGCCTTCGGCCTGTTCGCGGGTCATGTGGATGCGCTTGGAAGCGACGACGCGCAGGCCGGCTTCTTCAAGCATCTTGGTGACGGCGCCGGTCAGGTTGCGACGGGTCGCGTCGGGCTTGATGATCGAAAAGGTGCGGGTAACCGCCATGAGACTGTTCCTTATGCAAGTTCCGAGGCGCCGCGCGCCATGTATGGGATAGCGCGCGGGCCCCTAGCGCCCCCGGCTCGCCGGGGCAAGTACAAGCGACTCCGCCGCGCATCCCGCTAACTGCTAATGCATTTCGTGGCCCGGCAGGCGGGACGGATGGAGGTGACTAGGGCAGCGTTTCTCTGCCAATCCGAAAACAGGCCTATCACGGACAGCCCGATATACCTTCGTCATTCCCGCGCAGGCGGGAATCCAGTGGCAGCTGTTGGAACTGGATTCCCGCCTGCGCGGGAATGGCGAAAAGGGTAATTTCGGAAGACAGCATCCCGCCCGCTCGGTTCGCCGCTAGGGCCCCTCGCGCCAGCGCCCGTTCTCGCGCTTCCAGAAGCGGCGCTCCACCTCTGCGACAGTGCCAAGGTGGCGCCACGCACCGCGCGCGCCCTCTATACCCTCGTCCCCGAACAGCAGGAAAGCGCGGGAAAAGCTGGTGCCTTCATCCCGCCAGAGTCCATCGGCGAACATCACCATCCGCGCGCCATTCGCAGGCTCGGGAGCCGGGGCCAGCAGGATCGGCTGCCGGGCGAAATGCGCATCCCCGGCAAAGCCGTGGGCGAGGAACTCCTCCCCCGCCTCGGCCCACAGGGCGGCGGAAACGGCGCGCAATTGCGCCTCTTCCCGCGAAACGACCAGCAGCTTCTCCCCCGCCTGGCGTACCTTGGCGGCCAGCAGCGGGATCGCCCGCTCCGCCGCTTCGGTGCCCAGTTGGTAGAAATCCACGCGCATGGCCTATGCCTGCCGATCAGCCTTCGATCACGTCGCGGACATAGCGGTCCAGCAGGCGAGCGCCATAGCCGGTCGCCCCCTTGTCCCACGTGGCGCCGGGCTTGTCCGCCCAGGCCATGCCCGCAATGTCGAGATGCGCCCAGGGGGTGCCGTTCTCGATATAACGCTGCAGGAACTGCGCCGCAGTGATGGAGCCGCCATAGCGCGGGCCGACATTCTTCATATCGGCAATCGGGCTGTCGATCAGCTTGTCATAGGCCGGGCCGAGCGGCATGCGCCACAACCGGTCACCGCTGGCCTCTCCCGCCGCCATCAGGCTGGAAGCCAGGGCATCGCTGTTGGAGAACAGGCCCGCCTGTTCATGGCCCAGCGTGATGACCATGGCCCCGGTCAGCGTCGCAAGATCGACGATGGCGCTGGGCGCATATTCGCGCTGCACCCAGGTCAGCACGTCGCACAGGACCAGACGCCCTTCTGCGTCGGTGTTGATCACTTCCACCGTCTGGCCGGACATGGAAGTCACGACATCGCCCGGACGCTGGGCATTGCCGTCAGGCATGTTCTCCACCAGCCCCATCACGCCGATGACATTGGCGGCGGCCTTGCGCTTCACAATGGCCAGCATCGCGCCAGCCACGGCGCCTGCGCCGCCCATGTCCCACTTCATTTCTTCCATGCC
>MKUB01000100.1 GCA_001898545.1 Sphingomonadales bacterium 63-6 | reverse complement strand
TTCATTGCCCAGAGGATCGCCGGGGCTGATTGCCAGACCTGCATAGGTCTCGAATTTGTCGGGATAGCCGATCTTGGGGAAGAAACTGTCCAGCTTGGCTTCTGCCTGCACCTTGGTTTCGGCGCTCATCCAGCTGTTTTCTTCCAGGCTCTGCCCCAGCGCCTTGCGCAGATTGGCGACCAGGTCCTGCATTGATGTCTTGCTGGCGGCAGGGAAAAAGCGCTCGGCATAGGCCTTGCCCAGCACTTCGCCCAGCTGCGCCTCGGTGGCCTCGATCGCGCGCTTCCAGCGCGGGCGCTGTTCCTGCGCGCCGTTCAGCACCTTGCCGTAGAAATCGAAATTGGCCTGATCGATCTCGCTGGGCAGCACATCGGCATGGCTGGCGAGGAAACGCACCGCCATGAAGGCCTTGAGCGTGGGCAGCGGGGTCTGCGTCAGCAGCTTCATCATGGCAGGTAGACCGCCACCGATTTCAGCCAGCTGATCCTGCGTCAGGCCCAGCTTCTGCGCGGCTTCCGGCGAGGGCGGAATCTGCGGGGCGAGGAAATATTCCGCCTTGCCCAGACCGGAAGCATCGAGCAGCGTGGCCAGCGGATAGTCCGGGGCCAGAGCTTCCAGTTCCGCGCGGCTCAGCTTGTGATAGGTGATGTCGCTGTTGCGCAGCGCGGTGCGCGCCCATTCGATCTCCGCCACCTTGTGTTCAAAGGCATAGATTGCCTCAGCCGCAGGCTTGGGATCGGCATAGCCGGCCTTGCCCAGCATCCATGCGAGGTAATCCTTGTACTTGGCCTGGATCTCGCGGTTCTGCTCGCTATCCACCAGATACATGTCGCGATCCGGCAGGCCCATGCCGTTGAACCCCATGGAGGGGATATAGGCATCCGGATCCTTGTCATCGATGGCGATCCCGGCGCCCACCAGCCCCGGATAGCCGGGCAGGGCGAAGAGCTGGTTCAGCTCGGTCAGGTCCTTCGCCTGGAAGATCCTGGTGAGATAGGGATAGGCCGGTGCGAGGCCTTTCGCGTCGATGGCGGCCGTATCGAGATAGGCATTATAGGCATCGACGATGCGCTGTTCGCCCGATCCGGGCTTCTGCTTTTTCGAGACCAGCTCGTCGATCAGCGCCTTCACATCTGTCTTCGATTTTTCATCGAGATAGTTGAACGCGCCATAGCGGGTATATTCCGGCGGGATCGGATTATCGTTCACCCACTTGCCGTTGACGAAAGCGAAGAAATCGTCGCCCGGCTTCACTGACTGATCCAGCGTGGTTGGGTCGAAACCCCATGCGCCGAAGGTCATTTCCGGGGCTGCGCTGCCTTCTGCGGGGGCCGCTGCGTCGGAAGTATGCTCCAGCTTGTCCAAGGCGGGACCGGAAGCGGCGGGGGCGGCAAAAGCGGGGGCGGAAACGGCAAGCGCTGCGGCCGAGGCACCCGCAAGGATCAGGGAACGGATCATCAAAAGCCCTTTGGCAGATCGGAGCCGGCCAAGGGGGCGGCAGACTCCGCAGGGGAACATGGCAATGCCATAACGGCATAGGACAGCAAGGTGCCGCCGTTAATCGGTTGCACTTGTTACTTGGTCGAAAAACCCGGCCCGATGCAAGCCCCTGAAAGCGCTATTTCGCCCCGGCAACCGCGACATCGTCAAACTGGAGCGAGGCCAGCCGCGCATAGAGCCCGCCCGCCGCGGTCAGTTCCGCATGAGTGCCCTGCTCCACGATGCGTCCGCCATCCATCACCACGATCCGGTCCGCCGCGCGTACTGTGGCGAGGCGGTGCGCGATGACGAGCGTGGTGCGGTGTTCCATCAACCGTTCGAGCGCCTGCTGCACCAGCCGTTCGCTCTCCGCGTCGAGTGCGCTGGTCGCTTCGTCCAGCAGCAGGATCGGCGCATCGCGCAACAGGGCCCGGGCAATCGCCACGCGCTGGCGCTGCCCGCCGGAAAGACGCGCGCCGCCTTCGCCCAGATAGGTATCGAGGCCCTGCGGCAGGGATTTGAGGAATTCTTCCGCATTGGCCGCGCGGGCCGCTTCCCAGATCGCATCCTCGCTGGCGTCCCATGCGCCGTAACGCAGATTGTCGCGCGCGCTGGCGGCAAACAGAGTGCCTTCCTGCGGCACCAGCGCCATGCGGCGGCGGATTTCCGCCGGATCGACGCTCGTCAGGGGCACACCGTCCAGCCGGATCGTGCCCGCCTGCGGATCATAGAAACGCTCGGCCAGCTGGAACAGGCTGGACTTGCCCGCGCCGGAGGGGCCGACAATGGCCACTGTCTCGCCCGGTTCGATGGTCAGGTCGAAATCCTGCACCGCCGCCACTTCCAGCCGCGTGGGATAGCGGAAGGTCACGCCCTGGAAGGCCAGGCTGCCACGCGGCGGAACCGGCAGTTCCAGCGGGCGCGCGGGCGGGGCGATGGCGGGCTTTTCCTTGAGTAATTCGTTGAGGCGGCTGGCAGCGCCCGCACCGCGCAGCAGATCGCCATAAACTTCGGTCAGCGAGCCGAAGGCCCCCGCCACCAATGCGCCGGTCAGCACGAAGGCGGCGATGGTGCCGCCGCTCAGCGCGCCTTCTGCCACCTGGATCGCGCCGCGCCACATCAGGGCCGTGATCGATCCGAAGATGAACAGGATGACGATGGCGGTCATGATGGAGCGCAGCAGGATGCGGTAACGCGCTGTGTCGAAGGTCCGCTCCACAATCTCGGCGAAACGGCTGGCCTCGCGCCCTTCCTGATTGAAGCCCTGCACGATCTTCATCGCGCCCAGCACTTCGGTAGTCATGGCGCCGACATCGGCCACCCGGTCCTGGCTCTCGCGCGAAATCTTGCGCAGCCGCCGCCCGAACCAGACGATGGGCAGCACTACCACCGGCACCGCCACCACCAGCATCAGGGTAAGCTGCGGCGCGAGATAGAACAGATAGCCCACCCCGCCGATCACGGTGATGAGGTTGCGCAGGGCCACCGAAACGGTGGTGCCCACCACCTGTTCGATCTGGGCCGTGTCCGCCGTCATGCGGGAAGAGATTTCCTTCGGGCTGTTTTCCTCGAAGAAGCCCGGCGACAGGCGCAGCAGATTGGCCTGCACGGCCTTGCGGATATCCGCGATCACCCGCTCGCCCAGCCAGCTGACGAAATAGAACCGGCAGCCCGTGCCGATGGCCAGCACGAAGACGATCAGGAACAGATAGCGGAACCAGCGCGCAATATCTGCCGGATTGCCGCCTTCGGCAAAACCCCGGTCGATAATCAGGCGGAAACCCGCCGGGATCGCCAGTGTGGCCGCGGCAGTAATGGTCAATGCCAGCAGCGACAGGGCCACTTGCCCCGGATAGCGCATGGCCGCCTGCCAGATCATGCCCAGCGGGCCGAGCGTTTTTGCGGGTTCTACATCGGGCCGGTTCTGGGGTGCGCGTGCCATGCCGCGCGCCTAGCCGAAAGCGGCGGCGGAATGAAGCGGAATGACGCGTAGAAGGGCAGGAAGAAGCTCACTTCGGCACAGCTCGTTCTTGCTGCATTGCACAATGAAATGAAAAGGCCCACAATAGATGGAAAGGGCCATTTCAGGCCCGCCGGAGTCGGCCCAAAGGGGATCGTCGCTTGCTTTACCACACTTACGAAATTCAGCGCGCCATGCTCTCGGGCGCGAGCAGCTTGGCCTCCGTCTGGGCGGAATTTCTCTCCAATCCCGCAAATCCGCTCGGTTATGCCGGCGCCGCGCCGGTTATGGCCAGCGCGCTGGAAGTGTTCGCCCATGCCTATGCCCCGCGCGGCAAGCCGGAATGGCATCTCGGCCCCGCTCTGGCGGATGGGCAGGAATGGCCCGTGAATGAAAGCGTGGTGCTCCACAAACCCTTTGGCGACCTCAAGCATTTCCGCCGCGACGGCCTGCCTGAAGACGCGCCGCGCCTGCTGGTGGTCGCCCCGATGAGCGGCCATTACGCCACGCTGCTGCGCGGCACGGTGGCGCGGATGGTGGAAAATCAGGACGTCTATGTCACCGACTGGGCCGATGCGAAGATGGTGCCCATGCACAAGGGCCATTTCGATCTGGACGATTACATCGATTATCTGATCGAATTCCTGACCTTCCTTGGCCCGAACACCCATGTGATGGCGGTGTGCCAGCCTTCGGTCCCGGCCTATGCCGCAACGGCGATCATGGGCGCGGAAGATCACCCCTGCCGCCCGGCCAGCCTGACCATGATGGGCGGCCCTATCGATACCCGCGCATCGCCCACCAGCGTGAACGATGTGGCGACCGACCGGCCGCTCAGCTGGTTCCGCAACCATGTGATTGCCACCGTGCCGGTTTCCTATCCGGGCGCGGGGCGGCAGGTCTATCCCGGTTTTCTGCAGCTTTCCGGCTTCATCGCGATGAATCTGGGCAGCCATCTGATGAGCCATTACCAATACTTCAATCATCTGATCGAAGGCGATGGCGACGGGGCAGCTTCGCACAAGGCGTTCTATGACGAATATCTCTCCGTCTGCGACCTGACGGCGGAATTCTATCTCCAGACCGTGGAGCATGTGTTCAAGGAACATTCGCTGCCGAAGGGCAAGCTCGTCCATCGCGGCAAGTTGATCGATCTGGGCGCGATCCGCGACACGGCGCTGCTGGCAATCGAGGGCGAGCGGGACGATATTTCCGGCATCGGCCAGACCAAGGCCGCGCTGGACCTGGCGCATAATCTGCCCGAGGCGAAGAAGCTCTATCACCTCGCCCCCAATGTCGGCCATTACGGCATCTTCAACGGCAGCAAATGGCGCACCCGCATTGCCCCGGTGGTGGAAGAATGGATGCGCGCCAATCCGGGCGCGAAGGGGTCGAAGCTGCACGCGGTGGCGTGATCCCAGTCTGTCACCCCGGCCTTGTGCCGGGGTCCAGCTAAGCGTGGATCGGGTATCCCCAGCATTCGGGACTGGAAACCATCCAGTACCTTGCGACCTAATCGGTAATGCCGTTCTCTCTGGGTAATGAGGTTTCAGTCTTTGGAGCGGTGATGATCTTCGATACATCGGACCCGGCTTGGTGGCAGGTTATTATCACCGCCATCTCCGTCCCATTATCGTTCCTTGGTATCGGGTTAGCAGCCTACGCACTGCTGCAAACGAACAAGTCCCTGAAACTCGCGGAAGCAGGTCAGCGTCCTTGGCTGGCGATTGTTGATACTCAGTTTCGTATTTCGGCGATGTCTCTTCCTGAGCATTTGCTAATAGTCATTTCGGCAGATTTGAAAGTAAAGAATTGCGGTCATAATCCAGCATTGAATTTAATGGTTTATGCCGATGCCCCAGAGAGCAACGGGCGAAAAATGAGTGACTCGCTAGTGGATTGCTTTGCCCGCTACCGAGCTCGCAGGCCAGGAGACCACGGTGGGCAAAATGTGGCTCCTAATGAAGCAGTTCATTTGGTGAGGAAAGTATGGATCAAGCTACCGTATCCGGAAGCCGATGTCCCGCATCTGCCGACCATTACAGTTGCGTTTTCACTCATCTACAACCTGCCCTATAGGGACCCACCCTATGAAACATCCCAAGCATACCGCCTTGGTAAATTCGCCGAAGGGCAAGTGAGCATGGGGTTCACAATCCAAGAGATTCTGGAAGCGCCGATGGGGGAGGGGCCCTGGTGGGGCGGTTTGGAATGCGAAGCGGTGTTGCTCGGTTACGGAGCGATGGTCTGAAAACGGTCCTAGCTGACTTGAGCTATGCTCTTTGTCATTTTCAAGCTGGACCCCGGCACAAGGCCGGGGTGACAAGAGGTATTCCCGTTTTCCTACAGCACCCCCTGCGCGCTACCGTACCGGCGGCTCTTTCCATCGTCGGCATTTTCACTTGCAAAACGGGCGTGACACAGCCCTAGCGCGAAAAGTCACATCCGCTGCACCTGAATTTCAAAGCAGGTCTTTGAAAAAGAAATAAAATAACCGGAAGCGGTCACAGGGTTTCGGGGGCCGTCCTGTGTAAACTTGGCCCCCGTCCCGCATCTGCCTCAGAATATCTCGAACAGGCCCGCCGCGCCCATGCCGCCGCCGATGCACATGGTCACCACGGCATATTTTGCGCCCCGGCGCTTGCCTTCGATCAGGGCGTGGCCGGTGCAGCGCGCGCCCGTCATGCCATAGGGGTGGCCGATGGAGATCGAGCCGCCATTGACGTTGAGCAGCTCATCCGGAATGCCCAGCCGGTCGCGGCAATAGAGCACCTGCACGGCGAAAGCCTCATTGAGTTCCCACAGGCCGATATCGTCCATCTTCAACCCGTGGCGTTCGAGCAGCTTGGGCACGGCGAAGACGGGGCCGATGCCCATCTCGTCAGGCTCGGTGCCCGCAACCGCCATGCCGACATAGCGGCCGAGCGGCTGGAGCCCGCGCTTTTCCGCGAGTGCAGCTTCCATCACCACCACAGCGCTGGAACCGTCGGAAAGCTGGCTGGCATTACCTGCCGTGATCACGCCGCCCGGCACCACCGGATTGAGCGAGGCGAGGCCTTCCAGCGTGGTTTCGGGCCTATTGCCTTCATCCTTGGCGATGGTCACTTCATGCTTGGTGATTTCGCCCGTTTCCTTGTTCGCCACGGCCATGGTGGCGGCTACGGGAACGATCTCGTCATCGAACTTACCCGCTACCTGCGCGGCGGCGGTGCGCTGCTGGGATTGCAGGGCATAGGCATCCTGCGCCTCGCGGCTGATGCCATAGCGGTTGGCCACCACTTCGGCCGTTTGCAGCATCGGCATGTAAGTTGCGTTGTGCATGGCGATCAGTTCCATGTCGAAGGCCACGCGCAGTTCCTTGGTCTGCACCGTGCTGATCGATTCCTGCCCGCCGGCGGCCACGATATCCATGCCGTCCAGCACCACCTGCTTGGAAGCGGTGGCGATGGCCATCAGGCCGGAGGCGCATTGCCGGTCCACGCTCATGCCCGGAACCGTGACGGGCAGTCCGGCGCGCAGCGCCACGAGGCGGGCGATATTGGGCGTCTGGCTGCCCTGCGGCAGGGCACAGCCCCAGACGAGGTCTTCTACCTCGCCGCCCTCCACTCCGGCCCGTTCGACCGCGGCTTTCAGCGAATGGCTGCCGAGCGTCGGCCCCTGCGTGGCGTTGAAGGCGCCCTTATAGGCGCGGCCGATGGCAGTGCGGGCGGTGGAGACTATGACTGCATCACGCATGGCGGAATCCTCTCTTCGAACTGTGTAAGGCGGCGATCAGAAAAACAGCAGGCTGATCCATTCGGCGACATAGCCGGGCTTGCTCTCGCCTTCGATTTCCAGCGTGATCTCCACCGTCTGCTCCCACTGGCCGGGACGCTTTTCCACCATGCCGACCAGCTTGAAATGGGCGCGTACCTGCTTGCCGGAGCGGACCGGCTGGAGGAAGCGCACGCGGTTGCCGCCATAGTTCAGCGCCATCTTCAGCCCTTCGGGCTTCTGGATGTCGCTCTTCTCGGTCAGCACCGGGATCAGCGACAGGGTCAGGAACCCATGGGCAATGGTGCCGCCGAAGGGCGTCATCGCCGCCATTTGCGGGTTCACATGGATGAACTGGTGATCGCCGGTGGCATCGGCGAATTTGTCGATCATTTCCTGATCGACCAGCAGCCATTCGGAAGTGCCGATAGTCTCGCCTACCTTGGCTGCGAAATCCTGGGGGGTCATGTCCTGCGCCTCTCCGTTAGTGCCGGAATTTCAGGATTCATGGCCCATTGCGAGGCTCAGTGCAACGCGCCAGCCTCTGCCGCTACGGCATCCGGGCTCACCGGCGGAGGCGCGCCCCGCCATTTATGCCCGATGCGCTTCCTGGCCGGCGAATCAATCCGGTTGAGGTAGGACCAGAGCGCGCATTGCAGCCCGATCAGCATCAGGATGAAGGGCTGGAAAGCGATCCCCACGAACAGTGAGCCCACCAGATAGACCACCTGCGCCTGTTGCAGCGCCGTTGCCAGCGGGCCTTTCCACGCATCCTCCGGCCGAGGATTGAGCTTCGCCCGCTGGAGATAGCGCCGCCGCAGAAGTTCCATCTGCCACAGGCCCAGCACATGCAGCCAGATCCACAGGATGAAGCCGGGCCAGCCCTGCTCGCCCAGCATCTCGAAATAGCTGGAGTGATAGGCGCGCGCCTTGTCGGTCACGTCCTGTGTCTCGGTCTGCGTGATGCCGCTGCCCATGTCGAGCGTCACCCGCGTCTTGTAGGTAAAGCTGTTGGAACGATAGGCATCGAACCCGCCGCCGAAGGGATGGTCCTTCACATAGTCGAGCGTCCACATCCACACCGCCACGCGGGTGGAGGCAGATTCGTCGCCCTCATGCTTCTCGATAGTGCTCATCCGCTCGGTGAAGCTCTGGGGCAGGAAAGGGACCGCCATTAGCAGGGCCACCGCGCCCAGCCCCATATAGAGGAACCGGCGCTTCACACTGCGCAGCATCAGCACGGCCAGCACCCCGATGCACAGCAGGCCGGTGCGCGCCTCGGTGCCCACCGGGATCAGCAATGCGGCGAAGATCAGCCCGGCGGCGACCAGCTTCACCCGCCAGTCGGTTGGATAGACCGTGCCATATTTCGCCAGCCACAGGATCAGCGGAATGATGGCAATGGCCACGCAGGAAATGATCGAGCTTTCATACAGCCCGGTATTGTCGTTCACGAAGAAATAGAGCTCGCCATAGCCGCCGCCGCCCAGCAGCGTCTTGATGCCGCCCGACATGATGATCGCCCCGACGGAAAGAACCATCACCAGCGCCGCTGCCTCTATCCTCAGTTTCGTACGCAGGGTCAGCGGCAGGAAGATCGCGAAGACCGTCGCCTTCCACACCCAACCCCATTTCTCCAGCGCCTCCTTGGGGAAATCGGCCGTAAGCGTGGTGATGCCGCAATAGATCAGCAGCACCAGGATCAGCCCTTGGCGAAAGGTAAAGCGGCTGCCTTCCTTGCTGTCGGCCAGCAGCCAGCCCGCGAAGGCCGCCACAAAGGCGATCAACGAGAAGGGCAGCAGTTGCATGAAGGTCCAGCCGATCTTCTGCGGCGCGACGATATCGATATAGAGATAGGCCAGCACCCAGATGAAGGGCTTGCGCAGGCCCAGCGCGAGCAGGCCCATCACGAACAGGAACAGGAAAGCGTCAAGCATCGGAAGCGTCGGCCTCCGGTGCGGCAGGCTTGCGCCGCCGCCAGGACCTGTGGCGCGGCGCGGCCGGATCGGCGGCATCGTCATCCAGATCTGCGCGCGACAGCAATCGCCATGCGGCAAGCGCAATCAATCCATGCGTCAGGCCAATCGCGAAATAGTCGATCACCGGGCGGGCCCCCAAACAGTACGAAGCCGGGCCCTAGCAGTAGCCGGTTGACGCGGTGTTAAGCTTGTGATGGCAGGGAAACGCGCGATGACCCGGATACTCCATGTCCTTGACCACTCCTTGCCGATGCATAGCGGCTATACTTTCCGCACGCGCGCAATTCTTAAGGCGCAGCAGGCTGCGGGGATGGAAGTGCGCGGAATCACCGGGCAGCGGCATGTCGCCCCCGGCCCCGAGGTGGAGGTCGTCGACGGCCTGACATTCCACCGCAGTCTGGGCGAAGCGCAAGGCCCCGTCGTGTTTCGCGAATGGCGCGAAATCGCCGCTCTGGCCAAGTCGATAGAGGCGCTGTGCGCCCAGTGGCGGCCTGACATCCTCCACGCTCATTCGCCCGCCTTGTGCGGCCTGGCGGCCCTGCGGGCGAGCCGGAAGCTGGACATTCCGCTGGTCTATGAAATTCGCGCCTTCTGGGAAGATGCCGCCGTGGGCAATGGCACCGGTCAGGAAGGTTCCTTCAAATATCGCCTGACGCGCAGCCTCGAAAACCGCGTAGTCGCGGGGGCAGGCCGCGTGGTCACGATCTGCGAGGGATTGCGCGCGGACCTGATCGCGCGTGGGGTCGATCCCGGCAAGATTTCCATCATGCCCAATGGGGTGGACCTTGCCCTGTTCGGCAAGCCGCTGCCCCGTGACGAGGCGCTGGCAGCGCAGCTTGGCATCGCCGACGGCCCGGTCATCGGCTTCATCGGCAGCTTCTACGATTATGAAGGGCTGGACGATCTGGTGGCCGCCATGCCCGCTCTCATCGCCCGGCATCCAGGTGTTCGCCTGTTGCTGGTCGGCGGTGGCCCGGTGGAAGAGGCTCTGAAGGCGCAGGTCGAGGCGAGCCCGGTGCGCGAGGCGATTCTCTTCGCGGGCCGCGTGCCGCATGGCGAAGTGGAGCGCTATTATTCGCTGTGCGATGTAATGGCCTATCCACGCAAGCACAGCCGGCTGACCGATCTGGTCACTCCGCTCAAGCCGCTGGAGGCCATGGCACAAGGCAAGATCGTGGCCGCATCCAACGTCGGCGGGCACCGAGAACTGATGACGGACGGGCAAACCGGCATCCTGTTTCCCCCTGACGATCCGGCTGGCTGTGCCGAGGCGCTGGCGGCGTTGTTGTCCCGGCGGGAAGACTGGCCAGCGATAAGGGAAGCGGGCCGGGCCCATGTGGAACGCGATCACGACTGGGCCCGCAACGTGCTTCGTTATCAACCCGTTTACCAAGCCTTATTAGATCCCCTTGCAAAGAACCCCATTATCGCCGCAGGCTAAGCGCCTCAAAGGCGTAGGGGACAAGGCGACACTGGCCGGAAAACAGGGGTTTTGACACAAGTGGCAGCGAATCACCCGAAGGCGTCAATCAGTTCACATCGCCTGTTTCCGGCGATTGTGGCGCTATGGTTCGCCACTCTCTTCAGTCTCGGCTTCCTGGTTCTGCCCGGCCATGCCTTCGAGCGAATCGTCGAATCGAGTGGCATTTCAGCCATCATTCCGGCTGCCGCACCCCCGCTTGGCTTTACCGCGCGGCTGCTCGTTTCGCTCGGCGCCGGGATTGTCGGTGCACTGGCTGGCTATGCCGCGGCGCGGGCTATAGCTCCGCGTGGCAAGCGGGACGAGGAAGCGCGCGCCCGTCGTGAAGCTCGCCGCGAACGGGCTGAACCCCCGACGCAGAGCCTGCCGGAAGCCCGGCGCCGTCGCCCGCTTTCCGCGATGGCGGATCTCGGCCCGCCAATGGATGCGCCCGTTTCGCAAGAGAGCGATCTCACGCCCGCTTGGGCTCAGGAGCCGGAAGAGGATTTCGCTGCGGAGTTTGTGCCGGAATCTGAGGCCGAACCGGCAATAGAGCTGGATGCCATCGAGATCGTCGCGCAGGAACTT